>NZ_SMJZ01000142.1 GCF_004348345.1 Nonomuraea longispora
GGACAAGCCGCATCCACCAGCTCCCGGATCCGCAGCCGCGAGCAGAACGCGGCCACCACCGGTAATGCTCCGAGCATCTTCTCGACACTGGCCTGGCCCCACTGCGCACGCTGCCTCATCTGCCAGGTCATACCGCGACGACGATCACCACAGCAAACCCGACGATCTTCAATCAACCCGACGTGCGGAAAACGGGGCTAGCGGGGGCGGAAGGCGGCCAAGGGGATCGGCAGCCATGTGGGCCGGTTGCGGGCCTCGTAGACGACCTCGTACACGGCCTTCGACAACTCGAACGCCCGCAGCAGCACGGCGTCCCCGCGGTTGATCACGCCGCCGCCCTCGGCATATCCATCGAGGAACGCGGCCCTGTTGCGGTCGGCCCACTCCTGGGCCCGCGGCTCAAGGTCGTCGGCCTCGGAGTGGCCGGCCAGCAGGTGCCTGGCCGCGTAGTCGAACGAGCGCAGCATTCCCGCCACGTCGCGCAGCGGCGACGACAGCGCCCTGCGCTCGGCCAGCGGCTGCCCCGGCTCGCCCTCGAAGTCCAGCACCACCCAGTCCGTCGTGGTGCGCATCACCTGGCCCAGGTGGTAGTCGCCGTGAACCCGCTGCACGGGCACCTCGTTGGTGAGCAGCTCCACCTGGTGGCAGGCGTGTTCGATGCCGGGCACGTGGGGGCGCAACGCGGGCACCTCGGCCACGGCGCGGCCGAGCCGGCGTCTGAAGCCCTCGGCCATGCGCTTGACCTCGTGCGTCTCGATGACGTCCGTGGGGAAGGCGGCGGCCAGCTCGCGGTGCACGCGGGCGGTGGCCGCGCCGAGCCGCATAGACTCGGCGGCGAAGTCCCCTCCGACCTCGGACGCGGGGATCTCGGGCAGCGAGGCGTACAGGTCGCGCACGCTGGCCAGGGCGAGGTCCCAGCCGTCGTTCGCGGTGGACAGATACTCCTGCATGAACGCGAGCGTGGTGCCGGTGCCGTCGAGGTCGGTCTCGATCCACCCGTACGGCTGCGCGATGTGCGGCGCGTTCCTGGCGGCGAGCGCGTTGACGATCTCCAGCTCGGGGTTGACTCCGGGGATGAGCCGGCGGAACAACTTGCAGATGTAGGCGTCGCCGTACACCAGTGAGGTGTTGGACTGCTCGGCGCTCAGCACCATGCTGCGCGGCTCGGTGTCGATGGCGGCGCCGGGGACGTGGCGCATGCGCAGCCCGCTGCGGTCCTCGCCGCGGGCCATCCCGTCGAGCAGCCAGTCGGTGCGTTCGGAGTCGTGTACGGCGTCGTAGAGGTGGACGTCGCCGACCGTGCCGATCAGCGCGTGGGCGAGCCGGTCGGGGAGCGAGTGGCGCTCCCCGAGGAGCACCTGGTAGCGGTCGCGCGAGCCCTCCTGCCAGACGGCGACGATCAGATGCCGGAGCCCGGGGGCCAGCTCGACGTCCGAGTCGATCGACAGAGCGTCGATCGGGCGCCCCTTGCCACCGAACCAACGCTGGCGGTCGATCCATGTGGCAAGGAGCTCGTCAAGCACGTCCTACTCCTCCTGGATGACGGCCGGCGGGAGCGTGAACCAGTAGAACCCATGCCCTGGAAGCGTCAAAAGATACGGAAGTTCGCCAATTGCCGGGAATGGGACCCCGCCCATCGTCTCCACGGGAGAGACGCCGACGAACCTGCGCAGGTCGAGCTCGACCGGCTGCGGGAAGCGCGACAGGTTGTTCACGCACAACATGCGGTCGTCGCCCAGCTCGCGCACGAACGCCAGCACGCTGGGGTTGGAGGAGTTGAGCTCGGCGTAGCCGCCGAGGCCGAAGACCGGGTGCCGCTTGCGGATCTCGATCATGCGCTTGGTCCAGTGCAGCAACGAGCCGGCGTTCTTCTGCTGGGCCTCGACGTTGATGGCCTGGTAGCCGTAGATCGGGTCCATGATGACCGGCAGGTAGAGCCGCCCGGGGTCGCAGTCGGAGAAGCCGGCGTTGCGGTCGGGGTCCCACTGCATGGGGGTGCGCACGCCGTCGCGGTCGCCGAGCCAGATGTTGTCGCCCATGCCGATCTCGTCGCCGTAGTAGAGCACCGGGGAGCCCGGCAACGACAGGAGCAGCGCGGTGAACAATTCGATCTGGTTGCGGTCGTTCTCCAGCAGGGGGGCCAGGCGGCGACGAATGCCGACATTTGCCCGCATGCGGGGGTCTTTGGCGTATTCGGTGTACATGTAGTCGCGCTCCTCGTCCGTGACCATTTCGAGCGTGAGCTCGTCATGGTTGCGGAGGAAGATGCCCCATTGGCAATTCTCCGGGATTTTCGGCGTTTGAGCCAAAATTTCGGAGACTGGGTAGCGCGATTCTCTGCGTACGGCCATGAAGATCCGCGGCATCAACGGGAAGTGGAAGGCCATGTGGCATTCGTCCCCGCCGCCCACCGGGTCGCCGAAATACTCCACGACGTCCGACGGCCACTGGTTGGCCTCGGCGAGCAGCACCCGGTCGGGGAAGAGGCGGTCGACCTCCGACCTGATCCGCCTGAGGTACTGGTGGGTCCTCGGCAGGTTCTCGCAGTTGGTGTTCTCCTCCTCGAAGAGGTACGGCACCGCGTCCAGCCGGAACCCGTCGATGCCCAGGTCCAGCCAGAACCGCAGCACCTCCAGCATCGCGTCCTGCACGGCCGGGTTCTCGTAGTTGAGGTCGGGCTGGTGGTGGAAGAACCGGTGCCAGTAGTACTGGCCGCGCACGGGGTCGTAGGTCCAGTTGGACGTCTCCGTGTCGATGAAGATGATCCGGGCGTCCTGGTATTTCTCGTCGGTGTCGGACCACACGTAGAAGTCGCCGAACGGGCCCTCGGGGTCGTGCCGCGACGCCTGGAACCAGGGGTGGGCGTCGCTGGTGTGGTTCATGACGAGGTCGGCGATGACGCGCATGCCGCGTTTGTGTGCCTCGTCCACGAGTTTCACGAAGTCACCCAGATCCCCGAACTCGGGAAGGATCTTCATGAAGTCGGCGATGTCGTAGCCGCCGTCACGCAGCGGCGACTCGTAGAGCGGCAGCAGCCACAGGCAGTCGACGCCGAGCCACTGCAGATAGTCGAGGCGGCTGATGAGCCCGCGGACGTCGCCGGTCCCGTCGCCGTTGGAGTCGGCGAAGCCCCTGATGAGGACCTCGTAGAAGACCGCGCGTTTGTACCAGTAGGGATCGCGCGGCTTCTCCTCGTCAAAAGTGTTGGGAATGGGTGTGATGCTCATGAGCCGCCTCGCAGGGTGCTCATGAGGGAGGCGCTGTCACACACGTTGAAGACTCCCCGCTGAATTCAGTTCTACCGTGGCGCGGCTCGTACGGTGAGAATATGGGCAGGCTGGATGTGGGGGTCGAGGCGTACATAGTTGCTCTGTCTCCAGCGGTACGACTCGCCCGACAACTCGTCGTCGACGACGAACTCCGCGTTCCAGTCGAGACCGATGGCGGGCAGGTCGAGATCTACGGTGGCCTCGTGGGTGTGGTGTGGATCCAAGTTGATGACCGCCAGTACGACGTCGCCCAGCCCGTGCCTTCGTGTGGCCGTGTCATAGGCGCCGGGTAGCCGTTTCGAGAAGCAAACGATGTCCGGTTGATCGACCCTGTGGAACCGTAGGTTACGCAATTCCTGCAGTGCCGGATGCGCTCTTCGAAACAAATTCAGGTGAGTGATGAAGGGAGCCAGACTACGTCCCTCGCGTTCAGCTGTGACCCAATCGCGAGGCTTGTACTGATATTTTTCGCTATCCAGGTATTCTTCGCTACCCGGGCGTACCGGTACGTTCTCCCCCAGTTCATACCCGGAGTAGACCCCCCAGGCCGGCGACGTCAGCGCGGCCAGCACCGCCCTGATCTTGAACGCCGGCATGCCGCCGTGCTGCAGATATTCGTGCAGGATGTCCGGCGTGTTGACGAACAGGTTCGGCCGCAGATAGTGCGAGGTCTCGTGGGCCAGCTCCGCCAGGTAGCTCTCCACGTCGTACTTCGAGTTCTTCCACGTGTAGTACGTGTACGACTGGTGGAAGCCGGTCTTGGCCAGTGCGCGCATCATGGCGGGCCGGGTGAACGCCTCCGACAGGAAGATCACGTCCGGATCGGTCGTGTGGATGTCGGCCAGCAGCCGCTCCCAGAACACCACCGGCTTCGTGTGCGGGTTGTCCACCCGGAAGATCCGCACGCCGTGGCGCATCCAGTGCAGCAGCACCCGCTTGACCTCGGCGTAGACGCCCTCCGGGTCCTTGTCGAAGTTGATCGGGTAGATGTCCTGATATTTCTTCGGCGGGTTCTCGGCGTACGCGATCGACCCGTCCGCCCTGATCGTGAACCACTCCGGATGTTCCTTCACCCAGGGGTGGTCGGGCGAGCACTGCAGCGCGAAGTCGAGCGCCACCTCCATGCCGAGCTCCCTGGCCCGGCCGACGAACTCGTCGAAGTCCTCCAGCGTGCCCAGATCGGGATGGACGGCGTCGTGGCCGCCGTCCTCCGACCCGATCGCCCACGGCGAGCCCGGATCGTCGGGCTCGGGGCTCAGCGTGTTGTTGCGCCCCTTGCGGAACGTCGTGCCGATCGGATGGACGGGCGGCAGGTAGACCACGTCGAAGCCCATCCCGGCGATCGCGGGCAACCGCTTGGCGGCGGACTGGAAGGTGCCGGACTTGCTGACGCCGAACTCGTCGACGATCGCCCCCTCCGACCGGGGGAAGAACTCGTACCAGGAGCCGTAGAGCGCCCTGCGCCGGTCGACCCTGACCTTGTGCGAGCTGGACCTGGTCACCAGCTCGCGGAACGGGTGCGCCTGCAGCAGCGCGGCGGTCTCGGGAAGCTGGGCGATCGACAACCGCGCCCGCGGATCGAGGTTGTCGTCCCGCAGCGTGGCGGCGATCGACAGCAGCGCCGCGCGGTGCCCGCACGCGCTCTCGCCGTTGCCGTTGTGCCTGCGCTGCCCGTTCGCGCCGGCCTGGCCCTCCTGGGCAGGGCGGTCATTCGCGCAGTCGGCCACGCGTACGGCCCTCGCGGCCCGCTCGAACAGCCGGGCGCCCTCCTCGCACATGAGGTCGACGTCCATCCCGCGCGGGATCTTGATCTCGGCGTCGTGCAGCCACGTGCTGATCGGATCGCTCCACGCCTCCACGCGGAACAGCCAGTCGCCCTCGGCCGGCAGGCACACCTCCACGCCCCAGCGGTCGGTGCCCGGCGCCAGCTCGCGCATCGGTCTCAGCCGCCCGCGCTGCCCGTCGGGCGAGGTCAGCACCACACCCGCGGCCACGGCGTCGTGGCCTTCTCTGAAGACGGTCGCCGAGACCTCGAAGGTCTCGCCGGCGACCGCCTTGGCGGGCCACTGCCCGCAGTCGACGACAGGGGAGATGTCCGTGATGGGAATTCGTCCGATCATCGCATTCAAGGGTTTGCGGCGACACACTCGGTGCCGCCGGAGGCTTTCCGTGGATGCACGCGCGCCGGTGATCCGCTGGAGGCGGCCACCCTGGCAGTAACGATCCTTGCACGTTATTTCTGGACAGCAGCGGATAGACCTCCCGAGTGTGTCCGTGGGAGGGCCAACAAAGAGGAAAGTTGCCCCAATGGTGCCTCTTCATGCTTGTTCCTGGAAGGGGTTTGAACGGTCATCATGAGGGTGAAGGACTGAGAGGTCCCTCCTAGCCCGTAGGGTGCAGAAACGTGAGAGCAATCCGCCGGTTTACCGTCCGCACCGTCCTGCCCGCGGAGCTGGCCGCCCTCGGCGAGCTCGTGCACAATCTCCGCTGGTCATGGCACCCGGAGACCATGGACCTCTTCTCCGAGGTCGACTCCGGCCTCTGGGAGCGGGTCGGGCACGACCCCGTCGCCCTGCTCGGCGCGGTGACCCCCGCCAGGCTGTCCGAGCTGGCCGCCGACCGCCGCTTCCTGCGCCGCCTCGCCGACGCCGCGGACGACCTGCGCGAATACATGATCTCGCCGCGCTGGTACCAGACGTTGCCCGACGCCGCGCGCGCCATCGCGTACTTCTCCCCCGAGTACGGCATCGCCGCGGCCCTGCCCCAATACTCGGGCGGTCTCGGCATCCTCGCCGGAGACCACCTCAAGGCCGCCAGCGATCTCGGCGTGCCGATCCTCGCGGTCGGCCTGCTCTACCGCCACGGCTACTTCACGCAGTCGTTGTCGCCCGAGGGCTGGCAGCAGGAGCACTACCCGTCGCTCGACGCCGGCGGGCTGCCGCTCAGCCTGCTCAAGGACGCCGACGGCACGCCGGTCAAGATCCGCATCGGGCTGCCGGACGACCGCGTGTTGCACGCCCAGGTGTGGGTGGCGCAGGTGGGCCGGGTGCCGTTGCTGCTGCTCGACTCCGACGTGGCCGACAACGACACCGCGGCCCGAGACGTCACCGACCGGCTCTACGGCGGCGGCACCGACCACCGGCTCATGCAGGAGCTGCTGCTGGGCGTGGGCGGCGTGCGGGCCATCAGGGCGTACTGCGGGATCACCGGGCATACCGAGCCCGAGGTGTTCCACACCAACGAAGGCCACGCCGGATTCCTCGGCCTCGAGCGCATCCGCGAGCTGACCGAGGCGCGGCTCTCCTTCGACGAGGCGTGGGAGGCGGTGCGCGCCGGCACGGTGTTCACCACGCACACGCCCGTGCCCGCCGGGATCGACCGGTTCCCCGTCGAGATGATCGAGCGGCACTTCGGCGGCTCGAACGCCTGGCCGACCGTGCCCGTCGACCGCATCCTGGCGCTGGGCGCGGAGTCCGACCCCGGCCGGTTCAACATGGCCGTCATGGGCATGCGGCTCGCCCAGCGCGTCAACGGCGTCTCGCGGCTGCACGGTGAGGTCAGCAGGGAGATGTTCAAGGACCTCTGGCCGGGCTTCGATCTGGACGAGGTGCCGATCGGCTCGATCACGAACGGCGTGCACGCCCCGACCTGGGTGGGTCGCGAGTTCATGGAGCTGGCCGACCGCGAGCTGCCCTCGCTGATCGAACGCGCCCGCGGCTGGGACGACATCCAGAAGATCTCCGACGCCGACATCTGGCAGATCCGGGGAACGCTGCGCGGGCGGCTCGTCGAGGGCGCCCGCGCGCGGCTGCGCCGGTCGTGGCGCGAACGCGGGGCCTCCGACGCCGAGCTGGGCTGGATCGACGAGGCGCTCGACCCGGACGTGTTGACCATCGGGTTCGCCCGGCGCGTCCCCTCCTACAAACGGCTCACGCTCATGCTGCGCGACCCCGAACGGCTCACCGAGCTGTTGCTCGACCCGGACAAGCCGGTCCAGATCGTGATCGCGGGCAAGGCCCATCCGGCCGACGAGGGCGGCAAGAAGCTCATCCAGCAGATCGTCAAGTTCGCCGACCAGCAGAAGGTCCGGCACCGCATCGTCTTCCTGCCCGATTACGACATGGCGCTCGGGCAGCTCATGGTGCAGGGCTGCGACGTCTGGCTGAACAACCCGCTGCGCCCGCTGGAGGCGTCCGGCACGTCCGGCATGAAGTCCGCGCTCAACGGCGGTCTCAACCTGTCGATCCGCGACGGCTGGTGGGACGAGTGGTACGACGGCTCCAACGGCTGGGCGATCCCCACGGCGGACGGCGTGGCCAGCACCGACCGCCGCGACGAGCTGGAGGCCGCCGCGCTCTACGACCTGATCGAGCACGAGGTGTCCGACCGGTTCTACGACCGGCCAGGCGACGGGCTGCCCCGGCGGTGGATGGAGATGGTCAAGCACACGCTGGCCTCGCTCGGGCCGAAGGTGCTCGCCGGGCGCATGCTGCGCGACTACGTCGTCGGCCTGTACAACCCGGCGGCGGTCGCGGCCAGGGCGCTGTCCGCCGACGCGTACGCGCCGGCGAAGGCCTTCGCCGCCTGGCGGCTGCGGGTGGCCAAGGCGTGGCCGGGCGTCAGGGTCGAGCACGCCGAGGCGGCCGGCGTGGGCGACACGCCCGAGGTCGGGTCGTCGATCGAGCTGCACGCCACGATCGCGCTCGGCGACCTGGAGCCCGGCGACGTGCGGGTCGAGGCCGTCCACGGCAAGGTGGGGCCGCACGACGAGCTGGTGCGTCCCTCGTACGCGAAGCTGGAGCTGGCGTCGGTGGAGGACGACAAACGGGCGCACTACACCGGGGTCGTCCCGCTCGACCACACGGGCGCCTTCGGCTACACCGTGCGGGTCGTCCCGGACCACCCGCTCGTCGTCACCCCGGCCGAGCTGGGCCTCGTCACCGTGCCCGAGGAGCCCGTCGGCATGACCAACGGAACTCTGCGTTGACCAGCAACTCGGGATGACGGAACAAGCGGCATAATCGGGACCGTGGACGACAGCGGCAACGGCCTGCGGGCCGACACTCTGGTGGCCACGGTCCGAGGTGTGCTGCCGTCCCTGACGCCTGCCGCCCAGACCGTCGCCCGCCTCATACTCGAAGATCCGGCGACGGTGGCGCGCAGTACCATCACGGAGCTCTCCGTCGCCTCCGGCACCAGCGAGGCGACGATCGTGCGCACGGCGCGGCTGCTCGGGTTCGCGGGATACCCGCAGCTGCGGTTAGCCCTCGCGGCCGCCGCCGCGCAGCCCGACCGCCTGGTGCCCGGCGACCTGGCCCCCGACGACCCGCTCTCGGAGGTCATCCACAAGGTGGCGCGGGCCGAGTCCGAGGCGATCAACGACACGGTGGCGCAGCTGACCTCCGAGCGGCTCGGGCTCGTGGTCGACGCCATCGTCGAGGCGCGGCGGATCGACGCCTACGGCGTCGGCGCGTCAGGACTGGTGGCGGAGGACTTCGCCCAGAAGCTGCTGCGCATCGGGCTGTCCAGCCACGCCTTCCAGGACGCTCACCTGGCGCTGACCAGCGCCGTGCTGCTGAAGTCCGGCGACGTCGCGCTCGGCGTCAGCACCTCGGGGGAGACCCCCGACGTGATCGAGCCGCTTTCCCGGGCCGCCGAGGGCGGGGCCACGACCGTCGCCATCACCAACAACCCCCGCTCCACCATCGCGGAGCTGGCCGAACACGTGCTGATCTCGGCCGGGCGCGAGACGGAGTTCCGTCCCGGCGCCCTGGCCAGCCGGATCAGTCAGCTCCTCGTCGTCGACTGCGTGTTCGTCGGCGTCGCCCAGCGTACGTTCGACTCCTCTCAGGAGGCGCTCGCGAGCACCAGGCGCGCCGTCAACGCGTTCACCCGGAGAACGTCACCCGCACGTCGTCAGCCTTGACGAACATCACGCGGTGGCCGAACTGGATCTGCAGGTACTTCGTCCTGCCCCGCACCACCTTGTGGTCCTCCAGGTCGAAGGTGACCGCCCGGTAGTACTCCGTGGCGGCCGGGCCCGCGAGGGTGTACTTCTCGCCGGCCGAGAACGTGTACTGCAGCGGGGTCACCTCCTGGTAGGGGATGCCCTCCGGATAGGCCTCCGCCTCCGGGTACGCCCGCCCGTAGACCGGGACGGTCGCCCTGCCCGGCTTGGGGGTGACCACCAGGCCCATGGAGGGCACGGCTGTGGGCGCGCTCTTCGGGTCGTGGAACCACGCCTTCTGGCCGAGATACCAGATGGCGGTCCAGTCGCCGTGCCTGCCGGCCACGGCGAAGCGCTGGCCGGTGCTCGCTCTGGCGCTGTGGTCGTACACGCTGTAGAGCGACTCGCCCGTGGGGTGTTTGCCGATGTCCTTGACCAGCGGGGCGTCGTCGCGCGGCTCGGTGCGCAGCCAGACGGTGCCGGCGGGGAGCGGCGGGCAGGCGGCTTCGGGGTTCTGGCGGTCGCAACCGTAGAAGTACGGTTTATTCGTCGCGAAATCCGGCTTTATCATGATCGAGCCGGATTTGGGGCCGCCGAGGCCGTGCAGCGGCGCGCCCATCAGCCGGAAGTAGTGCGCCCAGTCCCAGAACGGGCCCGGGTCCTCGTGCATCTGCCTGACCGTGGTCGGCAGCGTGCCCGGGACGTTGTCGTGGCCGAGGATGTGGGCCCGGTCCATCGGGACGCCGTTCCTGAGCGCCAGGTGGCGGACCAGGCGGGCGGAGGAGCGGTACATCGCCTCGGTGTACCAGGTGCCGCCCTCGGCCAGGAAACCCTCGTGCTCGATGCCGATGGACTTGGCGTTGACGTACCAGTTGCCCGCCTGCCAGGCGACGTCCTTGGCCTTGATGTGCTGGGCGATGTGGCCGTCGGTGGAGCGGACGGAGTACTGCCAGCTGGCGCCGTACGTGGGGTCCTGGTTGAGGCGGATGGAGGGCATGAAATATCCCTCCATGTCGTGAATGATGATGTACTCGATCTTCTGGCTGAACGGGCGGTTCGCCAGGTCGTAGTGGCCGTAGTCGTCGTTCGGCAACTCCTGGTACGCCGACGGGATCCACTCGCACGAGATCGACACCGGGCACTCCACGCCGTCGGTCCTCTGCTTGCGCAGCCCGAGCCTGTCCAGCCACTTCCCGGCCTTCGTGAGCCCTGGGACGGGGGCCAGCCTGACCCGGTGGCCGTCGTCCGTCGTGCGCTCGGCGCCCTCCTTGATCGTCGCGAAGACCTCGTCGGCGAAGAACCTGGCCGCGCCCGCCTCCTCGGCGCCCGAGTATTTCGCGACGGCGCCGTACCATTCGCCGGGGTCGTCGCTCGGCGGCGCTCCGAGCGCCTTCTGGTGGTCGGCGAGCAGCGCCGCTCCGCCGCGGATGTTGGCAACGGCGTCCGTACGCAGCCGCTCGCGGCTCTCGCGGGTGAGCTCGGCGGCCTTGTCCAGGGTGCGGAGCGAGGCGGGAAGGTCGGCGGGCGCGGGACGCGCGCTCGGGGCGGGCAGGGGCCGGCTCTCGTCGCCGCGGGCGTCCTCCTCGCCCTCGTGGTGGTGGTTGGACCCGGTGAAGGCGGCGGCGTCGGTCAGGTGCATGGGCCCGAACCCGGCGTCGGTGGACGGCTGCCCGGCGTGGGCGTCCCAGCGTGACTCGAGATAGGAGACGCCGAGCAGGACGCTCTCGGGCACCCCGAACTCCTCCGCGGCGGAGGCGAAGGCCGCCTGACGGCCGGTGGGTTCCTGGGCGTGCGCCGCTGTGACGGTGCCTAACGGCAGGGCGGCGACGAGGAAGATCGCCAGTAGTCTGCGCATGAACCACTCCTTGGGCTGGGGGCGCGTGGTGGGGTTCAGCGTCTCAATATTTTCTTTCGCAGGCGAGAGCCTTGCGAAGACATCTTTCATCGCCTGCCCGGTGAGGCCGCCGGCTCAGCTGTCGTTGGTCAGGCTCAGCACGAGCGCCCACGCGTCGGTGAGCACGGCGAAGTGCCCCGTCCGGCGGGCCGCCTCCCGGACCTCGCTCCTCCACCGCGCCGTGACCGGCTCGACCCCCGTCACCCGCGTCAGGTCTTCGTACGCGGCGGCGGCTGCCGCCTCCATGTCCCGCCGGGGGACGGGGACGTGCACGTCCGTCCAGAACACCGAAGGCCGAGCCGCGCAGCGCGTCCAGCCGCTCGGCCGTACGCTCGACCTCCGCTACGAGCCGGTCGGCATGCGGTTTCACGGCGGCCCAGCCCTGCCGGCGGGGAGGAGCCCGGTTCGCGCGGCGCCGCTGAGGCCGTCGACGAGCGGAATCCGGATCATGGCCGCACAGTTCGTCACACCGTTCGGCGTACTCACGTGACGACCACGTGAGTACGCCCAAGGGCGGGTCAGCCGGTGATGCCGCGCCAGAAACCGCAGTGGTGTTCGCGGTCGTAGCGGGCGGGGCCGACGCCGCCCTGGCTCTTCGGCTTGAGGCTGAGCACGGTGCCGGCCCTGCCGAACGCGGGCCAGGCGGGAGCTCCTTGGGCGCGGGGCTTGCCCGTGTGGGCGAACGAGGTCCAGTAGCCGACCATCTGCCCGGCCAGGCGCCACTGCTCGGACGTGAGCCCCGGCCACGGGCGGCCGCCCAGGTCGAACAGGTAGGGCAGCTCGCTGGCGTGCTGCGCCCCCGGCGGGAAGCCGGCGGGGATGTCGCCGATGTTCGGGGCCTTCGCGTCGGCGAACTCGTAGGCGTACACCTTGGTGCGGGCGGTCATCGCCCGGTCACCGGCCAGCGTGGGGCACGCCCACGAACTGTCGTTGCTCACCGTCGCCCACGCCAGGCCGGGGCTTCTGTAGTCCGACAGCGGGTACTTCTTCAGCACCGCTCCCGCCTTCTCCCCGAACGCGCCCTTCACCAGCTTTGGATAGTTCTCGGCGGTCACCGGGTACCCCGCCTTGATGGCGCCCGCGATGAACCCGTTGGCTTCGTCCTTGGTGCCTCCCGACAACACCGGCACCCGCAGGAACTTGCCCTTCCGCAGCGCCTGCGCCGGTTCGAGCGGCAGCAGCGGCGTTCCGTACGCGAGGTTGCTGGCGAAGGTGTCGTTGACCTTCATCAGCTCGGAGACCGGCTTGTCCCGCAGGCACTCCAGCTCCTTGCCCGCCGCGCAGCCGAGCTTCTTGGCGGCCGCCTCGCCGGTCGCGTGGTTCGCCTTGAGCGAGGTGTAGGGCGTGAACGACGGCATGCCGGGAATCGGGATGTACGTGCCGCTGCGCCATTCGATCATGCAGGATCCCGACTGGACGACGGCCTTGTCGACCAGCCCGCGCGTGGCCGGGGAGGTCAGCAGCGCGCAGGTGCTCATCCCGCCGGCCGACTCGCCGAGCATCGTGACGTTCCCCGTGTCGCCCCCGAACGCGGCGGCGTTGCGCTTGACCCACCTCAGCGCCTCAAGCTGGTCGGCCAGCATGAACGTGCCCGAGCCCGGCAACCCGCTCAGCCCGAGCAGCCCGAAAGCGCCCAGCCGGTAGTTGATCGTCACCACCACCACGTCGCCCTGGTCGGCCATCCGCCGGGCGCCGTAGTCGCCGCCGGAGCCCGTGGTGTAGCCGCCTCCGTGCATCCACACCATGACGGGCAGCTTCTTGCGCGACGGCTTCGCGGGAGCGGTGACGTTGAGGAAGAGGCAGTCCTCCTTGCCGATCTGCTTGCCTCCCTCCGCCTGCACGCACTTCGGGGCTGGCTTGGTGGCGTCCGCCACCCCCTTCCACGGTTTGGCCGGCACCGGCTTCTTCCACCGCAGCTCGCCCACCGGCGGCTGCGCGTAGCGGATCCCGGTGTACGTCCTGACCGTGCCGTCGTTCAGCCCTCGGATCCGGCCCGTGTCGAGTTGGACGACCAACGCCCTCATCTGCTGGTCCGAGGCCACGGCCTGCGTGGCGCACGCGGCCACGGACAGGCAGCCCGTGGCGACCACGGCGGACCAGCGTACGAACGACGACCTCATGACGACTCCTTCTCCCCCGGCAACTCACTGACCTGGCCGATCCGGCCGGGTCCGTCCCAGTGTGGTGGGGGCGGTGCACTCGCCGGGACCTGCGAAAGTCCCGGACCGGCGAGCGGTCGTCGCTACTTTCGTCGTCCCAGGGGGTCACAAAGTCGGGGCAGGGGCCGCGCCGCCGGCGGCGTCGTCCTCCAGCTTGGCCGGATCCTCTGCGCTCAGCTCGCCGCGCTCTCGCGCCTGCCTGGCCTCAAGGAGCTCGGGCGGGCGCCGCACCGCCCGCCGGAATCTCCCCGTCCGCCTCTCGCGTCGGCCGCCGGGGAACCAGCCAGAGCGTGAGCGGGGCCGACAGCAGCGCGACCACGCAGGCGGCGTTGAGCGCAGCCGGCATGCCGAACACCTCGCTCACGGCGGGCCCCGCGAAGGCGCCGACCATCGTCGCGGCGGCCTCCAGAGTGAGGAACGCCGAGCTGACGCGGCCGAGCAGCCCTTCGGGCGTCGTCCGCTGCACCCAGGTCTGCACGGACACCAGCACGGTCACCGCGGGCAGCCCGAGCAGCACGGCGGCGACCAGCGCGACGGGCGGCGCGGTGCTGTTGAACAGCAGCGCGAACGCGGCCGCGACGAGCGCCTGGCCGGCGGCGACGGTCGTCCTGGCCGAATGGCGGTCGGCGAGCCTGCGGCTGAGGGGAGCGCCGACGAGGAAGCCGAGCCCCAGCGCGGACAGCAGGTAGCCGACCTCCACGCTGCCGCCCAGCCGGGTCACGCCGAACGGCACGAGCAGGGCGGTGAGCGCCGCGTTGGCCAGCAGGTAGAGGCTGTTCGTCGCGAGAAGCCCGCGGGTCGCCGCGGCGTGGCGTACGTGGCGCAACCCCAGGCCGATGCCGGCGAGCACGTCGCGCGCGGCCGCACCGGGGTCGCGGGGGCGGGCCGAGGTCATGGCGATGGTCGCCGCCGACAGCAGCCCGGCGGCGGCGCTGGCCGCGACGACCGCGCCGATGCCGTGGAACGCGAACAGCAGCCCGCCGAGCGGCGGACCGCCCAGCGCGACCACGCCGGTGGTGACGGCGCTGAGCGCGTTCGCGCTGGTGAGGGTCGGCCCGGTGCCCACCACGGCGGGGATGTGAGCCTGGGCTGCGGGGCGGAAGACGACGGCCGCGCTGCCCTGGCCGAGCACGGCCACGTAGACCAGCCAGATCGTCTCGGGTGTCCTGGCGAGCAGCGCCATGCTGATCGCCACGACGTGCACGAGGTCGGTCGCCACCATCAGGCGGCGGCGGTCCCACCGGTCGGCCAGCACCCCGGCGAACGGGCCCAGCAGCAGCGAAGGAAGATATTCGAATGCCAGGGTGACGCCCGTCGCCAGCACCGAGCCGGTGACGGCGAAGACGTGCGCGGGGATCGCGACGACCAGCATGCTCGTGCCCAGCCCTGCCACCGCTCTGGCCGCCCACAACAGCCCGAAGTCCCGCACCCGCAGAGCCCGCAACATCTCTCGCCCCCCATTGCTTGTGTTCTCACAAAAGAGAAACGGCCATGAACTATTCTGTCAAGATATGAGCGTGGATCATGCGGAACTCGGCCGGCGACTGCGCAGCCGCCGGGCGGCACTCGGCAGGACCGTCGCGTCGGTGGCCACCGACGCGGCGCTGTCGGTGCCCTACGTGGCCAACCTGGAGAACGGCCGGGGCAACCCCACCCTGTCCGCCCTCGACCGGCTCGCCGAGGCCCTCGGCACCCGGCTGACGGTCACCTTCGCCGACCCCGGGACGGAGGAGACCTCCTCCGCGCCGCCGCCGTCCCTCGCCGAGTTCGCGCGCACCCGGCGCTTCCGGCGCCAGGCCGGATCCCTGGCCACGCTGCTCGGCGAGGACGACCGGGTGACGAGGGCCAAGCTGGTGGACGCACTCGCCGCCCTCGCCGGGCCACTCGACCGGGACCTGCACGAAGGGGACTGGCAGCGGCTCCTCGACGCCCTCGTGCTGATCCTCGCCCACCCGGCCTCATGACCCACGCCTCCCGCTCGGGGGCCCAGGCGCTCACGTGGAGCACCCGTCGTGCCGGCCATGTGCGCTGTGCTCGTGGTGCCGGTCGCGGGCGCTGTGCTACGCGTACCCGCCGCCCCCGTGCCAGGAGTGCCACAGCGCGGCGTACGTGCCGCCCGCCGCCACGAGCTCGTCGTGCGTGCCGAGTTCGGTCAGCCTGCCGTCCTGCAGCACCGCCACCCGGTCGGCGTCGTGGGCGGTCTGGAGACGGTGGGCGATCGCGATGACGGTGCGTCCGGCGAGCACGGCTGCCAGCGCGCGTTCCGTGCGCCGGGCGGTGCGCGGGTCGAGCATGGCGGTGGCCTCGTCGAGGATGAGCGTGTGCGGGTCGGCCAGCACCACGCGGGCCAGGGCCAGCTGCTGCACCTGCGCACCGTCCAGCCGCTCGCTCTCCTGGCCCGGTTCGGTGTCCAGGCCGTCGGGGAGCTCGTCCATCCAGTCCGCCCCCACGGCGGCCAGCGCGGCGCGGAACTCGTCGTCGGTGGCCTCGGGCGCGGCGATCCGCAGATTGTCGCGTACGGTGCCGAGAAACATGTGATGTTCCTGGGTGACGAGCATGACCCGCTCGCGCAGCCGGGCGGGGTCGAGCCCGGCGACCGGCACCCGCCCCACGGTCACCGACCCGGAGCGCGGCACGTCCATGCCCGCCAGCAACCTGCCCAGCGTCGTCTTCCCCGCGCCCGACGGCCCGACGACAGCCAGCCGCTCGCCGGGCCGTACCGTCAGGTCCACCCCGTGCAGGACGTCGGGGCCGTCGTCGTACGCATAGCGCACGCCGGACACCTCCAGCCGGTCGTCGGCCGGCTCGGGGGCCGAGGCGTCACGGTCCGCACGAGGGGCCAGGCCCGCGCCCTCCACCCGGGCGAAGGAGGCGGCACTGCTCTGGAGGAGTTCCAGGTTCAGCAGGATGACGTCGAGCGGCTGGGAGAGCTGGCGCAGGTAGAGCGCGGCGGCGACCACCGTGCCCAGCGACACGGAGCCCTGCCCGAGCAGCACGCCCCCGGCGAGCAGAACGGCGACCACCGGGATGGCGTAGGAGACGTCCACGATGGGGAAGAGCACACTGCGCAGGGACAACGTACGGGTGCGGGTCTCCCGGCACCGGTCGATCGCCTCCTGGCAGGTCTCGAGGCGGCGCGGGCCCAGCCCCAGCGCCTCCACCGTGCGGGCCCCCGCGCTGGTGGCCGCGAGCTGCTCGGCGAGCTGCGAGTTGGCGGCCCCTTCGGCGAGGTACGCGGGCACGGCACGGCGCAGATACCACCGGGCGGCGAACCAGATGCCGGCCAGCCCGAGCACGCCGCACCCACCCAGCAGCGGATCGAGGGTGACGACGGCGCCCACCACGAACGCGGCCTGCACGACGGCGATCAGCACGTCGGGGCCCGCGCCGCGCAACATGGCGCCCACCGCCGCGACGTCTGCGGTGCCGCGCATGGTGAGGTCGCCCGCCCCGGCGCGCTCGACCACGCCCACGGGAAGCGCGAGCACGCGGTCGGTGTACTCCTCGCGGATGCGCGCCAGCGTACGCTCGCCGAAGCGGTGCCCGACGCGGGCGGCATGGCGGGTCAGCACGAACTGGGCCAGCGCGAAGCCCAGCAGCGCCAGCGCCAGCCGGTCCACGGTGGCGACCCCGGCGCCGTCGCGCACATCGTCGATGATGCGGCCGAGCAACCACGGGCCGGCCAGCCCCGCGGCGGAGGCCAGCGCGTTGAGCACGAGCATGGCGGTGAACGCGCGCCAGTCCAGGCGGACGAGACGGAACGCCGCCCGGCGCAGCCACGAGGAACCGGCCACCGGCAGCCCGCCGCCGGCCGCCGAACCGCCGTCGGTCATCGGGCCGCCTCCCTGCGGTCCTCCCTGGCCACCAGCGCGCGGTAGCCGGGCTGCTCGCCCAGCAGGTCGCTGTGACCGCCGGTCGCCACGACGGAGCCGCCGGCCAGGTAGCAGACGGTGTCCGCATGGGCGAGGAGGAGCGGGGACGTGGTGGTCACGACCGTGGTGCGGCCCGACCGTGCCGCGCGCAGCCGGGCCGCGATCGTCGCCTCGGTGTGCGCGTCCACGGCGGAGGTGGGTTCGGTCGAGAGGAGGATCTCGGGGTCGGCCAGCAGGGCCCTGGCCAGGCGTACGCGCTGGCGCTGGCCGCCCGACAGGTTGCGGCCCTGCGCGTCGACGCGCCCGTCCAGCCCGCCGGACAGGCCGCGGACGATGTCGTCCGCCACGGCCGCGTGCAGGGCACGGCCGACGGCGTCGTCGTCCGGGTCGAGCCCGCCCGCGACGACGTCGCGTAACGTGCCCGCGAAGAGGTCGGCCTCGTTGTCGGCCACCAAGATCCGCGCACGCAGCCGCGCGGGTTCGATGTCGCTCAGCGGGATACCGCCCCAGGTCGCGGCGGGGACGGCGAATCCGCCGAGCCGGTCGAGCACCGCCGCCGCCTCCGCGGGGCGGGCGCTCACCAGGGCGGTCAGCCGTCCCGGCGTGATCTCGACGCCCGAGACCGGATCGCGCAACACCGACCCGGCGACGGGCGGGTCCACAAGGTCGTCCTTGGCCGCGGCGGCCGGTTCCAGGGCCAGGAAGCGTACGACCCTGCGGGCGGCGACGATGCCGCGGCTGAGGCCGTAGCCGCCTTCGATGAAGAACGCGACGGGCACGACCAGCACCGCGGCGTAGCCGTAGACGGCCACCAGTTCGCCCGCGGTGAGCTCGCCCTGCGCGGCCATCCGGGCCGCCAGCCAGGTCACCGCGCCGAGGAACAACGTGGGCAACCCCACCCCGAGCGCCTGGATCCAGCTCGTCACCGCGCCCACCCGGTAACCCTGCTCCCTCAGGTCCTGGGAGCCGCGGCGGTAGCGCTCGGCGTACACGTCCTTGCCGCCGACACCGTTGAGGACCCGCAGCCCCGCGGCGATGTCACCGAACCGGGCGGCGAGCTCGCCCTGCCGCACGCGGTATCCGGTCTCGGCGCCCCGCAGCCGCCCCAGCAGCGGGCCGAGCACGACGACGAGCAGCGGCACGCCCAGCAGGACCACCGCGGCGAGCAGCGGTGAGACGGACAGCAGCAGCCCGGCCACGACGACGTAGGCGAGGACGGAGCCGACGCCCGGGCCGGTGACGGTCAGCGCCCCGGCCATCATGGCCACGTCGGTGAACCCGATCGTGACCACCTCACCGGCCGTGACCCGGCGTGGCAGCACCGCGCCCAGGCGGGTCGCCTGCAGGGCCAGCACCTGCACGGAACGGAACGCGGCGTCCATCCGCACCCTGGTCATCGTGCGGTGCCGCATGATGGCCAGCCACGCCGTCAGCGCCCCGTGGGCCAGCAATGCCGCCGCCCACCCGGACAGTGCGGGCCCGTCGCCCTGCGCCAGCCCGTCGTCGATGGCGCGGGACAGCAGGTAGGGGGCCAGCGTGAGGCAGATCGTCCAGGCGGTGCCCAGCAGGGCGCCGGCCGCGACCCTCCCGCGCTGGCTGGTGACCAGCCACCACAGGTAACGCCCGGCGCTCCGGCCGTCGGGGACGCCGGGATCCATGGTCATAGGAGGACCCTACGCGCCGATCCCGCGGGCCGATCCGCCGGTTCGCGCCGGGCGTAGGGCCGGTCAGGGGATCAGGACGACCTTGCCCGTCGTCGCCCGGCTTTCCAACGCGGCGTGCGCGGCGGCGGCCTGCGCCAGCGGGAACGTCTGGACGGCCGGCGTCAGCGTGCCGTCGGCGGCCGCCGCCAGCGCGCGGGCCTCGTACGCGGGCCTCTGCTCCGGCCTGCTGATCAGGATCATCAGGGCGTTGGTCACCGTGAGATCACGCTCCTTGAGCATCTCGGGGGCGGGCTGGAAGTCCTGCTGGGAGGCGTTGCCGATGATGAGGTGGCGCCCGCCGTCGGCCAGCAGCTCGAACGCGGCCCGCGCCTTGTCGCCGCCGACCCCGTCGAGCAGGGCGGTGACCGTGCGGCCGCCCAGCCGCTCGGCCAGTGAGCGTTCCCAGCCGGGCTCGTCGTAGTCGACGGCCAGATCGGCACCGAGCGAGCGTACGGCCGCGACCTTGGCGGGGCCGCCCGCCGCGCCGATCACCGTGGCGCCGAGGGCGTGCGCGTACTGGACGACCAGGCGGCCGATCCCCCCGGCGGACGAGGTCACCAGCACCACGTCGTCGGAGGTCAGCTTGGCCACGTCGAGGAACTCGAGAGTCGTACGCCCGGTGACGACCATGGCGACGGCCGTCTCGTGTCCCAGCCCGGCGGGCAGCCGGTGCACCGACGCGACGTCGGCGACCGCCAGCTCGGCGTAGCCTCCGGGCTGTCCGGCGGAGGTCACGATGTCGCGCCCGATCCAGGAGGGGCTGACGTCCGGGCCCACCGCGTCCACCCGGCCGGCCACCTCGCCGCCGAAGATGGCCGGCAGCTCCGGCAGGGGCGGCAGCGAGTCGCTGGCCATGCCCGAGCGCATCATGGTCTCCACCAGGTGCACGCCGGCAGCTTTGACGGCGATGCGCACCTGGCCGGGGCCCGGCTCGGGGTCGGGGGCGGTCTCGTAGCGCAGATTGGCGGCCGGGCCGAAGGCGTGCAGGACGACGGCGTACATGGATGCTCCCCCTGAAAGGTGTGAATCGGTTCTCCGAGCGTGCAACCTCAACCCAACTTGATGTCAAATCCCCCCGTACCGCGATCCTTGTAACTCTTGAGTTCTTGTTTGACAATGTTCCGCGTCTGACAACAAGCCTGACGGAGAGGTGTGTCACGATGCGAACATCCGACTGGCCACGTATGGCGACCCGCTGGACACAGCTGACGCTGGCCGAGGACGACCCGGCGCATCTCGATGTCGACTTCTGGACCTCCGTGATGCGCGACAGCAGGTCGAACGCGGTCTGCATCAGTGCCGGCGGCTACATCGCCTACTATCCGACCCGCATCCCCTTCCACCACCGCAGCACCTACCTCGGTGACACCGACCCCTTCGGCACGCTCGTGGAGGCCGCCAGAGGGCTGGGCATGCACGTCATGGCCCGGGTGGACCCGCACGCCGTGCACGCCGACGCCGCGCGGGCGCATCCCGAATGGCTGGCGTGCGACGCGCAGGGGGCGCCCATCGAGCACTGGTCGCATCCCGGCATCTGGCTGACCTGCGCCTTCAGCGCCTACCACCGGGAGTTCACCACCGAGGTGGCCCGCGAGATCGTCCGCGAGTACGACGTGGACGCGATCTTCGCCAACCGGTGGGAGGGCTACAGCGGCATCTCCTACAGCGAGGCCGCGCGGCGCTCCTTCCGCGACGACACCGGGCTCGACCTGCCGCTGCGCGAGCGTGACCCGTCCGACCCCGCCTGGCCCGTCTACGTGGCCTGGCGCCGGCGCAGGCTCAGCGAGCTGGTGTCGATCTGGGACGCCGCCGTCAAGGACCTGCGGCCGCAGGCCCGCTTCATCCCCAACCTGGGCGCCTTCGCCGCCCGCGACCTCGAACCGGAGCTGGTCGAGCGGGTCTGTCCGATGTTCGTGGTCGACAAGCAGGGCCGTTCCGGCATCGAGGCGCCGTGGGTGGCGGGCCGGGTCGCCAAACGCAGCCGAGGGCTGTTCCCCGACCGGCCGGTCGGGCTGATCGCCTCCGTCGGGCCCGAGCACCACCAGCATCGCTGGAAGGACTCCGTGGCGCCGCCGGAGGAGGTGACGACGTGGATCGTGGACGGGTTCGCGCAGGGTGCGCTCCCGTGGTTCACGAAGTTCAACGCCACCGTCTCCGACCCCCGATGGGTGCCTGCCGTGGTCACGGCGTTCGGCCTGCACGCGCGGCTGGAGCCGGTGTTGTCGGCGATGCCGGTCAGCGCCGAGGTCGCGCTGCTCGACCCGAGCACCACCGGGCAGCTGCGGACGGGGGCGGCGCACACCTCCCCCGATGACGACGGCTTCTACCAGGCGCTGGTGGAGGCGCGGATCCCGTTCGACCTGGTCGCGGCCCAGGCGTTGTCCGCCGAGCGGCTGCGTCCGTACAAGGTGCTGGTCCTGGCCAACAGCGAGCAGCTCAGCGACGAGCAGTGCGCGGTGATCCGCGCGCACGTGGCCGCCGGCGGCGGGCTGGTGGCCGCGCACCAGTCGTCCCTGTACGACGGGCACGGCGCTCCGCGCGACGGCTTCGGCCTCGCCGACGTGCTGGGCGTCGACCTGGTCAAGCCCGTCCGGGGCCCGGTGAAGAACAACTACATCGCCCTGACCGGCGAGCATCCGGTGAACGCCGGCTTCGGGGGCGCCGGACGCGTCATCGGCGGCACCCGGCTGCTGAGGGTGGAGGCCCGCGAGGGCACGCGGGTGCCGTTCCGCTTCGTGCCGGACTTTCCCGACCTGCCGATGGAGGAGCTGTACGCCCGCGAGGAGCCGGACGCCCCCGCCGTCGTCGTCGGAGAGGGCCAGGGCCGGGTGGTCTACTTCGCGTTCGACCTGGGGGCGGTCTTCTGGGAGGCGCTCCAGGCTGACCACGGGCGGTTGATCGCCAACGCGGTGCGGTGGACGCTCGGCGGCGAGCCGGCCGCGACCGTGCGCGGGCCGGGCCTGGCCGACCTCGCCGTACGCCGCGACGAGGACGGCGTCGCGGTGGCCGTGGTCAACCTGAACAACCCGATGGCCATGCGCGGCGCCATCAGGGAGACGATCCCGCTGCCGCCGCAGACGGTCAGCGTCGCCCTGCCGCCGGGCGTCCAGGGGGCCACGGCGCGTCTGCTGGTCGCGGACACCGAGACCGCCGCCGAGGTTCGCGACGGCCGCGCGGAGGTGCCGCTGACCGGGGTCGAGCTCATCGAGGTCGTGCACCTGACGTGGACGCGCTCATGAGCGGGCGGCCGTGGTGGCGGGAGCCGTTCCGGATGTTCCAGACCAACCTCCGCGAGATCGACGCCGGGCTCGACGTGGAGCGGGTGCTCGACGACCTGGAGGAGTACGGGGCGAACGCCTGGCTTGTCAGCGTCGGCGGCATCCTGTCCAACTACCCGACCCGCCTGGACTTCCAGACGCGCAACCCGTACCTCGCTGAGCGGCCGTCGGGTGACCTGGTGGGCGACGCGGTCGAGGCGGCCCGCCGCAGGGGGGTGCGCGTGCTGGCCCGCATGGACTTCTCCAAGATCGACCACCGGCGGGCCGAGGAACATCCCGAGTGGTGCTTCGTCGCCCCCGACGGCGCGGCCCAGGTCTACAACGGCCTGACGAGCGTCTGCCCGAGCGGCGGCTACTACCAGGTCAAGCTGTTCGAGGTGATCGGCGAGGTGCTCGACCGGTACGCGGTCGACGGCTTCTTCCTCAACTGGATGTCGTTCAACGAGGTCGACTACAGCCGCCGCTACCGGGGCGTGTGCCACTGCCTGGCCTGCGCCCGCCGCTACGCCGAGCAGGTGGGCGGGGACCTGCCGCAGGGCCGGGACTCGCCCGGATACCTGCGCTGGCGGAGGTTCGCGCACGAGACGCTCGACGACCTGCACGCCCGGATCAGAGCGGCGATCGCCGGCCGGCGCCCCGACGCGGCGCTGATCCTGGGCGAGCACGCCGACATCGTCTTCCACGAGGCCAACAACGCCGTCGGCCGGCCGCTGTGGCACCACCGCACCAGCGAGCACGTCAGCGCGGCCAAGTCGTACCGGCCGGACGTGCCCGTGCTGGTCAACTCGGTGGGGTTCGTGGACATGCCGTACCGGATGGCGGGGGAGGAGCCGTACCACTTCGCCCAGTACCTGCTGCAGGCGATCTCCCGGGGAGCGGTGCCGTCCACGTACGTCATGGGGACGCCCGGCGACAGCCCGTACGAGTGCCTGGAGATCGGGGGCGAGATCACCCGTTTCCACCGCGACCACCCGGGCGTCTACCGGGATCTCGTGTCCGAGGCGCGCACGCTGCTGGTGCGCCCCGACCCGCTGAAGGACGACGTCGCGGAGGCCGTCTCCGAGTTCCAGGGGCTCTACTTGGCGCTGCTGGAGCGGCATGTCCCGTTCGACGTGCTGCCGGAGGACAAGCTGCAGGTGAGCGACCTGTCCAGATACCGGCTGGTCGTGCTGCCGGATCTCGGCCCGATCGGGGCGGCGGGCGTGCTCGACGCGTACGCGGAGGCCGGAGGGACGGTGCTGGCCACCGGCTCGGCCGGCTTCGACGCGGACGTGGCGCAGCTCGCCTGCCTGCCCGTGACCCGCCGCCTGGCGAGCAGGGAGAGCGAGGAGGCCACCCGCTCGCTGCACCTGCGCGGCGACAGGGGAATGGTGCCGGTGATCGGCGCCTTCCACGTGGTCGAGCCCGCCGGGCGGGCGGAGACGGGCTTGTTCGCGCTGTCCAGGGCCAGGTACGGCCCGCCGGAGAAGTGCCACGGCCACCGCGAGACCGGCCATCCCGGCTGGCTTGGCGCCCGGTACGGCAAGGGCGCGGGCGTGCTCATGCCGTGGACGGTCGGCCGGGGCTACCGGGAGACCGGGCTGAGCGCGCACCGGGACCTGTTCGCGGACCGCGCGCTGGCCGCCGCCGAGGGGCTGGCGGTGGAGACGGACCTGCCGGACCAGGTGGAGATCGTCCCCGCCCGCTCGGCCGCCGGGCACGTGATCCACCTGCTCAACCGGTCGGGCGACGCCGACCAGCGCTTCCGCCGCCCGGTGCCGATCGGGCCGTCGTGGCTGACGCTCCCGTGGCCGGAGGAGCGGCGGGTGCGCGCCCTGCGCGCGGGCCGTGACCTGAAGATCTCCGACGGCCGCGTACGGCTGCCGGAGCTGGGCCTGTACGAAGTCCTGCTGATCAGCCCGAAGGATTGTCAAACAAGTATTCAGGATCTATTGACGATCACGTAAGACAACTGAACACTATGGCTTCACCCAGCCCCTGTGAGAACGACGGGAGTAACAGTGATGAGCGGACTCGATCGGCGGGCATTCCTGAAG
>NZ_SMJZ01000143.1 GCF_004348345.1 Nonomuraea longispora
GGGCCGGGATTGGGAATCGGGTCTGGACCTTTCTGTGCGGTGGCGCCCGCGGTGCCGTACGGGGTGGTCAGCGCGGCGGCAGCGGGGGCGGAGAGTGCGAGGGCGACGCCCGCGCATAAGAGCGCCGCCATGAGGGATCGTCGGCGAGGGTGCTTCATCGGGGGGAAACCTTCCGTGCGTCAGCCGGTACGGGGGCTCGGTCGGGCAGCGTCACGAAGGCGGCTGCGTGGGTCGTGCCTTGTCGGGACGGGACGGGGACGGCCAGGGGGTGCTCACAGCGATCTCCCAGGATGACAACGTTGTCAACCTCGATCTGCCAAGGAAGTTGTCAAATCGCAGGCTCCCTGTCAAGAGGCCGCACGGCGTACGAGGCCGGCCCGGGAGGACCGGCCGGCGGTGACAGCCGCGAGCGCCGGGTCAGCGCCGCTTGACGACGGTCAGCAGGACCGCGAGTCCTCCGGCGCCTCGAGACTGTGGCGGGCGTCGGGCACGACGAGCAGGTCTCCCGTGCGCGCCATCCACGCGCCGGCGCCGACCGCCAGGCCGGTTCGCTGACGGGCCAGCGCGACGAGCGAGAGTTTCTGCATGCCGTCATCGTCTCAGTTGGGCTATGGTCGGCCGTGTGACGGGACCCTGGAACACCCCGGGCAGGCTCATCGTGCTGAGCCTGGTCCTGGTGTGCTCGCTGGTGGCCGGCGCGTCGAGCGTCTGGCACGCCGCCGGTGACCCCGTCATCCAGGAGGCGACGACGTGGAGCCCGGGCACCACGGACCCCCGGCTGACGGGCCTGCCGCCCCAGCTCTCCACCGGCCGCGAACCCCTGGCGCCGGCGCGGTCCGGCGCGCGGCAGGGCGACGCCGCCCATCTCGCGCTGCTGCCCCCGCCGCACGGCTCGGCCGCCGTCGGAGACCCTCAGCAGTTCGGGCACCGCCCCGCGGGGTCACGCAGCCCGCCGCCGGCCTAGCCGCTCACCGTCCGTCCACGGCCGCGCCGCGGCCCGGCCGTGCGCGTCCGGCTGCCCGCCGGTGGGGCCGTACCCGGACACACCCCTTCCCTTCGCGTCAAGCAAGGAGCCGAACACCGTCATGGCCGAGCTCGAATCAGCCCCCACTCTCCAGCGCACCCGCCACGGCAGGGTGGCGCTCGATCTGGGCACCGCGCACACCAGAGCGCTGACGTCGAGCGGGGTCGCCGTCGCCGACCGCCCCTCGGCCGTCGTCGCCTCCCGGTCCATCGCCGGCGTCGCCGATCCGGTACGCCCGATCCGGCACGGCATGGTCGCCGACCCCGGCGCCTGCCTGCGCCTCGTACGCCTCGTGCTGCGCGACGTCCAGACGGCGGGCGACGGCTCGATGGAGCAGGTGGTGGTCGGCGTGCCCGTCGCCGCGTCGCCCAGCGACCGGCGTGCGGTGCGCACCGCGGTGTCCGAGGCCGCCGGGTGCGGGGTGACGCTGGTGGAGGAGCCCCTGGCCGCGGCCGTCGGCGTCGGCCTGGACGTCACGGACTCGCGGCCGTTCCTGCTGCTCGACGTGGGCGCGGGCATCGTCGAGGTGGTCGCCATCCGCGACGGCGTCATCAGCGAGGCCATGGCCATCCAGCTGGGCGCCACGACCAACGCGGGGCTGCTGCCGTACGTGCTGGACGCCGTCGTCGACATGACGGCCGTGCTGCTGCGCCGCCTGCCCCCGCAGGTCCGTACGGCCGTGCGCGGCAACGGCCTGACGGTGACCGGCGGCGGCGCTCTGCAGGCGCGGCTGCTGCACCGCCTGGACGCCGCCCTGCGCATTCCGGTCAGCACGCCGCCCGAGCCGCAGAACGCCACCGTACGAGGCCTGATGCGGCTGTGCCTGATGCCCGCCTTGGCATCCAGGATCGCCGCGCGTGGCCGCTGATCGCCGGGGCAGGGTAGCCCTGTGATCCGACTCGATCGCCTGGTCAACGTGCTCGGCGGATACGGGGTGCGGCTGTGCGGGCGTCCCGAGATGCGCGCGGCCCAGCTGCGCAGCGTGGCGATGCCGGACCCCACCGACGAGCGCGTCCAGGGTGACGTGCTGATGGCCATCGGCGCCCCGTCGGTGACCGAGGCGGTGCGGTGGGCGGTGTCGGCGCGGGCCACCGTCGTGCTGGCGCGCGCCGGCGCCGAGGCCGCCCGCGAGGCGTCCTCGGCCGGCGAGAGCGAGGGTGTGGCGGTCATGCTCGTCGATCCCGCCGTGTCGTGGAGCCAGCTGGCCGGCGTGGTGTACGGGCTCGTCCTGGAAGGGAGTGAGACGGAGGCCGGTCGCGGGCCGACGGACCTGTTCGCACTGGCCGACAGCCTGGCCGACGTCGTCGGCGGCGCGGTCACCATCGAGGACCGCCTGTCGCGGGTGCTGGCGTACTCACGCTCCCAGCAGGCGGGCGACCCCGCCCGGCTGGAGACGATCCTGGTGCGGCAGGTTCCCGGCCGGCTGCGCGAGCTGTTCCAGTCCAGGGGCGTGTTCGACCGGCTGGCCGCGTCCGACGAGCCGGTGTTCGTCGAGCAGGACCCGGCCCACGGGCTGACCGGGCGGATGGCGGTGGCCGTGCGGGCAGGCCGCGAGGTGCTCGGCTCGGTCTGGGTGACCTGCGGCAGCCCGCTGACCGGGGCGCGGCTCGGCGCCCTGAGCGACGGGGCGCGCACGGTGGCGCTGCACCTGCTGCGCTCGCGGGCGAGTGCGGACCTGGAGCGGCAGGTGGAGTCCGACCTGGCCATCCGGCTGCTGGAGGGCAGCGCTGACGCCGCGACGGTGCTCAGCCAGCTGGGGGTGGCCGGCGAGACGTTGCGCGTCATCGCCGTCCGCGCGCACACCGAGGAGGAGCGGCACGCCGCGCTGCTGCTGGCGTTCGAGCGGGCCACCACGGGCTTCGGCTGGTCGCGGCCGGGACGCAGCACGCTGCTGGGCAACACGCTCTACACGATCCTGCCCGGCGAGGACGCCGACGCGGCGCGCGCCTGGGTGTCCGCGCTGGAGTCCGCCCTTCCCGCGCAGGTACGGCTGCTGGCCGGGATCGGGGCGCCGGCCAGGGCCTCGGAGCTGCCGGCCAGCCGGCAGGAGGCCGACGAGTGCCTGGCGCTGCGTGAGGCGGGCCCCCCGCACGCCGCGCCGCCGGCGTACGACGAGTCGTGGGACGACATCCTGCTGCGGCGGCTGCGTGCCGCCGCGCGCACCGGACGCACCCCCGCGCGCGGGCCGGTCGGCGCGCTGCGCCGGCACGACACCAGCCACGGCACCCACTACATGGCCACGCTGCGGGCGTGGCTGGAGGCGCAGGGCGACCCCGCCGTGGCCGCGGAACGGCTCGGCGTGCATCCCAACACCGTACGCAACCGGCTCCGCAAGATCACCCAGATCACCCCGCTCGACCTGGACGACGCCCGCCAGCGCCTCGCCATGATCATCACGCTGGCCGCCCTGGAGGACGACCGCCCGTTGTGACGGTCGCACAATCCGGCCGTCGCGATTGTCGCCTCCGCACAACACCTGCTGGTCTCGTGCGCGTGATCCTGAAGAAAAGAGACTTTTGTCCAGTACGGAGGCATGCCATGAGCGAGCGCATCACCAACCCGCCGCGGTCGGCGATCGTGGTGGGCGCCGGCATCGTCGGCCTGTCGACCGCGTGGTTCCTCCAGGAACGCGGTGTCGAGGTCCACGTCGTCGACCGGGGCGGCGTGGCGGCCGGGGCGTCCTGGGGCAACGCGGGATGGGTCGCGCCGGGCCTGGCCATCCCGCTCAACGAGCCCTCCGTCGTGCGTTACGGCCTGAAGTCGCTGGTCAACCCGTCCGCGCCGCTGCACGTCCCCGCCACCTTCGATCCGAAGTTGTGGGCGTTCCTGCTCAGATTCGCCGCCAACTCCCGGTGGCCGTCCTGGACGCGGGCCGTACGCGCCAACCTGCCGCTCAACGAGGAGTGCTTCGAGGCGTACGACGTGCTCACCGCGAACGGCGTGGACGCCCCCGTCGTCGAGGCGCCCATCACCGCGGCCTTCCACACCCCGAAGCAGGCCGAGACCCTGCTGCGCGAGCTGCGCCGGATGGCCGACGCGGGACAGCCCGTCGACCACACGGCCCTGGAAGGCGCCAGGCTCGCCGAGCAGGCGCCGCTCGCCTCCGCGGCCCTGCGGGCGGGCGTGCGGATCGACGGTCAGCGCTACGTCGACCCCGGCGGCTTCGTCCACGCCCTCGGCAAGGAGGTCATGGCCCGCGGCGCCACCGTGTACGCCTTCGAGGCCACCGACCTGCGTGAGGAGAACGGGAAGATCACCGTCAGCTCGCGGCACGGCACGTCCGTGTCGGCCGACGCGGTGGTGCTGGCCACCGGCGCGTGGCTGCCGCGCCTGGCGTCCCGGTTCGGGGTGCGCGTCCCCGTGCAGGCCGGCCGCGGCTACTCCTTCACCGTGCCGGTCGACCGACCCGTGCACGGCCCGATCTACCTGCCCGACGTGCGGGTGGCCTGCACACCGTACCAGGGGGCGCTGCGCGTGGCGGGAACCATGGAGTTCCGCGACCCCGACGCCCCGGGCGTCCCTGCCCGCATGGAGGCGATCATCGCCTCCGCCCGCCCGCTGCTGGACGGCGTGCGCTGGGACGAACGCACCGACGTCTGGGTGGGCCCCCGGCCGGTCACCCCCGACGGGCGCCCGCTCGTCGGCGCGACCGCCCGGCGGGGGATCTACGTGGCCGGCGGGCACGGCATGTGGGGCCTCACCCACGGCCCTGTCACGGGCCGGCTGCTGGCCGAGCAGATCACCACCGGCAAGCAGCCCGCCGCCCTGCACGAGTTCGACCCGCTCCGCTGACCGTAGGCGGGGGACGGTGGCCCTGGGAATGAGACGCTCGCATATGTGATCGAGCGCCCGATGCATGGACCGTCTTATGCCGCAAGCATCACGATGGTCTCATGTTGGCACTGCCTCTGATCGCACTCGCGCTGCACGGCGCCCTCGCGGGCCTGTTCTACTCCTTCTCCATGTCCGTCATGCCGGCCCTGAACGCCATCGACACCGCCCAGGCGGAGGCGGCGATGCGCAGCATCAACCGTAAGATCCTCAACCCCTGGCTCTACCTCGTGTTCCTGGGGTCACCGGTCGCGGCGCTCGTGGCGGGCCTGCTCGCGGACGGCCCGGCCGCCCTCTGGTTCTTCGCCGCCGCCGCGGTGAACTTCGCCGGCTCGTTCCTCGTCACGGTGGCGATCAACGTACCGATGAACAACGCCCTGAACGCGGGCACCATGCCGTGGAGGGACTTCATGCGCAGGTGGACCGCGTGGAACACGTTCCGTGCGGTGGCGAGCGTGGCCAGCCTCGTGCTGGTCGGCGTCGGCCTGACCGCTCTCTGAGAGGAACCAGGCGGGCGCTGACGGAACCGGGCTGCCGGTCGTGACCGTCGCACGGCCATGACCGGCAGCCCGGTGGTGATCCAAGCGTGCTGATCAGAGCGTGAGGCAGCCCACGAGCGGGACCTCGGGCGGCACGGCCGCCGCGCCGACAGGATCGGCGGTGCTGCCGGTCACGCAGTTGGCCATCACGACGGGGTCGATTTTCGTGATGGATTCCAGGCTGTTGAGCTTCGTGGGATCGATGACGGCGTGGGCGGGAGCTGACAGGGTCATGCCGGTGGCGGCGGCGATCATCGCGACGGCGGCGATCTGGCGAGGGGATGGACGCACGGAGAACCTCCTAGTGCAGGATCACTGTCAGTCACCGACAGTAATGAGATGGGAGCGCTATGTACATGGCTGCCGCATGAGAAAAGGCTCATGAACCCGGTGCTCCGGGTCAGCCGAGCAGCTCCAGCACCCGTACGGCCTGCCGCTTCCGACCGGCTCCTCGCATAGCCGCAGCCCGCGGGGACGACGCACGTCACGACTTCACGGCGCCCGCCATCCCCTCGACGAAGTAGCGTTGCAGCAGCACGAAGAGGATCACGACGGGCAGCAGCGAGATGACGGCCGCGGCGGCCATGCCGCTCCAGTCGACGGAGTTCTCGCCCACGAAGGCCAGCATGCCGACGCTCAGCGTACGCAGGTCGGGCCGGCTGAAGGTGAAGACGAGCGGCAGGAAGAAGGCGTTCCAGGTGGCAAGGAACGTCAGCAGGGTGACCGTCGCGGTGACCGGCATCGCGAGGGGCAGCATCACGCGGAAGAAGACGGACAGGAAACCCGCGCCGTCGATCACGGCCGCCTCTTCGAGCTCCTTCGGGACGCCGCGGAAGTAGCCCATGTAGAGCAGGATCGAGGCCACGTGGGCGGCGCCGCTCAGCGCGATGACCATGCCGGACAGGGAGTTGAGCAGCCCCAGGCGCTGGGAGATCTCGACGACCGGGATGATGGTGTAGCCGGTGGGGACGAACAGGGTCGCGATCAGCACGACCATGACGGTCTTCCTGCCGGTGAACCTGTACCTGGCGATCACGTAGCCCGCCATCGCGCAGCGCACGACGACGAGCACGACCGTGCAGACCGTGACGATGACGGTGTTGAGCAGATACTGGCCGAAGCCCGCGTCGGTCCAGGCGCGGGCGTAGTTCTCCCAGACGGGCGTCTTCGGCAGCAGGCTGAGGCCCGAGCCGAAGACCTCCAGCTGATCCTTGAGCGAGGCCGACACCATCCAGACGAACGGGTACACCCACAGCAGCGCCCCGATACCGATGATCACCGCCATGACCCACCACACCAGGCGGTTGCGGACGCGGGCCACCGACCAGCCGCGGCCGGGGGCCTTGTGGACCGTCGTGCTCATGCGAGGCCTCCTGCCTTGCGGGCGGCGCGGATTCCGGCGAGTTGCAACAGCCCGAGCAGGCACACGAACATGCCGAAGATGACGGCCGCCGCGGACGCGAAGCCGAGCTGGGGCGTGGTGGCGGCGAACGACCAGCGGTAGATGTAGATCTCCACCACCTCGGTGCTGTAGAACGGGCCGCCGTTGGTCATGGTGAGCACCAGGTCGAAGACCTTGAGCGTGCTCTCCAGCGTCAGCAGCGAGATGATCACGGTGAACGGCTTGAGCAGCGGCATCGTGATGTGCCGGAGCATCGACCAGGGGCCCGCGCCGTCGAGCGCGGCGGCCTGGTAGACGTCGTCCGGGATCGTCTGGAGCGCGGCCAGCCAGTAGATCAGCGTCACGCCGAACCACTTCCAGACGTAGACGCCGACCACGGTCCAGAGCGAGGTGGAGGAGTCGCCGAGGAAGTTGATCCCCTCGTCCACCAGGCCGAGCGTGAGCAGGAGCTGGTTGACCGGGCCGTCGGTGGGGTCGAACACGAACTGCATGACGACGCCGACGATGGCCGTCGTGGTGACCACCGGCAGGAAGAACGCCGTACGGAAGAGGCTGCGCAAAGGCATCTTCGGCGAGTTCAGCAGCAGGGCGACCAGCAGCGAGAAGATCACCTTGACCGGGACGGCGACGACCGTGAACAGCGCCGTGACGGTGAAGGAGTTCCAGAACTGCGGGTCGGCCAGCACGTCCTGGTAGTTCCGCAGCCCGACCCAGGTCTTCTCCGCTTCGAAGCCGTTCCACTCCACGAAGGAGAACCAGTAGCTCGCGATGATGGGGTAGACGGTGTAGAGGCCGTACAGCACCACGGTCGGGGTGAGGAAGAACCAGATCCAGACCTGGGTGCTGGTGAAGCGGCGCCGCCGCGCGGGCGGCCGTCGCCGGGTCAGCGCGGGCGCGGGACGTTCCCCTGGCTCCCGTCTGGCCTTCAGCCTGGGCAAACTGACCATGTCGTCCTTCTGCGGGTCGTGGTGGGGGATGGCCGCCGGCGGTGCGCTACGAGCGGTGGCCGCGGTCGGCTTGGAGCTCCTCGTCGAACTCCCTGATCCGGGCGGTGAGCGCGGCGACCAGGCCGGGGTGGCGCGTGCTCAGGTCGTACGCCTCCTCCGGGTCGCGGTCGAGGTCGAACAGCTGCGGTAACTCCTCGGTCGCGGAGAAGCCCCTGCCGGTGTAGAACGGGCCGGGGAAGCGTTTGACGTGCAGCTTCCACCGGCCGCGGCGCACGGCGTTGCAGTCCTCGCGGCTGTAGAAGAAGATGTCGCCCCGGTCCACGGGCCGTGCCCCCGGCAGCGCCGCGGACAGGTCGGTGCCGTCGATGACGCGGTCGTCGCGCAGCCGCGCGCCGGTGATCGCGGCCAGCGTCGGCAGCACGTCCACCATGCAGGCCGGTTCCGTGTAGGTGACGCCGGCCGGTACCGTGCCGGGCCAGGAGAGCACGAACGGCACCCGCACCCCGCCCTCGTACGTCTCGGCCTTGCGCCCCGAGAACGGGCCGGTGCCGCCGACGTACCAGGGGCCGTTGTCGCTGGTGAAGATCACCATGGTGTCCTGCCGGATGCCGAGCCTGTCCAACTCGCCGAGCAGCACGCCGAGGTAGTGGTCCACGGCCTCGACCGCGTCGCCGTAGTCGCCTCCGGCGGAGCGCCCGGCGAACTCCGGCTCCACGGACAGCGGGGCGTGCGGCATGGTGTGCGCCAGATACAGGAAGAAGGGCCGGTCGGCGTGGTCGCGGATGAAGGAGACGGCCTGCTCGGTGTAACGGCGCGTCAGGGACGGCTGGTCGGCGGGGTCCTCGACGACGCGGTCACCGTCGTACAGCGCCGGGCTGGGATTCCAGTCGTTGCTGCCGAGCAGGCCGTAGAACCGGTCGAATCCGTGCTTGTCAGGCCGGAAGCGGGGCGGCGCGCCGAGATGCCACTTGCCGACGCACGCGGTGGCGTACCCTGCCTCGCGCAGGTAGGCGGCGATGGTGACCTCGCTCGGCGCGAGCCCGTTCGTGTCGCGCGGGTCGAGGACGTACGGCAGGTTCACCCGGGGCGCGTAGCAGCCGGTGAGCAGCGCGGCCCGGGACGGCGTGCACAGCGGCGAGGCGGAGTACATCGTGGTGAAACGCATGCCGCCCGCGGCCACGCGGTCCACCACGGGCGTGCGGATCAGCGGAGCGCCGTAACAGGACAGGTCGCCGTAGCCCAGGTCGTCGCAGTAGACGATGATCACGTTGGGGGCGCGGCGCGCGGCGGCGGGCGCCGCCTGGGCCATCGTGGCCAGACCGGCGAGCACGCCCGCGCCCTGGAGCACCTGCCGGCGGGTGGCCGCCACGGTCATGAGGCCTCCACCGTCCGGGCGAACTCCTCCAAGCCGGTCCTCATCCGCTCGGCGACGTCCGCGTGCCGGGAGCTCACGTCGCACGTCTCGCCGGGGTCGGCGGCCACGTCGAAGAGCTGCGGCATGTACGCCGTCCGGTCGCTGGAGAAACGTACGTGCAGCTTCCACCGGCCGTGCCTGGCGGCGTTGAGGTGCGGGCCGAAGAACAGGTAGACGGGGGGACGGCCGGCGTCGTGCCCGGCGAGCCGGGGCGACAGGTCGTACCCGTCGAGGTCGCGCATCGGGGCCGAGCACAGAGCGGCCAGTGTCGCGGGCACGTCCACCAGCGACATCGGCTCGTGGTCCGCTCCCGGCCGCACCCTGCCCGGCCCGCGGATTAGGAACGGCACGCGCACGCCGCCGTCGTACACCTCCGGCTTGCGCCCGCGGCGCCGCTGGGTCGCGCCCTCGTAACGCGGCCCGTTGTCGCTGGTGAAGATGACGAGGGTGGAGCCCCGCAGCCCGTTCCTGTCCAGCTCGCCCAGCAGCGCGCCGACGTGGTGGTCCAGGCACTCCACCACGTCGCCGTACGCACCCGCCGCCGATCTGCCCGCGAAGGCGGGGTCGGGACGGTAGGGGACGTGGGGGTCGAGGTAGGACAGGTAGAGGAAGAACGGCTGCTCACGTCGTTCGGCGACGAACTCCCGCGCCTTCGCGGTGAAGTGCGCGATCCCGCCGGAGACGTCGAAGTCGTCCTTGACCACCTCGTGGCCTTCGACCAGCGGCAGGGGTGAGACATCCGTGCCGTACATCGTGCCGTGGAAACGGCCGAAGCCGTGCCGCAGCGGATGGTCCTGGGGGCGGTCGCCGAGCCGCCACTGGCCGACGCAGGCGGTGGCGTACCCGGCGGCCCGCAGCGCCGACGCGATGGTGACCGCGCCCGGCCCGAGGCCCGCGTCCGCGCCGCGGCCGAGCGAGTGGGGCAGGCCGAGGCGGGCGCCGTACCTGCCGGTGAGCAGGCCGGCGCGGGACGGCGTGTCGGTGGCCGCGGCGGCGTACGCGGCGGTGAAGCGGCGGCCGTGGCGGGCGAGGGCGTCCAGGTGCGGGGTGCGGACGGCCCGCGACCCGAGTACGCCCAGGTCGCCTGGCCCGAGATCGTCGGCCACGATGAGCACGACGTTGGGGGGTGCGGGCGGCATCAGCCGTACATCTCCCGGGTGTAGTCCGTCTCCGGCTTCCAGTTGGAGAAGACCCAGTCGTCCACGCTGATCTCGGCGCCCTTGGCCTTCGCCGCGGCGATGGCCCGGTCGCGCTCGGCGGTCATCTTGTCGCTGAGCTCCTTGAGCGCCTTTCGGTAGTCAGGGATGTCGCCGGTGAACGCGCCCTGCACGATGTCGCCGAGCCCGGGGGTGACCTCCTTGGTCTCCGCCTGGTACGCGGTCATGCCCTTGGGGTTGCGCACCACCGGGGCCGGGCAGAGGTAGGCCTGCTCGGCGAACCAGCCGACCAGCTTCTTGTACGCCGGGTGCGCGTTCGACCTGGCGACCGCCTCCATGTCGCTCGGCGGCTGGAGCATTGCGTTGGCCAGGTCGACGGCGTAGGAGTCGGTGACGAAGTAGTCGCCGAGCAGGCGGCCGGCCTCCTTGGGGTGCTTGCAGGTGGGCGAGAGCCAGTAGGTGCCCTCGCGCGGCCCCGAGTAGGTGGCCACCTTCTTGCCGGCCTCGGGCACGAGCACCGGGCCGACGCCGAGCTTGTCCTTCCACTGCGGGACGGTCTCCAGCGTCGAGCCCGCGGTGAACGGCCCGCTGATGAAGTACGTCGCCGCGCCCGCAGCCCAGCGCCCGCGTGCCACGTCGTCGCTCCATGACCGTGAACCGGGGGCGATCAGGCCGTCCTTCTGCAGCGACAACATGAACTCGATGGCGTTGACGAAGGCGTCGTCGTGGTAGGCGTACTCGCCGGTCTTGAACAGGCAGCCGTCGGCGCCCTGGAACCCGCCCGCCTGGGCCATCTTGTCGACGGCGAAGCCGAGCCGGATCGGCATGCCGATGCACCAGGCCAAGCCGTGGGAGTCCCCGCCGGACGCCTTCTGGGTCGCGGCGCACGCCGCGCGGAACTCGTCGTAGGTGGTGGGCGGGGCGTTGGGGTCGAGGCCGGCCTTGGCGACCAGCTGGGTGTCGAACCAGGTGACGGCCATGTAGGAGCGGTAGTGGTAGATCGGCCAGGAGTAGACCTTGCCCTCGAAGGTGTGGATGCCCTCGTAGAGCTGGTCGTCCAGCCGTTTCAGCGCCGCCTCGCCGAGCTCGATCGGCGCCACCCAGCCGTCCTTGATGAGCTGCTCGACCTGCGCGCCGATGCCCACGTTGACGTGGATGTCGGGAAGCTGCTTGCTCTGCTTGGCCAGCTGGAGCGCTTGGGGGAACTTGGCCGCGCTGACGTGCGTGTATTCGACGGGGACGCCGCCGGGCGACTCGGCGAACTTCTTGAACAGCGCCTCCTTGGCCTCCTGGCCGCTCTCCTGGGCGTCCCACCACGTCAGCCTGCCCGCCGACCCTCCGGAGCCGGCGCCGCTCGTCCCGCCGCACGCGGCTGCGGCGGCCATCAGCCCCATCAGGCCGGTCGTCTGCATGAACCGCCGGCGGCTCAGGGTGTGCATCACTTCCACCTTTCGCGGCGATCCCGCTTCGGGCATGACGCACCCCCAAGAGCCGGGCGGGATCGCGGATTTCTTGTTGATGAACACGGCGCGACCTTCGACGTGCGCAGGCGGTCGTGGTCCGAGTAATCGATTTCCAAGCAACGTAACGGCGACGCACAGCAGTGTCAAGAGTCACGTGAGCGACGCTGAAACAGGCATTATCGAGGGACAATGCCGGCGCCGACGGGCGTGCGGGGCCGAGCCGGCGCCTCCGGCCGGGTCCTGGGCGGCGGCCGGGAGGCGCTCGCGGCCACGTCGAGGTGCGGCCGGGGTCAGGCGCAGCGGCCGGCGGCGCGTCCTTCGGCCTCGACCCGCTGGGCGGTGATCTCGGCGGCGAAGGAGGTCGCCAGCTCGGTGAGCCGGGCCATGACCTCGGGCTCCAGGTTGGCGACGTTGTAGGCCTCTCCGGGGTCCGTCTCCAGGTCGAACAGCTGGGGCAGCTCCCTGCGGTCGGGCTGCGGGTTGCGGTCGACGTGCAGCTTCCATCTGCCCTGGCGCAGCGCGTTCAGGGTCCAGTGGTGGAAGAAGTACAGGGCCTCGCGCTCCGGCATCGGCCCGCCGGTGAGCGCGGGTCCGATGTCGATCCCGTCGATGGGCCGGTCGGCCGGCAGTTCGGCGCCGGTCAGCCCCGCCAGCGTCGGGAGGAGGTCGATGAAGCAGGCGGGCTCGTCGCACACCGACCCTGCGGGAATCCTGGCCGGCCACTGGGCGACGAACGGCATCCTGATCCCGCCCTCCCAGGTGTCGATCTTGCGCCCGCGCAGCCCGCCCGTGCTGCCCTCGAACCAGGGCCCGTTGTCGCTGGTCACGATGACCAGCGTGTCCTCGGCGAGCCCGAGCTCCTCCAGCCGGTCGAGGATCCGGCCGAGGTGGAAGTCGATGCACTCGATCGTGTCGCCGTACGTGCCGCCCCTGGACGTGCCGCGGAAGCCCTCCTCCACGTGCAGCGGGATGTGCGGCATCGTGTGCGCCAGGTAGACGAAGAACGGATCGTCGCCGCCGCGCTCGATGAACTCGATCGCCCGGTCGGTGTACTGCTTGGTGAGCTCGGCCTGCTCCACCTCCTTCTGCACGGGCTTCTCGCCGTCGTACAGGTGCACGGGGTCCATGTCGTTGCTGTACAGCAGGCCGAAGAAGTCGTCGAACCCGTGCCGCGTGGGATTGTGCTCGGGGCGGCAGCCGAGGTGCCACTTGCCGTACCCGGCGGTACGGTATCCGCGCGTCTTGAGCACCTCGGGAACCGTGCGCTCATAGCCGGACAGACCCTCACCCTCGTGGGGGAAGATCACGCGCGGGAGGCCGACCCGCTGGGCGTACCTGCCGGTCATCAGCGCGGCTCGGGACGGCGTGCACACGGGTGCGGCGGAGTACATGTGACGGAAGGTGATGCCGTTCTCCGCCACGCTGTCCATCCGTGGCGTCTTCACCACGGTACCGCCCATCGCGCCCATGTCGCCGTACCCCATGTCGTCCATGAACACGAGCACCACGTTCGGCCGGTCTTTCACTGTGGATCTCCCTTGACGATCGCTTCCGATTCCGCCTAGTTTCCTAGAAATCGATTACTCGCACCATAGCGTGACGAGGAAATCTGGAGAACCCCGCCGAGAGCCCCTTTGCCTTCCCAGGAGTGCGCATGAGCCACGCCCCCGCGCGGACCCCCCGATTCGCCCCTGTACGACGTGCCGTCCTGCCCCTGTTGGTACTCGTCCTGCCGCTGGCCGCGACGTCTTCCGCGCACGCCGGCTCTGGTGACGGCGGGCCCGCGACAGTGCACGCGGCCCCGTCGTCGTCCCCGCCCGACAGCACGTGGCCGTCGACGGTCCGAGTCGGCGAGCGCAGCGCGGTCACCTCGCCGAGCGGCGGCGACCTGTGGCCCTCCTGCTGGTCGGACGACGACAACCTGTACGCCGCCCACGGCGACGGCCGCGGCTTCGGCCCCCTGCCGGGCACCGACATCGGCGTCAACCGGATCACCGGCACCCCCGAGCAGGACAACCTGGCCGGCACGCTCGTCGCCAAGGGCGACCAGGTCGGGCAGATCTGGAGCGGCGCCGGCTACAACCGCAAGCCCACGGGCATGGCCTGCGTCGGCGGTGACCTCTACCTGGCCGTGCAGGATCTGAAGAAGCACACGTTCGACAGCGCGCCCGCCGCGACCATCGCCAGGTCCACCGATCACGGCCGCACCTGGACCTGGCACACCGGCGAGGCGATGTTCGCCGGCTCCGTCTTCACCACGATCATGTTCCTGGACTTCGGCAAGGACTACGCCGACGCCGTGGACGGCTACGTATACGCGTACGGGCTGGACAACAACTGGCGTCAGCAGACCGACGTCTACCTCGGCCGCGTGCCCAAGGACCGGATCCAGGACCGCTCGGCCTGGGAGTTCTACACCGGCACCCAGGGCGGGCGGGCCACCTGGTCGGCCGAGATCGGCGACAGGGCGCCGGTCGTCCACGACGAGGAGCGCGTCTACCAGAGGGTGCACGAGGACGGGGTGCACGACAAGGTGCTGATCGCGCAGGGCGGCGTGGTCTACAACAAGCCGCTCGGCCGCTACCTGTTCACCACCTGGAACGCCTTCCAGTGGACGATCTACGACGCGCCCAGCCCGTGGGGCCCGTGGAGCAAGATCCGCGCGAAGGACTTCGGCGTCGGGTGGACCCAGGACAAGCATGGCGGCTACGCGCCCACGATCCCGTCGAAGTTCATCAGCGCCGACGGCCGGACGATGTGGGCGCAGTCGAACGTCTGCGGCCCCTGCGGCGCGACGCCGAAGACCGTCTACAACTTCAACCTGCGCGAACTGCGGGTCACACCGCGCGCCCCCTCGGCGCCGGACAACCGCAAGGACGCCGCCCGCAACCTGGCCACGGACCCGGGCACGACGCCGTACGAGCGGGTGACCCGCGCCGGACGTACGTCCATCTACAACGACGGCGACCTGACGGCGTCCGAGGACGACTGGAACAACGAGGTGAAGAGCACCAGTTGGTGGGGGTACACGTGGCCGCGCGTGCGGCACGTCAACGAGGTGCGCTACACGACCGGCGCGATGCCGGCCGACGGCGGCTGGTACGCCCGTGACCTGCGCGTGCAAGTGCGCAGGAACGGCCGGTGGACCGACGTGCGGAACCAGCGGATCACCCCTGCCTACCCCTACGACCGGACGGCGGGGCCCGGCAGGACCTACACGTTCCGCTTCGCGCCCGCGGTGGCCGACGGCGTACGGGTGATCGGGGTGCCGGGCGGCTCGCACACCTTCACCTCCGTCTCCGAGGTCGGGGTCCACTACCGCTGATCGCCGGCGCCAAGCTGTGACCGCTCACGGCGCAATCGATTTCTCCGAAGGGAAGCCCAGGGCGTCGCGGCGAGCCCTGAAAGCGGTCATGGCGGCGGCGTAGGCGGGGTCGGCGGCGTGGTCGGTGCTCTCCTGAGGGTCCTTGGCCAGGTCGAACAGGACCTCGGGGCCCTCGGCGCCGTACCACTGGTACTTCAGTACGCCCTGCTTGATCATCAGCCGGTTGCCGCCGAACTGGGAGACGGCCTCGTCGGGCCAGCCCTCCTCGTCGCCGGACATCAGCCCGGCCAGCGACCTGCTGTCCAGCCCGCCGGGAGCCGGCACGCCGGCCAGGTCGCAGAGCGTGGCGAACAGGTCGCAGGTGCTCACGTTGCGCTCCACCGTGCGCGGGGCGAAGCGGGCCGGCCAGCGGATGATGAGAGGCACGCGGACGCTGGCCTCGTAGAAGCGTTGTTTCTCGTAGACGCCGTGCTCGCCCAGCATCTCCCCGTGGTCGCTGGTGTAGACGATGATCCAGTCGTCGAGGTCCTGGCCGGCCAGGCGCAGCGCGTCCAGCACCCGGCCGTACATCCGGTCGGCCAGCTCGATCATGCCGTAGTAGGCCGCGGTGGCGCGCCGGTGCTCACGCTCGCTCACCTCGATCCCCGGGCGCACGACGAAGCGGTCGCCGCCCAGCACCGGATGGCCGGACAGCCGCTGGCCGGAGTAGGGGCGGACACGGGTGAGGTAGTGGTCGAACAACTCGCGGTCGGGCACCTGGAACGGATAGTGCGGCTGCCACAGGCTGACCTTGAGCAGCAGCGGCACCTCGGGGATCGGCCGGTCGTAGTAGGAGTCCACGAAGTGCTGGTGCGCGTACTGGACGGCGCCGTCCACCGCGTACTCGTCCGCCGCCAGGTAGGGCGGGCGGCCGACGCCCGCGCGCCGCACCTCCTTGGCCATGGGCCACTTGTGGTGGATCGGCTCCGGCAGCCCGGCGTACGACGCCTCGTCGCGGCCGGGGATGTGGCGGTGGGAGATGCCGGAGTCCATGCCGATGCGGTGGGTCCAGCCCTGCATCTGGTCGGGGCCGGTGTGGTGCAGCTTGCCCGCGGCGACCGTGCGGTACCCGTACTGGGCGAGGCGGCGGGCGTACGTCATGTGGCCGGGTGTGAGGTCCTCGCCGAACCGCTCGCAGCCCGTGGTCCTGGGGAACTGCCCCGCCATGATCGACTGCCGTCCCGGCACGCAGATGGGGGAGGGCGTGTACGCGTTGGTGAAGACCACGCCCTCCGCCGCGAGCGCGTCGAGCACCGGCGTGCGCGCCACCGGGTCGCCGGCGAACCCCGCGGCGTCGGGCCGGTGCTCGTCGCTCATGAGGAACAGGATGTTGGGCCTTCTCGCCACGGGTGATCCCTCCGTGAGCCGGCCCTCTGGGGGCGCGGATCGTTCTGCTAGGGTTTGAGTAATCGATTTCTAGCAATATCCGGCGCCCCTGGGGCTGTCAAGGCGCGGGAAGGAGATCGGCGTACGCGCCCCCGGTCGAGCGTCCGTGAGGGAGAGGAAGGCCCGCGTGCCAGACCGCGTCACTTACCAGTTCGAGTACGACGAACGTGTCCGCTGCGCCTTCATCGGCGCGGGAGAGCACTCCTACCGCAACGTTTATCCGGCCTTCCAGTACGCCCCGGTCGAGCTCGCCGCCGTGTGCGACGTGCGGCGGGAGCGCGCGGCGGCGTACGCGCGGATGTTCGGCGGGCCGTCAGGAAGGGCGGCCCCCTACACCGACCACCGGGAGATGCTGGCCAAGGAGAAGCCCGCGGCCGTCTTCATCGTCACCTCCTACGACCAGCGAACCGGGCGGGTGCAGGCCACCGACCTCGCCCTCGACTGCCTGCGCGCGGGCGCCCACGTGTGGATGGAGAAGCCGGTCGCCGCCTCGGTCGCCGAGGTGCTGCGATTGCGGCGGGTGTCGGCGGAGACGGGCCGGTTCGTCATGGCCGGCCTCAAGAAGATCTTCACGCCCGCGGTGGAGAAGGTCGCCTCGATCATGGCCTCGGAGGCGTTCGGGCCGGTCTCGTCGATCTCCGTACGCTATCCGCAGGCCCTGCCGCCGATGGAGCGCCGGCACGACCTGAAGGCCATGCGCTGGTTCCTCGACCACGTCTACCACCCGGCGGCGGTGCTGACACACCTGATGGGGCCGGTCGAGCGGCTGTCGTACGAGTGGGAGCCGGGCGGCGGGAGCAGCGTGAGCACGCTGCGGTTCGCCTCGGGGGCGATCGGCTCGCTGCACCTGGTCGCGGGCGTGGCCGCGACCTCGCCGCTCGAACGGCTGGAGGTGGTCGGCCGCGGCGCCAACGTGATCGTGGACAACGGAGTGCGGCTCACCTACTACCGGCCGGGAGCTCGCAGGGACTACGGCAGGGACGCGTCGTTCGTGGTGGACGACGCGGTGGCGCCGCTGGTGTGGGAGCCGGAGTTCTCCCTCGGCCAGCTGTCCAACAAGAACCTGTTCTATCTGGGCTACGCGCCGGAGGTGCGGCACTTCTGCGACAGCGTCCTGTCGGGCAGGCCGCCGGTCAAGGGCACGCTGGACGACGCACTGGAGATCATGCGCCTGTTCGAGGCGTACCGGGAGACGCCTCCGGGTTCCACGGCGACGATCGCGAGGGAGAGCGAATGAGCGCGTACGTGACACGGCGGGAGGACCGCGAGGTCGAGCACACCGCCTGGGGCCGGCTGGAGTGGATGGTCTCGGGCCGGCTGGGCAACTCGGCCACGATGACGGTCGGACGTTGTCACATCGCGCCAGGTCAGGCCAACCCCCGCCACTACCATCCCAACTGCGACGAGGTCCTGCACGTGCTCCAGGGAACGATCGAGCACGCCGCGGGCGACCAGCGGGTCGCGATGGGTCCCGGTGACACGATCAGCATCCCCGCCGGAGTGGTGCACAACGCCACGAACGTGGGCGACGACGAGGCGGTCTTCGTGATCAGCTTCTCCTCCGCCGACCGGAGGACCGTCGGCGAATAGGCTGGTGGAAATCGATTACTCGCCGTGAGGCGTGCCGTACGTGGACGCGCGGAACAGGAAGGAGGCCCAGGAACGGTAGGGCCTCCACGCCTCCGCCAGCCGGCGGTAAGCGGCGGCCGGCGCGTCCTCGGGCAGGCCGTACGCCTCGCGCAGGATGGCGAACAGGCGCGGCTCGTCACCGGGGAACGCGTCCGGAGCTCCGGCGCCCCGGATCAGGATCAGGCCGGCGGAGAACGGCCCGACCCCGGGCAGGGAACGCAGCTCGGCCAGGGCGTCCTCGGGGGAGAGCGAACGCAGGTGCTCGGTGGTGAGCACGCCGTCGAGCGCCGTGCGGGCCAGGCCGCGCAGCCACTCCTCCTTCTGCGTCGGCAGCCCGAGGCCGCCGGCGTCCACCAGGGACACGGGTGGCGGGAAGGCCGCGTACGTCCGCCCGTCCACGGTGACCCGCGCGCCGTGGCGTTCGGCGATGCGCTGCTTGATCCTGGACGCGACGATCATCGAGGACCGCTGCACGACCACCGCCCAGCAGGCCGCCTCCCACGGGCTCCAGAAACACACCGGCCGCAGGCCGGGGCTGCGCCGCTGCAGGTCGCCGAGCACCGGGTCGGCCTCGCCCAGCTTGGCGAAGCCGGCGCCGTCGACGTCGAGGGAGAGGATGCGCGCCACCTCGCCCCGGATCCGCGGCCCCGCGGGACGGGTGGTGGTGACGGCGACCCCGCCGGGCGAGGCCGTCACGGTCACGCCGATCGGCAGCCAGTCGGCCTCCGCGTTGTACGCGAAACGCAGCGAGCGGCCGTCGGACGGCAGCGCGCTGGTCGCCGGCCACTCCTCGACGAAACGCAGCAAGGCCCCGAAGTCGAACGGGCCCTCCGCGGTGAGCGTGAAGTCGTACGTGGTCATGCGCGAATGGTACGGGCGGCACGCGACCGGCAAGGCATCGTGGACATCAGCGGTAGGCGATCGGTACGGAAGGAGCTCGGGTCCCATGGCCGAGGAGATCGTGTTGCAGGACACGCCGCATCGGCGGGTGGTGCGCGTGGGCGACACCGTGCGCAGGCCGGCCCAGCCGTGGACGCCGGCGGTCCACGCGCTCCTGCGGCATCTTGAGGGCGTCGGGTTCCCCTACGCGCCGCGGGTGCTCGGGACCGACGAGCAAGGACGCGAGGTCCTCACCTACCTGGAGGGCGAGTCCGGGCCGCGGGGCTGGGCCATGGTGGCGGGCGACACCGGGCCCGCGACCTGCGCCGCGCTGCTGCGGGACTACCACGACGCGGTCGCCGGCTTCGACCCGCCGCCCGAGCTCGTCTGGCACACGGGGCAGCGCGGGCTGGACGGCGCCGAGCTGGTCTGTCATGGCGACTTCGGGCCGTGGAACATCGTCTGGCAGGGGGACGCCCCCGTGGGGATCCTCGACTGGGACTACGCCCGGCCGGCGGATCGCCTGCACGACGTCGCCTACGCCCTGGAACACCTGGCGCCCTTCCGCGACGACGCCGAGTGCCTGCGCTGGCTGCGTTACCCCGAGCCGCCCGACCGCCGGCGCCGGTTGGAGTCGTTCGCCGCCGCCTACGGCCTCACCGGCGCCGCCGGGCTGGCCGACAGGGTGATCGAGGTCCAGCGAGAGGTGGCGGCCCACGTACGCACGATGGCGGAGGCCGGGCACCAGCCGCAGGCGCGGTGGGTCGAGGAGGGATACCTCGACGAGATGAGCAGCAGGATCGCCTGGAGCGTGGCCAACCGGCCGCTGTTCGGCTGACCTGGGGAAACATCATGGGTTTGGCTCCGGGTAGGGGGCGACCGTAGCCGGAAAGAAACGGGGAAACGGTCATGAGCCGCATCGGAGAATGGCTGAAGAAGGCGGAGAACCTGGCCAGGGGGCACTCCAAGCAGGCCGACCAGGTGCTCGACCGCGCCGAGGAATACGCCAAGCAGCGCACCGGGCACAAGTACGACGAGCACATCAGCAAGGGGGCTGACGCGGTGCAGCAGCGCTACGGCGGCGGAGGCGCCGCGGGCTCGGAAGAGGAGCGGCGCGCCCAGCAGGAGCAGCAGGGGCAGCAGCCGGGGCAGCAGCAGGGGCAGCAGCCGGGACAGCAGCAGGGACAGCAGCAGGGACAGGCGGGACAGGAGGAGCAGCAGCGCAGGCCGCCGCAGGGCTGACGCCTAACGTTCCTCGACGAAGCCGAGATAACGTTCGGCGGAGCGGCGCACGGCCGCCGCTCCGTCCGTCTGGACGACGCGCTTCCACCAGCCGCCGTAGACCCGGTCGAACGCGTACGGCTCCAGCAGCGACAGGGCGCGGCGCACGACGTGCGGGCGTTCGGGAATGTAGTTGGGATAGCTGTACATGAAGCTCACCCAGCGCCGGTCCTGCACGACCTGGACGATGTCGCCGGAGAACAGGGCGCCGCCGCCGGCCGACGAGTGCAGCACCTGGCCGCCCGCGAAGTGCACGCCCGCGTTGATCAGCGTCAGGTCGTCCGTGAGCCGGTGAGTGTCACCCTCCCAGAAGACCACCGCGTCGTCCGGACGGGCCACCCACCGGCGGTCGGCGGCGTGGACGTAGATCGGGACGTCGCCGAAGGCCCGCGACCATTCGACCATGGAGCCGTAGAAGTGGGGGTGGCTGACGGCGATGGCCGACAGCCCGCCCAGCTCCCTCACCTCGGCGATCAGCTGGTCGTCGAGGTAGGAGACCATGTCCCACATGACGTTGCCCGCCGGGGTGCGGACGAGGAGGGCTCGCTGGCCGATGGCCGTGGGCGGGGCGGTGCCGATGCCGACCACGCCGGGGCCCTCCTCCTCCACCCGTCCGCGATGGCCCTCCTCGGCCAGCCCGGCGAGGGTCGTCCACTGCTGGCCGTTCCAGCCGACGTACTGGCGTTCGTCCTCGCAGATCGGGCAGTCGGGGCGCGGCTCGCCGTACTGGACGCCGCAGGTGCGGCAGATGGGCAGGCTTGACGGCATCTGTCCAGCCTAGGGCCGGCGGGCGGCGTCCTCCAGGACCTTGCGCGCGTCGCGTTCGAACGACGCCCGCGCTCCCAGCGTGAGCAGGCCGCCGACCACCATCGGGATGACCAGCAGGTACATGCCGGACAGCAGTGAGCCGAGCCGGTCGGAGGCGATGCCGACGATGAGGGAGCCGAAGGCGCCGCCCGCCGTGATGAGCAGTTGCAGCACGGCGAAGCCGAGGCCGCGCGAGGCGGCCGGCACCACGTCGGCCACGCACGCCGTCATGTTGGGGATCGCGATCGACATCAGGGAGCAGGCCAGCAGGACGAGCGCCGTCAGAGCGGCGATCGAGTCCATCGACAGGGCGAGCGCCAGCACCAGCGAGCCGGCGGTGATGCCGCCGCCGCCCGCGAGCAGCCGGCCGCCCTTGCGGCTGCCGTGCCACTTGCGGCCCAGCCACGAGCCGGCGAGGGTGCCCGTCAGCGTGCCCGCGACGGTGATCAGGCCGCTCAGCGAGCCGGCGGTGCCCACGCCGACGTCGAAACTGCGCACCATGAGCGTGGGCAGCCAGTAGAAGATGCCGGCCAGGCCGAGCGTGAGGAAGGACAGCCCGATGCAGACGAAGATCAGCGTGGGGATGGCCAGCACCTTCCTGAACTGCCGCCAGAACGGCGGTTTCGGCTCCGCCGGGTGCGCGGCGGGGGCGGCGTCTCCCTGGGCGACCAGCCGGTCCAGCTCGCCGCGCCGCGGCTCGCGCAGGAACCAGACCAGCAGCGCCGTGAGCACGCCGGGGACGACCATGACGAGGAACGCCGTACGCCAGGAGAACATCTCGGCCAGCACTCCGCCGAGCAGGGTGCCGACGCCGCCCAGGTAGGTGGTGACGCGGGTCAGCCCGTACGCCTTGGCGCGGCTGACGGGCGGGTAGTAGTCGGCGAGCAGGCTGCCCGCGGCCGGGTTGTCGATGTTCTCGGCGGCGGCCAGCAGCACGCGCATCAGGTAGAAGATGACGAAGCCGGTGGCCAGGCCGGAGCCGAGGGTGGCGATCGCCCAGACGAAGACGACCACCGCGATGATCCGCGTACGGCTGAACCGGTCGGCCAGGTAGCCGGCGGGCAGCGACACGATCGCGGCGGCCAGGGCGGCGGCCGTCGGGATGGAGCCGGCGGCGGTGTCGCTGAAGCCCCATTCGCGCTGGATGAGAGGGAGCACGCCCGACAGGAGGTTGTGCTCGATGCGGTCGACGAGTCCGACGATGAACAGAACGATCAGCGGCGCCCAGCCGAATGGCGCGCGGGCCTGCGCGTCGATGGCGCCGGCGCGTGGAGAGCCCAACGTACCGACCATGCCCACCCTTTCCGTAGGTAACTCTAGAATTACGTTCTAGGGCAACGTTCTAGCCAGAGTGGCAGAAGTCACAGCCTTCGTAAATGGTGGATTTCGCGAAATTCACGAGCTGCCGGCTCCGGTACGGTGCTCGCATGGTCAAGGGAGCGTTGCTGGTCGCGGGCACCACGTCCGACGCGGGCAAGAGCGTGGTCACCGCCGGCATCTGCCGCTGGCTCTCCCGCCAGGGCGTGCGCGTGGCGCCCTTCAAGGCGCAGAACATGTCGCTCAACTCGTACGTCACCGCCGGGGGCGCCGAGATCGGCCGGGCGCAGGCCATGCAGGCGCAGGCCGCCGGCGTCGAACCCGCCGCGGACATGAACCCCGTCCTGCTCAAACCGGGCAGCGAGCGCCGCAGCCAGGTCGTGCTCATGGGCAGCCCGGTCGCCGACGTCGACGCGATGGAGTACGGCGCGCTCAAGGACCTGCTCCGCACCACGGCGCTGGAAGCGCTGGACAGGCTCAGGAAGCAGTACGACGTGGTGGTGTGCGAGGGCGCGGGCAGCCCGGCCGAGATCAACCTGCGCCGTGGCGACATCGCCAACATGGGCCTGGCCAGGGCCGCGGACCTGCCCGTGATCGTCGTCGGCGACATCGACCGGGGAGGGGTGTTCGCCGCGTTCTACGGCACGGTGGGGCTCCTGGACGCCGCCGACCAGGCCCATGTTGCCGGATTCGTCGTCAACAAGTTCCGCGGCGCGGCCGAACTGCTGGAACCGGGGCTCGACATGCTCAGACGCCTGACGGGGCGCCCGGTCTACGGCGTGCTGCCCTGGCTCGACGGGCTCTGGCTCGACGTGGAGGACTCACTGGCCCTCGACGGCCGCAGGGTGAGCGCCGGCCCGCCGCACGGCAGGCAGACCCTGCGGGTGGTGGTCCCACGGCTGCCCTGGATCTCCAACTTCACCGACCTCGACGCCCTGGCCGCCGAACCCGGAGTGGTGGTGCGTTTCGTGACCGACCCGGCCGAACTGGACGACGCCGACCTGGTGGTGCTGCCCGGATCCCGCGCCACGGTCGACGACCTGGCCTGGCTGCGCGCGACCGGCCTGGCTGCGGCGGTCGGCGACAGGGAGGGGCCCGTACTGGGGATTTGTGGCGGGTTCCAGATGCTCGGGCGGGAGATCGTCGACACCGTGGAGTCCGGCGCGGGCCGGGTCGAAGGGCTGGGGCTGCTGCCGGCGCGGGTCGAGTTCGCGCCGGAGAAACGGCTCGGCCGGCCGGAGGGCGTCGCTTACGGGCAGCCCGTAAGCGCGTACGAGATCCATCACGGCCGGGCGACCGTGGAAGGAGGCGAGCCGTTCCTCGACGGGTGCCGGGCCGGTCACGTCTGGGGCACATCCTGGCACGGCGCCCTGGAGAACGACGGCTTCCGCCGCGCCTTCCTGGCCGACGTGGCCGATCGCGCGGGGCGGGCCTTCGTGCCGGCTCCTGGCACCGACTTCGCCCGGCTGCGGGAAGAACGGCTCGACGCGCTCGGCGACCTCGTCGAGCGGCACCTCGACACCGCCGCCCTGCTCCGGCTCATCGAGCACGGCCCCTGTCTCTTGTACACATCCGACTT
>NZ_SMJZ01000144.1 GCF_004348345.1 Nonomuraea longispora
GTACGGGTGGCGCCCCACGTGCTCGGGGTCTCGGTGCTCGTGCCTGGCCCGGGCGGGAAGGTGCGGGGGGGTTCGCATGACGGGAGCTCTCCTACCGGATCTGTGTGGGTTTTTCCGGGTGACCGCTCGCCGTTGAGCGGATCGAGGTCAGCGTGCGTCCTCCGCGGGACCGAAGTGGTCGGCCCGTGGAGCGGTGGCCGCGCGGGTCGCGCGCGGCACGCCGTGGTTGATGACGCTCGCGGCGATGCGGCGTTCCGCCAGCCCCATGTGGGGACGGCCGACGCCCGGGGTGCTCGGCCGGGCGCCGGCCGAGCCACGGATCATGGTGCTGGCGTGCACCCAGCGGCGCGATTCCGCCAGTACGTCCCGCTGCGCGCGGTGCAGGTCGCGGTGCCGCGTGTACTGCTCGCAGACGGCTCTGGCCAGCACGCGCGCCATGACGAGGTGTTCCTCGCAGGCGCGGGCGACCTTCGCCTCCAGGCCGGTGACCTGGGCGAGGAGCAGTTGCAGGTGAGGCAGTTCCGAGCTGCGCTCGAACCCGGCGAGCTCGGCCAGCCGTTCCGGCCAGCGCAGCCGCCGCTCGATGGAGGCGCAGACGGCCGCGGCCACCTGCGCGGGCGGCTCGTCGTCCGGGTGCTGCCCGTCGAGTTGCACCGCCCGTTGTGCGGTGTGCTCGAAGCCGGCCAGCCGGCGCAGGCCGCTCTGCAGCAGGCGTACGCGGTTGTGCAGGCACGCGGCGCTCCAGCCGAGGACCAGCAGGCGGTCGGCGTCCGCCTCGCAGTGCCAGCCGACCAGCGCCACCTCGCGGGCCATGCGGTGGTGCAGCACCCATGACTCCGGCGCGGCGGCGATGTCCACCGGCGTCTCGATCCACACCTGCAGGCCTCCGGGCGGCAGATCGCCGACGCCGATCCTCATGCCCTCGGGGGCCACCCTGGCGCAGATCCGCTGGACCACGCGCTGCTGCGCGGCCGCCTCCGGCGCCACGGGCACCGGGCCTGGCAGCACGCGCTCTGGGGCCACTTGCGCCCTGGGCTCGATGCTCATGTAGGGCCACCTCCCGACCCGTGGTCTTTCGACCTACGTAAATTCACACTTAATGGTGCCGCCTCGATCGTCGTCATACCGGGGTTTCATGTCAACTGTCACTTTACGAATGGTATGGATCCTCTGGGCTCGTCACGGCGTGAACCGGCGACTCCCCGCAGGTGAATACCGGGTTGCCGGTGCGGAGTGATCTAGAGTCAGTACCGTTGGCGTACGGGGTGAGAGTCGAGGCCGGTGCTGATGCACACAACCGTGGTCACGGCCTTGTCGGCGGCACTGTCGGCCGTCCTTCCTGCGACCGTGACGCAGCCCGCGGGGCACGCGCCCGCGCAGCCGGGGCCCGGCTACTGCGTGCTACCCGACCAGCCCGCCACGAGCGAGGGTTACCTGATCGCCAGTGCTTCCTCACCCGATCTCGTCCATCCGTTCCCGCGGCCGCCCGCACGGGAGCCGACGGCCTCCGAGCGGCTGGAGTTCGCCGGCTTCCCGAACGTTTCCGTGCTCGGCGCGAGCGGGCGCGGCGGCCCTCCGGAGCGGAAGGTGGTCGTCACCTACACCACGAACGTCGACGAGGTCGTCACGCTCACCAACGCGGCCGTGGTCTCGGACGACGGGGGCGCCACGTTCGGCCCGCCGAGCCGGACGCCGCTGCGCGAGTCGCCCATCGAGTTGCACGACGGCCGCTTCTTCGCCACCGAGTACTATCCGGCCCGGACCGGCCCGCACACGGCCGCTCTGGGCATACTCACCTCGTCCTCGCTGGACGCCGGCGAGAGCTGGCTGCGGTCGGAGGCCACCCTGACCACGCCGGGCGACCTGCTACCCGGCGGCGCCGCGCACGGGGCGCCGATCCAGCTCGCCGACGGCACGATCCTGATCTCGGTCTACGCCCGCTACAGCGGCACGGGGGCGTACCAGGCCGAGGTGTACTCCAGCCAGGACGGCGGGACGACGTTCACCCGGCGCGGTGTGATCGCCACGCCGTCCGAGGGGTTCGGCTACACCGAGGCGGCCGTCGCGCAGGCCGTGGACGGCAGCCTGCTGGCGGTGCTCCGCCACGACGGCGGGAAGTACTCCACGCTGCACCAGAGCCGTTCGGCGGACGGCGGCCGCACCTGGTCGCCGGCGCGCGAGCTGCGTTTCTCCGGCCTTTCCCCGGATGCGGACTGCGTGGTGCGCGGGGTGGCGCCGCGACTGCTGCTGACCCCGGCCGGAGTGCTCGTGCTGAGCGCGGGGCGGCCGGACAACTGGCTGGCCGTATCCCCCGACGGGCTCGGCGAGACGTGGCTGGAGCCGCGGGTGACCTACCACAACCGCGACGGCGTCTGGGACACGCACGGATCGTCCGGCTACACCGGCGTGGCCGCCGTCGGCCCGCACCGGCTGATCCAGGTCTTCGACAACTGCAAACTGCCGGGCGTACGGCCTGACGGGCTGCTCAACGAGACGGCCTGCCCGGCGCACGGCCGGTTCGAGCACGGCGGCTGGTACGCGATCAAGCGTCGCCTGTTCACCGTGGCCCCTCCCGGCGCCGGCCTGCTGGACCTGGGGGCGATGCGCCGGCGCGGCGACCTCACGCTCGACACCACGATGAGGTGGACCAGCCGTTACCGGCCGTGGACCCGGCCCGCCGCCGCCTTCGACGGCAGCACGGCCTACTGGTCGGGCGCGGTCGCCGCCGGCCGCGGCCGCTACGTCCTGCGTCTGGACCGGCCCTACAGCTTCACCCGGATCGGCCTCAGCCTGCGCCCGGGCCATCCGGCCGGAGCCCGCGTCTACAGCTCACGGGACGGCCGGTCGTGGGGCGAGCCCGCGCTCACCGTAACCGGCAGGACCGACTACGCGATGCGCTACTCGGAGCTCCGGCGCACGGGGCGGCACGTCAAGATCGTCACCACGCCGACGAGCGGCTGCGACCCCGAGATCGGCCGCGCGTGCAGCATGCTGAACGAGATCGAGCTGTACGCCGAGCGCTCCAGCCGTGGATCGTGAGCGTGCCGCTCGACTGTCACGCCCCGGCTTGGTCCTTGCCGTGGGTGGGAACGACACCGAGCGTGCGCATGCGACGAACACCCCATTCCCCCAAGGCGCCGAGCGCCGCGTAGAGGGCGACGCCTTCATCCGTCAACTCGTATTCGACTCGGGGCGGTGTCTGCTCGAAGACGGTCCGCCGGACGATCCCGTCCGCCTCGAGTTCGCGTAGTTGCTGGGCGAGCACCTTCTCGCTGACGCCGGGGAGGCTGCGGCGCAACTCGCCGAATCGGTGGAGCCGCTCGGCCAGCGCCCACAGGATCAGCGCTTTCCACTTGCCCCCGACGACGTCCATCGCGGCGTCGAGGGCACAGATGTAGGGCGGGTTGCGCACCTGCCTCATGATAGCGGGATCGCCCGCCCCGCTCCTGTGATGCGGGCTCAGCCGGCGGCGACGGCGCGCCGCATCCGCCACAGCGAGGTGCGCAGGTGTCCGGCCAGGTCCACGGGCACACCCGCCTCCCGGGAGGCGGAAAGGAGGGTTTCCAGGCCGGTCGCCTGCATCGCGGGGTTGTACTCGTCGGGAACGGATTCGCTCACGTCGGCGCCGGGGACCGTGATCGCAAGCATCTGCTCCATCCACGGCTGAAGCACCTCCCGCTTGAACGTCTCCACGTCGCCGCCTTCCGCGTGGACCAGTGCCACGGCATGGTCCGCCCCGGCACTCATGCCGTACATGCCGCTCAGCGCGGCCATGTCGTACAGCGCCGCGAATCCTGGGTCCTCGCCCACCCAGAGAGGACGGCCGATGGGGCCGAGCACGGGGGCGACACGGTCGAACAGGTCATGCGCTCCGCTGTAGAGGATGAAGGCTCCCTCCGTCCCGATCGTCGGAGGCACGGCCATGATCCCGCCGGCGAGGAAGCGCGCTCCGTACTTCTCGAGCCATCCGGCGAGCTCACGTGCCTGCCGTACCGAGCCGCTGGTGAGGTTGACGAGCGTCCTCCCGTCCAGGTTCCGCGTGGCCGGTGCGAGCGCCTCCCGGACGCTGGCGTCGTCAAGCAGGCATGCCACCGTCAGGTCGCCCGCCTCGATCGCCTCTTCCACGCTCGACGCCTCCCGCGCACCGCGGGCGACGAGGTCGTCCGCTTTCGCGGGCGTACGGTTCCAGACCGTCATCTCGCGACCGGCTTCGAGAAACGCGCTCGCGAGCGCGCGCCCCATGGCTCCCAGACCGAGGATGCTGATTCGTTCATGCCGCATGTTCATGGGGACACTGTTCACCCGGATCGGTACGCGCCACAAGAACGCACTTCGAAGTGCGTGATTACCTGAACGTCAGGACTCCACCCTGGGGTGCCGGGACCAGGGCCGGCACGGAAAAGCCCGGGCGCTGATGCCTCTCACCAGCGACCGGGGCTTTGCCTGCAAGGTCCGCAGCGGCGCATCCGGCACCGCTGCCCCGAATGTCACCGCTCCGGGGGAAGGTCACTCCCACGGTGGCCGAACATCTCGCCCTCGCCCCTCTCGCTGCTCGCTCCGTCCTCGTCGATCTCCAGCCGCTCCTTGCGGATCTGGCCCTCGACGGTCTCCTCGTGCTGGACGTCCCGCTTGCTGACGCGGATCCGCTCGACCGGCCTGGTCTCCTTGCCGACGACCGGACGCTCCTCGTGCAGGATCATCTCGCGGTCTTCCTCGCCGATCTCCGCCTCGTGCGCCGCCGTCGTGTCCCCTTCGTGGACGGCCTCGCGCTCGATCACGACCTCCTCGCGCGAGAGCGGCACCGTCTCGTGGACGGTCTCGGTGTCGACGTACTTGTGGAGGCGGACGCGGCCTGTCTCCCTGCTCTCCTTGCCGATGCGAAGGCGCTCTTCCGAGCGGGTCATGGAGATGTGGTGCTCGTCGGCGAGGTCGCCGCCGACCCGTTCACCCCTGACGTCGGGACCGGCCGTCCTGCCGGCGAAGTCCCGCCGGCCCGTCTCCCCCGTCGCGCCTTCCGCGCCGCCCTTGCCTGCCGTGCCACCCGCCGGGCCCCCGGTGATGAGGTCGTCGCGGGGCGCGCCCGCGCTCCCGCTGGGCTTCGGCCTCTCCGGACGGTCCCCCGTGACCGGAGTCTTCGCGGTACGCGGTTCGCCGGCGCGCTGCTGCGGAACACTCGACGGCCGCATGCCGTAGTAGCGGTAGAGGTCGGCTTCCTCCTCGATCGTGAGGCGGTCATCGACGTCGATGTTCGGAGCGCCTTTGATCATCTCCTTGTCGAAGGGGACCTTGATCTCCTCTCCCGAGCGGCGGGCGTTGGCCAGAGGCACGAAGGTCTGCTTCATGCCGAAGAGCCCTGTGCGTACGGTCACCCACTCCGGCTCGCCCGAGCGATCATTGAGGTAGACCTGGCCCACCTTGCCGATCGACTGGCCGTCCGACCCCACCACGTGGCAGTCGAGCAGGTTGCGGATCTCTGTTTCCATTGCCACGACGATCCCCCAATGCGCTCGTCCTGGTTCAACCGTGACAAATACCCCATGTCGCCATAAATCCACATTTTGTCGGGCAGTTTTCCCCCTCATTCCGGTATCGCTCAGGAGACCCGCCACCGCTGTCCCTGAGAGCCACGGCAACCCCGCGAACGCCGCCTCACCGACCGGACACGAGCCCTCAGGAAGGCTCGGCGCCGGCGGGCGCAACACGGGAGCGGGACGGGAACGCGCGGCTCCGGAAGCGCGGCGCAGGAGCCCTCAAGGCCGCTGGGGAAGGCCGGGTGACCTACGCGAAGCTCAGCGCCAGGGTGGTGTGGCGCTTCTCGACGATGGCGGCCCCGTCGACGGGCGCGGGCCGCGTGGTAGCCGGCTCCCGCGCCGATCTCCAGCACCCGGTGGCCGGGTCGCACGCCGAGCTGGTCGAGCATGGCCGCCATGATCGCGGGCTGGGAGGACGAGCTGATCGGCGTGCCGTGCTCGTCGTGTTTGGTGACGATGGGCCGACCGCGGTAGGCGGCCTCGGGGCCGACGCCGGGCACGAAGAGGTGGCGGGGCACCGCGCGCATGGCGGCGGCCACCGGCTCACCGACGTGCCGGCGCTCGCGCAGCGCCGCCACCATGTCGTTGCGCAGCGCCGCGAGCTCCATGGGCGCCGTCGTCCACGCTGCGGCGTACCCGGCGCGCCAACAAGAAGTTCGATAAAGAAATGGTCACGAAGGGTTGAGCCGGACTGAGGAGGGAAGGGCAGCCAACTCGTGTACGTCGAACGTGAGGAGGAGCCGTAGTGCTCACCCTGACAGCCAACGCCGCCCAGGCGATCCGCGACCTGACCGCGGCCGCGCCCGAGCCCTCGCAGAGCGGGATCCGCATCTCGTCGCAGGGCGAAGGCGCGAGTTCGCTCACCCTTTCCCTGGCCACCGCACCGGAACCGGCGGACGCGGTGGTCGAGTCGGAAGGAGCTCGGGTCTACCTCGATCCTGTGGCCGCCACTGTGCTGGAGGACAAGTCTCTGGACGCCGGAGCCGACGACCAGGGCAGCGTGTCGTTCCTGGTCACCGAGCAGAGCGCCTGACACGGCCGCCGCCGTGCCGGACCTCTTCCGTGCGGTCCGGCACGGGCGGGCGGGCGCGAGGTGCGCCCGCTCAGTCCTCGCTGAGCAGCTTGTGCAGGTAACGCAGCTGCTCCTCCGACTGGAAGCCGCCCCCACCCTCGTGGTTGTTCCAGGGCCACACCGTGATCTCCTTGGGGCCCTGCCAGTGGTTGTAGGCGGCGAACACCGTGGACGGCGGGCACACGTCGTCCATCAGCGCCACCGAGTACAGCGCCGGGACCCGCCCGCGCGCCGCGAAGTTGAGGCCGTCGAAGTACGACAGCGTGCGGAACACCTGGTCCGCGGTGTCCCGCCGGGTGGCGAGGAAACGCACCAGCTCCTGGTACGGATCGCGCCCGGTGATCTCGACGGCGCGCCTGAAGTGGGTCAGGAACGGCACGTCGATGAGCGCGGCCCTGACAGACGGGTGCAGCGCGGCGGTGGCCTGCGCGATGCCCCCTCCCTGGCTGCCGCCCGAGACGATGATGCGCCCGGCGTCGACCGCCGGGTGCTCGCTCACCGCGTCCACGGCCCTGACTGCGTCGGTGAAGACGCGCCGGTAGTAGTAGTCGCCGGGGTCGAGGATCCCGCGCGTCATCATGCCGGGCGCCTGCGGTCCTGCGCTGCCGTGCGGGTCGCCGGTGGTTCCGGGGCTGCCCACGTTGCCGCCGCCGTGGCCGCGCGTCTCCATCACGAACACCGCGTACCCGGCCGCCGGCCACATCAGGTGGTCCTTGGGAAACCCGCGCCCTCCGCTGTAGCCGATGTAGTGCGCCACGCACGGCACGGGGCCGTCCGCGCCCTTCGGCAGCAGGAACCAGCCGTTGATCCGGTGACCGCCCCACCCGGCGAAGGAGACGTCGAAGACGTCCACGGCGGCGAAGGGCAGGTCGTACGGGACGTATTCGGCGGCCGGGCCGGACTCCCTGGCCTCGGCCAGGGTGCGGGACCAGAACGCGTCGAAGTCGGCCGGCTCGTCGCGGTCGGGGAGGTAGCCGCGAAGTTGTTCAAGGGGCATGTCGAACAGGGGCACGAGGTCTCCAACCTGTAGCAGGATCAATGACATTTCATCGCATAGCACCGGAAAGCGCTATCCCACCCTCTTTGTTCGAACCCGCCCCCACCGGGTAGGCGATCACCCGTGAATGAACACGTGGTCGAAATACCCTACTCGCACCTCTATCATGGTCCTGGACGCCCCCGCCGGGGCCCACGACTTCCTCGTGCTGTTCGGCGACGAGTCCGAGTCGCGGGCGCAACTGGTGAGCGACGACACCGGGCGGCCGGTCCTCAGGATGGGCGGCTACATGACGGCCAGGGGCACCGTCATCGACGAGCGCCTGTGGACCGTACGCGAGAGCGTGCGGCGCGGGGACCGGATCAGGCTGCGCCTGGGCCGGGCGGTCCCCTGACCGCGCGGCCCAGGCGGCGTCGTCAGCGCGATTCGGGGCGCGAGGAGTCGTCCTCGCAGGTGCCCGCCTTGGTGTTGGCCACCTTCCACTCCGCGCCGGGGAACGGGCTCATGAAGTGCGTCAGCAGGTCCACCGCGTAGTCCGGCACCTGCCCGCCGGGGTCGAGCAGCGAGACGATCTGCGGACCGTCGGCGCCGCGCAGGGTGATGGTGTTCTTGCGGCCCCCGGCGACGAACCCGGGCTTGGCGTCCACCGTCAGGCAGGCCACGCTGAACCCGGCGGCCTTGATCTCCTGTTTGGCGCCGATGCGCCTCATCCGCTGGTCGTAGCGGCGCATGGCGAGGGACTTGGTGCCGCCGATCCGTACCGACTCGTGGAAGAGATCGTTGCCGATGTCCCTGCTCAGCCTGACGTCCAGGGAGACGTCCGGCCGCAGGTCGACCCCGTCGGCGGAGAGCTTCAGCCGTCCGTACTTCCCCTGGAAGGCGGGCGCCACGTAGCCGAGCGCGGGCGGCGCCTTCATGCCGAACGGGATCTTGCCCGGTCTGATCCGCAACCACGACATGCCCTGCACCGACAGCGAGACGTCATTCACCGAGCTCCTGCCGAGCCCGAACTGCCCGGCCACCTGGTAGGTGAGGAAGCCCTTGGTGTGCGGGACCTCCTTCTTCACCGCGATGCGCTGCTTGGCGACCGGATCCATCCGCAGCCCGGCGCGCAGCGTGACGCGCCCGCTGGGCACGGGCCTCGAGACGAGGTCGAGCGACTGGTCGGGGTTCATGCGGACGGTGGTGTCGGAGGCCAGGTCCCTGACCGCGACCGCGACGTCCCCGAGGCGGCCCTTCGGATCGATCAGACCGCCTTCCACCCCTAGGTAGCCGTCGAGGGTGTTGACGCCGCCCAGCGCCTTGTAGGTGACGGCCGGCACGCTGAACCCGGCGCCCGAGGCGTCGGCGTCCACCCCGAACCGGGCGGGCACGTCGGAGAAACGCAGCTCGCCGGTGCCCTTGCCGGGCAGGGTGACCTTGGCGTTCAGCCGCTTGACGGCCGCGGAGTTCGTCACGCGGATGCGGGTCTTGGCGCCGTACGTTCCCTGGACGGCCACGGCGGCGGGCACCGGGTCGATCGCGACCTTGCCCCGTACCCCGCCCGACTCGGCGTGCACGTCGAGGCTGCCGAGGGTGGCGGCCGGCTCGATGCGGTAGCCGGCGTTCACGGCGTTGCCCTTGGCCACGTCGAACGGCCCCAGCGCCATGCTGGTGATCTTGGAGGGCAGCCCGGTCAGGGTGGCCCTGGCCTTGATCGGGACGGGCGCCAGCACGGAGCTGGCCAGGTAGACGCCGAGGCTCTTCCGCTTGGGGGCGAACCCGGAGAACGCGAACGTCTTGCCCGCGAGGTCGACGGAGACCTGCTGGGGCAGCCCGGTCACGTCCAGGTAGCCCTGGAGCCCGTAGCAGCCGCGCTGCGGCGTGCAGAAGGGCCCGGGCGAGCAGCCCTTCGACCCGGTGGCGCAGCCGCCGTCCACCAGGGACACGCCGCCGCCGGGCAGGGCGGGGGCGGCCCGCATGCGGTCCAGCGCGGCGACCTTGCCGAGCCACGCGCGGGCGCGCACGTCGAGCTGGGAGCCGGCGTACGTGAGCTTGCCCCCGGCGGAGGTGACGGCCAGGCGGCCGGGCGCGGGCCCGAGCGAACCGATCAGGCCGAAGCGGGTGTCGCCCCGCGTGATGTCGGCGTCGACGGCGAGGGTCTGCTTGGCCGAGCGGAAGTCGGCGCTGAAGCCCTCGGCGGCAGGGGCGAACTCGACGTGTTCGAGCCCGTTGACCAGCACGCTGGCGTCCATGTCGCCGGAGGCCTGGTCGTAGTGCGCGGCCAGGTGGGGACCTGTGGGCGACTTGGCGGCGTCGTGGTTGGTGAAGGCCAGCTCGGCCGTGCCGACGGGGCCCGACCGGCCGCGGAACCGGTACGACGTGGCCTGCCACGAGGCGTCGAAGCGGGCCGGCACGTCGCGTACGTCGGCGGCGGCCCTGACGTAACGGTCGCCGAGCTTGACCCTGGCCAGCGCCGTCACCTTGTCGATCGGGGCGTCGGCCGTCCAGGTGAGCGTCCTCGCCTTGGTGTCGGCGACGAGCTCGGCCTCCTTGCGCAGGCCCTTGGCGCTCGCCTGAAGGTCTTCGCCGGTCGGCTTCTTCACGTACGCTTTATTGGCATAAATCCGCAGTTCGTCGAGCTTTTTGGACGTCGCGACCCGCATCGTGGACCGTTCGCCCAGCTCCCAGGACGCGTTCACGTCGTCGCGCACGCCCATGAGCGTGCCGTCCACGGTGGGGCCCGACTTCAGGTTGGCGTAGGCGGCGTGGATGCGCTTGATCTCGCCGCTGGCCTGGAAGGCCGCCTTCCTGCCGCCCGGGTCGAGGGTGAGGTCGACGGTGGCGGGCGTGTTGGAGATCTCCATCCTGGCCACGTGGGTGCCGTCGAGGCTGGCCGCCCCGGTGAACGAGTTCCCGCTGGAGTCGACCTCCAGGTGGGCGTGCGGCTTGCCCCCGTACGTGACGTCGAACGCGGACAGGCCCGACAGCAGCGCGGACACCCCGAAGGCGGAGCCGTTCTTGATCATGGTGACGTGGCCGCCGCGCGGGCTGGAGATGGCGCCCCCGCCGCGCTGCAGGATCGCCTGGAACTTGCCGACGGGCGAGCTCGTCCGGTGCGTGACCTGGTGCTTGGTCAGGTCGTTGACCAGGCGCACCTTGGCGGGCAGTGCGCTCAGCTCCGTCTTGATCACGGTCTGGGACGCGTTCCTGTCGTAGTAGAGCAGGCTGGCGGCCCCGGCGCGTGACCTGCCCTGGCCGGTGACCGACACGGCCTGCTTGCGCTTGCCGGAGCTGTACTTGGCCACGAGGGAGCGCGGGACGCGTTCGAGCTCGGCGCTGACCACCTTGGCCAGCTGCCCGTCTCGGTAGGTGAAGGAGTTCAGGAAGGCGCGCGCCACGCTCGACGAGCTGTTGAAGCGGATCGTCCCGCCGGACAGGCGCACGTCGGCACGGGCGGCCATCTTGTCGAGCACCGCGTGGACGAACCGGCGGCCGTTCACCGCGAGCGCGTCCAGTTTGGCGGGCGAGGAGGCGGAGACGTCGAGCGTGGGAGTGTCGAGCGCGGCGTTGACGGTCAGCTTCTCGGTGGCGGGCGTCTGGCGCAGGCTCACCGCGCTGCTCCCGGTCATGCCGGCGATCATGGCCGCGGACGCGCCGGGCTCCTTGCGGGTGATGCTGGCCTTGACCCGCCTGCCCTCCATGTCGACGGTGAAGTTCCCCCAGTCCCTGGCCGACAGGGAGGATCCGCGCTTCAGCCCGTCGAACCCGACCGACACCTTGCCGTCGTACTCCGCCCAGACCCGGGCCTTGAGGTTGTCCCCCGACAGCCGCCTGACGACGAAGCCGAGCCCGACGGAGCCGTTGGCGGGACTGGCGGTGGGCACCAGGTCGGCGGCCAGGTCGGGCTTGGAGTCCCCCGTGACGTCGGCGGCGACCGGCACGCCGACGGGCTTGGAGATCGAGCAGGACACCGGCACGCTCTCGCTCTCGACGCAGAGCCGGTACGTCAGCCCCGGCACGGCCTTGCCGAGGTCGTCGAAGGTCTTGAGCACGGACGCCAGCGGCTTGACCAGCGTCAGCGTCTCGGCGTTGGAGGTGTCGGGCAGCACGTCGCGCGTGTCGGGCGCCCCGGCGCCGAGCCCCTGCTCCTTCTGGACTGCCGCGGCCTTGGCGGCGATCTCCTGGACGAGCCCCGGGCCGGCGGCCGTGGTCACCTCGGGCGCGTCGGGCCCGACCCCGTCGTCGCCGGCGGGCCGGAGCGCGAGCGACTCGCGGGTGGGCACGGTGACCGTGGCGGGCGCCGGCTCCTGCACGGCGGGCACGGGACGGGCCTTCGCCGCTTCCCCGTGGACTGCGGCTGATGCGACCCCCGCTGGTGCGACCTCGGTTCGTGCGGCGGCCGGCGGCACGGCCACCAGGATTGCGGCACTTGCGATGGACGTCGAAGCGAGCACGCGCAGCAAGGCGTGCGGCATGTAGCGTTCTCCCCGGACCGGTTCAATTCATCCCATCAGAAACATAGGGAACGAGCCGACCACATCTCTCACTGGCCGTCAAACCGGTTCCGACCTTGGAACTCCAGTTTTCTGACCCGGGAACTCACGCAGAGTCACGACCGCCGGATGCCCGAGGTTTCCCGGAGCGCGTCAGCGCTGGTAGGGGTGGAGCCGCGGCCACCAGCCGGGCACGTGCGAGCGGTAGTCGTCGCACGACGGCGGCGGACCTCTGCGCATGAGACGACCGCTCCTCAAACGCTCAGGCGACGCCGGTGTCCTGGCCGATCACGGTGAAGCGGTCGGCCGCCAAGCCCACGGTGGCGCCGGTGGGCAGCGGGCGGCGGTGCTCGAAGGAGAGCAGCTCGCCCCCGGGCAGTTCGGCGACCGACTCCCTGGAGCTGCCCTGGAAGCTGCTGCGCACGACCTTGCCGGTGAACTGGGCCTGGCCGTTTTCGACGATGCGCAGGTCCTCGGGCCGCAGCGCCACGTGCACGGCGGCCCCGGCCTGGCCGAGCGGCCGGCCGAACCCGACCTTGCCGCCGCTGGGGAGCGCGAGCTCGCCGTCGTCGGTGACCTGGCCGCGCAACAGCGTGACGCTGCCCACGAACGAGGCCACGAACGTGGTCCCCGGCCGCTCGTAGACGTCCTCGGGGGCGCCGATCTGCTCCACCCGCCCGCCGTTCATGACGGCGACCAGGTCGGAGATCTCCAGGGCCTCGTCCTGGTCGTGGGTGACGTAGACGGCGGTGATGCCGGTCTCCTGCTGGATGCGGCGGATCTCCCTGCGCATCTCGACGCGCAGCCTGGCGTCGAGGTTGGACAGGGGCTCGTCCATGAGCAGCACGTCGGGTTCGAGGGCGAGCGCCCTGGCCAGGGCCACGCGCTGCTGCTGGCCGCCGGAGAGCTGGCCGGGACGGTGCCGCTCCCTGCCGGTGAGCCCCACCATGGCCAGGCCCGCGGCGACCTTGTCCGCGACGGCCTCCTTGGACAGCTTGCGCAGGCGCAGGCCGTACGCGACGTTCTCGGCGACCGTCATGTGCGGCCACAACGCGTAGCTCTGGAAGACGAACCCGATGCGGCGCTTCCACACGGGGACCTTGGCGATGTCGCGCTCGCCGAAGCGGATGGCGCCCGTGTCGGCGGTCTCGAACCCGGCGACGATCCGTAGCAGCGTGGTCTTGCCGCAGCCGGACGCGCCGAGCAGGGTGGCCAGCCGCCCCGACGGCACCGACAGGTCGACCGACTCGAGCGCGGTGGTCTCCCCGAACGTCTTGGAGATCCCTTCGATGCTGATGTCCATTGATGAGCTCCGGATCACAGGGAGACCGTTTTGTAGCGACGGCGCAGCAGGTAGAGCGGGACGTAGACGGAGACGAGCAGCACCGTGGTCATGGCCGAGGCGACGCCGAACGGGCTGCCCGGCTGCATCGCGTTGGTGAAGATGACCACGGTCATGGTCACCCAGGGCACCGCGTACAACATGACCGTGGCCGACAGCTCGGTGATCATCTGCAGGAATCCCACGGTGCCGCCGGAGATGACGGCGGGCCTGATGATCGGCACGACGATGTCGCGGAAGCTGCGCCGCGGCGGCGCGCCCACGCTCATCGCGGCCTCCTCCAGCGACGGGTGCACCTGACCGAGCGCGGCCTCGATGGACTTCATCACGTACGGCAGCCGCCGGATGAAGTACGCCACCACGATGATCAACGCGGTGCCGGTGAGGATGACGGGCAGGTGGTTGAAGGCCAGGATGAACCCGATCGCGAAGACCGTGCCCGGCAGGATGTACGGCACCATGACGAGGTTGTTCAGCAGCGGGCCGGAGACCCTGAACCGTTTGCGCGCCACTATGTAGGCCACCACGACGCCCATCACGAGCGCCATCAGGCAGGCGATGCCGGCGAAGACGAAGCTCAGCACGATGGGCTGCAGCGACTCCTCGAACAGCCGCCGGTAGTTCTCCAGCGTCGGCTCCCACTGCAGGATGCCCGACTGCCAGCGCAGGAAGCTGGTGAGCAGCACCACCAGGTGCGGCACGAACCCGAGCAGCAGCGCCGTCCAGACGCCGATCAGCACCAGCGCCCTGGGGCCCCGGCGCAGCTCGCGCAGCGGCTGGTCCCTGCCTCCCGTCACGGCGAACGAGCGCCTGGCCACGATCCTGCGCTGGGCCACCAGCGCCAGCCCCGAGACGAGCACCATCATGAGGCTCGCCGTGGCGGCCACGCCGGGACTGGCGGCGACCTCGGACATGAAGTTCTGGTAGACCACGACCGGCAACATCGAGTAGCCGCCGCCGATCAGCATCGGCGTACCGAAGTCCGCAAATATCCGCATCGCTGCCAGGTAGCAGCCGGTGGCGATGGCGGGCACGGCAAGGGGCAGCGTCACCCTCCAGTGGGTGCGCCACGGCGTCGACCCGACGGACGCGGCGGCCTCCTCCAGCGCCGGATCCACCGCCCTGAGGGCGTCGTACACCATGAGGAAGATCAGGGCGAAGGTGAACCACACGCCGACCCAGATGATGCCGCCGACACCGAGAATCGACTCGAACGGCAGCGGCAGGCCGGCCTCCCTGGCGGCCCTGGTGATGATGCCGCCGCTGCCGAGCAGCAGCAGCCACGCGTACGCGCCCAGGAACGGCGGCGAGGTGGTGGCCATCGTGAGCATGGTGAGCAGGCCCTGCCGGCCCGGGATGCGGTAACGCGCCATGACGAACGCGAACGGCACCGCCACCAACGCCGCGCCCGCGCCCACCGACAGGCTGACGACCACGCTGTGCACCAGCGGCTCGGTGAACCGCGCGTCGGTGACGAACGCGCCGAACCTGGCGAGCGTGAACGCGCCCGCGTCGTCGGTGAACGCCGCCCTGACGATCCACAACTGCGGGTAGACGATGAAGATCAGCAGGATGAGCAGCGCGGCCAGCCCGGCGAGCCGCCACGGGTCGCGCCAGTTCGACCGGGGCCGGCGGCCCGGCCGTCCTCGCGCGGTCGTGGAGGCCGCCATCAGCCCGCGCTCTTGACGGCGTCGTCGAACTCGGCGAGGATCTCGTCCTTCTTCTCCGCCGCCCACTTCTCGTCGACGTCGGCCCGCTTGAGCTGCTCGACCGGCGGCAGGCCCTTCGGCGCGGGCACGTCGCCGCGCGAGGAACGGCGCTGCACCTCATCGACCATGATCTGCTGGGCCTCCTTCGACATGAGGAAGTCCACGAACGTCTTGGCGGCCGCCTCGTGCTTGGCGCCCTTGATGACGCCGGCGGAGCCGATCTGGCCGGACACGCCGTCCTCGGGGTAGATCAGCTTGATCTTCGCGCCGGCGTCGATCCACTTGGCGCCCAGGTCCTCGTTGATGAACGAGGTGCCCACCTCGCCGTCCTTGACCATGTTGAACATCGCGGTCGAACCATCGAGCATGCGGGCGTTCTTGACGAAACGATCGACGTAGTCCCAGTCGTGCAGGGTGACCATGGTGGTGAGCAGGCTGTAGGAGGTGCCCGAGGACTTGGGTGTCGCGAAACCCACCTTCCCACCCGCGTACCCCGGCTCCGCCAGGTCCGCGAACGTCTTCGGGTGCCCGGCCGCGTCGGGGAACTTGTCGGTGTTCACGGCGATCGCCTGGAAGAGCAGGTCGGTGGCGTGCCAGATGTGGTCGGGGTCCTTGGCCACGGTGGCGGCGTCGTTCGGCAGCTCGACGGGGGCGATGAGGTCGGCGTTGGCGGTGTACAGCTCCGACGAGCCGCCCCAGATCACGTCGCCGAGCGGCCGGTCCTTCTCGGCCCGCACCCGGGCGAACGCCTCTCCCGTCCCCGGCAGGCCGATCCTGTTGACCTTGATGCCGGGGTGCTTGGACTTGAACGCGCCGAGGATCGGATCCGTCACCTCGGGACCGCTCACCGCATAGAGCGTCACCGTGTTGTCGTCGCCGCTCTGGCCCGCGGTCGCGTTGTTGGTCAGCACGCCCGCGCAGCCCGTGAGGGCCAGTGTGAGCAGACCGGCGCCGAGCGTCGTGGCATACCGCATGAACTGTCTCCTGACACGAGGGGTTTCAGCCGTCGGGGCGCACCCAGACCGGGTTGCCCGCGGCCCGCAGCGAGCTGTGGTCCCGGAGGGAGCTCGCCCAGAACTGGGGATCGTTCCTGCCGGGGTCGGCGTGGACCTCGGCCCGGTAGCAGGCGCCGAGATCGGGGCCTGCCCGGAGCCGGTCCTCGACGGTGATCCGCTGCCACGCCCCCGGCTTGTCGGCGGCGGGGACGACGTTGATGAGCAGCCCGTCGCGCAGCACGAACACCACGACCGGCTCGTCCGCCCGCACGTCCACGTCCACCTGGACCCGCCCGCCGGCCGCCGTCGCGGTTCCGCCCATGGGGGCGCCGTTGACCTGCATGTCGATGTCCGCGCCCCGCCAGACGTACACGCGCCCGCGCCGCAGGCCGTCGACGACGCCGCGCTCGCTGCCCTCGTCCGCGTGCACGACGGTGACCACCTGGCCGAGCGCCTGTTCCGGGCCGGACGGGTCGTGACAGTCGCTGCCCGCCACGCCGATCACCCGGTGCCCGGAGGTCAGCAGACGGTCCCACAGGCCGATCTGGGCGTCGTTGTTGGCGCCCTGCTGCAGGTGGGCGATCTCGATGAGATCGACGGCGTCCCAGGGGGTGTCGAAGCGCCGCCAGGCCTGGTCGCCGCTGAAGGCGTGGTTGACGCAGACCAGGCCGCCCTGCTCGTGCACATCGGCCGCCACGTCCACCATGGTGTGGCCGGGACGGTCGACGTAGGTGTCGACCCAGCGCGTCAGGCCGTGCAGGTTGGCGTGACCGCGGTGACTGGTCAGCTCCATGGAGTGCAGCAGCACAATGCCGTCGCGACCGTGACCGTCGCGCCCGTCCCGGTCGTGTCCGGCGCGGTCGTGTCCGGCGCGGTCGTCGGAGTGGTGGGGGTGGTGGTCGTCGAGGTCGGGCCAGTGGGCGGCGGTGAAGTGGTCGGTGACGGCCAGGAAGTCGAGGCCCGCCTTCTTGGCGGCGCGCACCAGGTCGGCGACCGGCCGGCGGCCGTCGGAGTGGGTGGAGTGGCTGTGCAGCTCGCCGCGGTACCAGCCGGTCCCGCCGATGGGCTCCCGGCGCCGCGCCTCCCGGCCTGCCGGCAGGGTCGCCTCTCCGCCGGCGAGCCCGGTCGTCGCGTGCACGGTCAGGGTGTACGGAGCCGCCGCTTTGTGCCGGTCGAGGTCGAGCCGTACGGTCCAGCGGCCGGCAGGGACGGGCCCGGCGACGCAGCCGGGACCGGCTCCGTCGGTGCCCACCCTGATCACCAGCCGGCGCGGGCCCGGACCTCCCGGGCACTGGACGTGGCCGCGGAACGTGCCGTCGGGCTCCAGAAGCACCGCGTAGATCTGCACGACGTCGACGATCTTGTCGTACTCCAGCACCAGCTCCAGCTCGGCCACCCCGCCGGGGACGTCGAGCGGATAGTGCAGATAGTGCAGGTCGAACGCCGGCTCCGGCAGGGTGTTCGCCACCGAAAGCAGCTCGGTCCGGCCGATCATGCGGTGCCCGCCTCCGTCCCGTCTGAATGGTTAATGCTTTCTATCCATCAGATGAACGGCATGTCAACGCTTTGTTAAGACATAAGGGCAATCTATTGTCTACCCGTGAGCCGGCGGCACATCGCCTCCACCTGCTCGCCCGTGAGCACGGCCGGCCCCGCGGCCAGTGCGGCGGTCTGCGCGGCCCGGCGGCGGGCGACCTCTTGCTCGGGCAGTCCGGGGTAGAACTCGGGCCTCGGGATCGTCGAGCGTGCTCCGGACGATGCCACGCAGCTCGTAGTGCACGCTCGCGGTTGACCGGTCGCCCAGCCTATTGAGCTTAGGCTTAAACCTAGAGCTCCTAGGCTACCTTGAGAACCCCGGAAAGAAGATCGGCCCGACCAGGCCTCCGCCGGCTCCTTCCCGGACAGCACGACGACGCCCCGGCACGGGATGCCGGAGGCGACGCGGACACAGAGGGCTATCCGTGGGCGGTGTGCGTACGGGGATCGCCCGTGACCTGGCGGCTGTGCGCCAGCAGGGCCGGGTAGTCGGTGGCGATGCCGCCGAGGACCGTCGCGACGGCGTTCTCGACCTGCTCCGCCGTGATCGGCGCGTGCCCGAACAACGCGCGGTAGTGCACCAGCGAGCCCAGCAGGTCGAGCACCAGGTCGCGATCGAGGTCGGCGCGCAGGTCGCCGCGCGCGACCGCACGCTCGATCATCTCGGCCACCGCCGCCCTCGGCGGCTCGAACAACGTCGTCATGAACGTCTCGCGCGCCCGCGGCTCGGCCGCGCAGTCGGCGAACAGCGGCCCCAGCACGCCGGGCCTGATCCGGCGGAACGCCGCGACGAAGACGTTGATGCCCTCGTTGAGATCGCAGAGCGTGCAGCCGGTGTCGGGCGTGCGGGCGGTGCCGAGCCTGGTCGCCAGCGCGGCCAGGACCAGGCGCCGCCGGTCGGGCCAGCGGCGGTAGATCGCCGGCTTGGTCGCGCCCGCCCGGCGTGCGACCTCCTCGATGGTGAGCCGGGCGTAGCCGGCCTCGTCCAGCACGGCCAGCGTCGCGTCCAGCACCGTACGGCCGATCTGCGGGTCGCGCGGGCGGCCGGCACGAGGGGCCCGCCCTTCCTGACGTGGTTGCACGGTTCCGATTCTAGCTCTTATGTTACGTTACGACCCGTAATGTTATGAGGAGGACCCCCGATGAACGAACTCTCCGTGACGGTGCTCGGCCTCGGCGCCATGGGCGGCGCCCTGGCCCGGACGTTCCTGGAGCACGGGCACACGACCACGGTCTGGAACCGTTCCCCCGCCAAGGCCGCCCCCCTCGTGGCGCTCGGGGCGCGGCACGCGGGCACGGTCGCCGACGCGATGGCCGCGAGCGATCTCGTGGTCCTCTGCCTGACCGGCCACGACGCGGTCATGGAGGTGCTGGCCGCCGGGGGCGCCGCCGCGGCCGGGCGTACGGTGGTCGACTTCAGCACCGGCACCCCCGACGAGGCCCGCGAGACCGCCGCGACGGCCGGTGAGCACGGCGCCGCCCACCTCGGCGCCGTCATCCAGGCGAGCCCCGCGGACCTCGGCACGCCGGGTGCCACGCTCATCTACAGCGGCCCGGCGCGGGTGTTCGCCGACTGCCGCCCGGCGCTGGAGCCCCTCGGGACGACCCACCACGCCGGCGGGGACCCCGGCCAGGCCGGGCTGTACGACCTCGCGCTGCTCGGCCTCTGGTACGACACCACGTTCGCCTACCTGAACTCCCTCGCGCTGGCCGGCGGCGGCGGGGGCGTCCCGCCGGAGACGTTCGCGCCGTTCGCGGCCAAGCAGATGGGGTACGTCGTCGCGGCGGCCGAGGAGACGGCCCGCGAGGTCCGCGACCGCGCCTACCCGCGCGGCCCGGCCTCCCTCACCGAGCACGCGCCGGTGCTGGAGCACCTCGTCCGGCTGCGTGCCTCCGCCAAGCTCGGCACCGCCCAGCTCGAAGAGCTCCTGACGTTCGTCGAGCGGCGCATCGCCGACGGCCGCGGCGAGGAGGGTTTCACGGGCATCGTGGAGGAGCTCGCACGCTGACCCGCCCGCCCGCACGGCCAGTCGCCTTTGCGCGGCCGCGCGCCTGGTGCAGTGTGGAGATGAGCCTTCAGAGCCGGCCGAGGGGAGTCACCATGCAGGCACGCGTCGGCGACGTGCTGATCGTCCATGGTCATGTCGTGGGCCAGGGAGACAGGAAGGGCGAGATCATCGAGGTCCGCGGCCCTGACGGCACTCCGCCCTACGTCGTCAGGTTCGAGGACGGGAGCGAGCACCTCGTCTTCCCCGGGCCCGACGCGGTGGTCCAACCAGCTTGATCAGCCGTTCTCCAGGGCGTCGAGGGCCTGCTCGATGCTGTCGCCCGTGCCGAGCGCGACCTCGGCGCCCCCCTGGTCGCGCACGCTGGCGGTGATCCGGCCGTGCGCGTCGAGGGCGAGGACGATGGTGCCGCCACCGAGCAGCATCACGTCGGCGGTGGGCAGCGTGCGCGGAGCGGAGCCGTCGGTCAACCCGGCGGCCGCGACCAGGGCGGCCACGGGCCTGCGGTGCCGGGACAGCAGCACGGGCTCGTGCTCGTACGGATGCGCGACCTGGCGTACGAGGTCGCCGAGCTTGGCCCGGGCCGTCGACAGCGGCACCAGCGGCAGGCCGCTCAGCACTCCGGGCACCGCGGACAGCGGCACCAGCGCGGCCCATTCCCAGCGCTCGCGGGTGATCAGCGTGGTGGTGCCGCTCCTGGCCTCCCGCACGAGCGAACCCCAGCGGGCGCGGGCGTCCTCCACGCCGAGCGGCACGCCGAGGCGGGCCACGAGTTCGTCGTACGCGGGCCGTTCCGTGTCGATCATCCGCAGATCGTAAGCTCCCTTACGAAATTTCCGCAAGCCGCCTTACGGAATCCGTTCCCCGCACCCTGAGCACGGTGACCGTCATGCGGCGTGACGCCGAGCTCAACAGCGCGGCGCAGCAGAGCCACGGCCCGCCCGGACCGCCACAGGTAGCCTGGATGGCGCCTGCGAGGGCGTCGCGCGCCGCGCGAAAACCTGTCGAGCTCGTACGACCCGGCTGGCTACCGTTTTCCCGTGAACGTTCACCTGGAGACCGAGCGGCTGGTCCTGCGCCGCTTCACCGAGGCCGACGAGGACCTGCTCTTCGGCCTGCACAACGATCCCGAGGTCATGCGTTACCTCAACGGCGGCAGGCCGACGCCGCGCGAGGTGATCACCGGGGAGACGCTGCCCGCGTTCATCGCGGCGGACTTCCTCGCCGCCCACGAGAAGTCCTCGGAGGCGTTCATCGGCTGGTTCCACCTGCGTGCTCCCCGGGGCATGCCCGCCGACGAACCCGAGCTCGGCTACCGCCTGCACAAGTGGGCCTGGGGCAAGGGGTACGCCACCGAGGGCTCGCGGGCGCTGATCCGCGAGGCGTTCGAGAAGCTGGGCGCCCGCCGGGTGTTCGCTCAGACGATGGCCGTCAACCTCGGGTCACGGCGGGTCATGGAGAGGTGCGGGCTGACGTACGTCCGCACGTTCTTCCAGGACTGGCCCGACCTCATCGAGGGGTCGGAGCAGGGTGAGGTGGAGTACGAACTGCTGCGCTCAGCCTGGCGGCCGTCCCGCTGACCGGCGTCCGTCGGTCAGCCGCGTGGAGCGAGACCTGGTGCACTGGTCTGACCAGTGACTAGGGTGCCTCATATGAGATATGACGCGCTGTTCCGCCTGGACGGGCGGCGGACCGTGGTGATCGGGGCGGGAAGCGGCATCGGCAGGGAGGCGGCGCTGGCGCTGGCCGCCCACGGGGCCTCCGTGGTGTGCGCGGACCGCGACCTGCCCGCGGCCGAGGAGACCGCCGCGCGGTGCGCGGGCAGCGCGCGGCTGGTCGACGTCCTGGACCCCGAGGCCGTACGCCGCCTCGCCGACGAGGAGCCCGCCGACGTCCTGGTGTTCACCGCCGCCACCAATGTGCGCAAACGGCTGCTCGACTACACGGGCGAAGAGTTCGACCGGGTGGTGGGGCTGAACCTGCGGGGCTCGTTCGACGTGATACGCGCGTTCGGCGCGGGCATGGTGGAGCGGGGGCGCGGCTCGATCATCGGGTTCGCCTCGATCCGGGCGTCCGTCACCGAACCAGGGCAGAGCGTCTACTCCGCCACCAAGGCCGGGCTGGTGCAGCTGCTGCGGACCGCCGCGGCCGAGTTCGGGCCGCACGGGGTGCGGGTGAACGCGATCGCGCCGGGCGTGGTGGAGACGCCGCTGACCGAGCAGATCAAGAACGACCCGGGCTGGTACGACGCGTACGCCGCCAAGAGCGCGCTCGGCCGGTGGGCGGGGGCCGAGGAGATGGCCGGCGCGGTCGTCTACCTGGCGGGCGACGCGGCCAGCTTCGTCACCGGCTCGGTCCTGTACGTGGACGGCGGCTGGACCGCCGTCGACGGCCGCTTCGACCCCCCGAACTGACCCCGCCCCAGGGTCCCGGCGCATGCGGACGGGTGGGCCCGCGGCGACCGGCCGATCCGGCGGCACGGATGAGGTGTCGGACGACCCGGCGATGTGGATGGCGAGCCGGGTGCGGTCGCGCAGGCGAAGTCTGCGCAGGATGCAGGAGAACCGCCTTGCGGCGCTTCTGTGCGCAGCCGCCCACGCCGCCTGCCAGAGGCGGCGAAGGCGGGTCACGCCTGCGGCCGGATGATGGCCATCCTGGTGACGGTCAGCTCCTCGATCGCGAACCTCGGGCCCTCACGGCCGGAGCCAGAGTCCTTCACACCGCCGTACGGCATGTTGTCCGCCCTGAAGCCCGGCACGTCGTTGACCACCACTCCCCCGGCCTCGATGCGTTCGATGGCCGCGAACGCCGTGGCCAGCGACCGGGTGTAGACCGCCGCGTGCAGGCCGTACCGTGAGGCGTTGACCGCGGCGAAGGCGGCGTCGAGGTCGGGCACGGTACGCACGCACACCACAGGACCGAAGATCTCCTCGTCCCAGGCGGCGGCCCCGTCGGGGACGTCGGCGAGCACGGTGGGCGCCAGGGCGCGGCCGACGCGGTGCCCGCCGGCGATCGGCTCCACCCCCGAACCGGAGATCCACGCGAGCACGCGGTCGGTGGCGGCCTCGTCGATGAGGGGGGCGACGCGGGTGCCCGGCAGCCGGGGATCGCCGACGGTGACGCTCCTGACGCGCTCGGCCAGCAGGGCGAGGAACCGGTCGCGTACGGGCTTTTCGACCAGCACCCGCTGCACCGAGATGCACGCCTGGCCAGAGGCGTAGTAGCCGCCGCGCACGACCGCGTCGGCGGCCGCCTCCAGGTCGGCGTCGGCCGCCACCACGAGCGCGGCGTTGGAGCCGAGCTCCAGCAGCACCTTGGTGGGGGCGGCGCCGCGCGCGATGGCGTGGCCGGCAGCGGCCGAGCCGGTGAACGAGACCGCGCCGATCCGCCGGTCCTCCACCAGGGTCCTGCCCACCTCGACGTCCCCGGTGACGAGCTGCACGGCGGCCGGAGGCAGCGCGCCGGCCGAGCGCAGCAGATGGACCAGCCAGAGCGTGGCCAGCGGGGTCGCGGGCGCCGGCTTGACGATCACAGGGCAGCCGGCGGCCACGGCGGGGGCGATCTTGTGGGCGGCGAGGAGCAGCGGGTAGTTGAAACCGGTGATGCCGACGACGACGCCGATCGGCCGGCGCGTCCAGAACCCGATCAGCCCCTCCCCCGACGGCAGCAGGTCGAGCGGCACGGTCTCGCCGTGCAGCCTGGCGACCTCCTCGGCGGCCGTGGCCAGCGTGACCAGCGTCCTCGCGACCTCGACCTTGCAGTCGGCCAGCGGTTTGCCGGTCTCCAGGACGAGAAGCCGCTCGAACTCCTCGCGGGCCGCCTCCAGCGCGTCGTGGGCGTGCGTGAGCGCGGCACGCCGGGCGTGCGAGGGCAGCCCCGCCATGGCGGGGGCGGCGGCCAGAGCCGCGTCGAGCGCCTGCCGGGCGTGCGCCGCCGTGCCCTGCGGGGCCGCGGCGACCCGGCTTCCGTCGTAGGGGAAGATCACGTCGGTGGTGACCGCGGTCTCGGCCCATCCGTCGCCGATGGGCAGTCCGGCGGGCCAGGCTTGCTCGATGCTCATGGCTCTTTCCGTAGGGCGCTGGGAAACACGTCGAGGTACGCGGGCGCGCCCTCGCGGCCGGTCGCGGCCAGGACGGCGTGCGCCACCGCGCGGCTGAACACGTCGGCCACCGCCGCCAGGGCGTCCTGGAACAGGTCGTGGCCGAGGGCAGGGCGGGTGC
>NZ_SMJZ01000145.1 GCF_004348345.1 Nonomuraea longispora
GGGTCTTTGGTGTTGCTGGCGGGGCTGCGGTCCGCGGGGGCGCCCGTGCGGGGGATGCCCGGGCGGTTGCTGATGGTGTGGTCGGGAGCGCTGATCGTGGCGGCGATCATCCCGACCACACCCATCGGCCAGGATCTGGACGTGGCGGCGCAGATCCACAGGTACGCGTCGGTCGCGGCCTTCGTGAGCCTGCCGGCCGCGGGAGCGCTGCTGGTGCCGCGGCTGACGGCGCACGCGGCGTGGAAGCCCGTCGCGCGGGCCGTGGAGTGGGTGGCGCTGGCGGGCGGGTTCGGGCTGCTGGCGATCACGTATGTGGCGCTGCCGGGCGAGGGGGTGTTGATCGGTTTGGTGGAGCGGTTGCTGCTGGCCGCGGAGGTGTCGTTGCTGGCGGTGCTCGCGGGATGGCTGGCGTGGCTGACCTGGCGTCCGAGTGTCGCGAAGGCCGCCAATTTCCCGGCATATCACAGATTTATCGCTAGTTGATCTTAAAACCATACGTATGGATGCTATTCTCTCCCGCGATCTTCTATCCGGGAGCAGGTGTCATGGCATCGGGCAGATCCATCAGATTCAAGATCTCGACGCTGCTCGTCATCCCCTTGGTCTCCCTGATCGCGCTCTGGGGCTTCGCCGCGAGCACCACGTCGGGAGAGGCGCTCAACCTGCTCAAGGTCGAGACCCTCTGGACCGGTGTCATCAACAACGCCGACAACCTGGTGTCCAGCCTGCAGGCCGAGCGACTGGCCTCGGCGGAGCGGCTGGCGGGAGTGACGCGGGACCCCGAGGCGCTGGAGCAGGCGCGGGGCAAGGTCGACGCGGCCAGGAAGAAGCTGAGTGAAGAGGCGCTGGCGCAGGACACCCAGGACGCCCTCACCCAGGACATGCGGACCCAGCTCCAGACCGTGCTCGCGGAGGCCGACCGGCTGCCCGAGATCAGGGGCAAGGTGGACGACCGCAGGTTCGTCGCGAGCAACCTCGTCACGGAGTACTCGAAGGTCTCCGACGAGATTCACCTGCTGTATTCGAGGCTCGTGGTCAGCACCGACCTGGAGCTGTCCCTGCAGGGGCAGGGCCTGATCGCCGCCGACCAGGCGCGTGAGCTGCTGAGCCGCGAGCACGCCCTGATCGTGGCCACGAACGGCCGCGCCACCATGCACGAGACCCACATGCTGGCCAGGATCGACGGCGCCAGGACGTACCTGTATCCCCAGGCCCTGGCCAACCTCGACACCGAGCTGCGGGCGCCGTTCGAGAAGTTGTACTACTCGCCCCGCTACGTCACGATGGAGAACCTCCTGGAGGGCTACATCGGCGGCCAGCGGGTGGACATCCAGCTCTGGCGGGGCATCTCCGACCAGGTGCAGGCCGAATACCGGGAGGCCATCGGCGGCACCGGCGACAAGCTGCTCGCCAGGATGGAGCCCGCGGGCGTGGGCATCCTGGTGCGGGCCGCCGTCGCGGGCGCGCTCGGCCTGATCGCGGTCGTGTTCTCCGTCTTCATCTCGATCAGGGTCGGCCGCCGCATCACCCGCGAGCTGGCCGCGCTGCGCCGTACGGCACTCGACCTGGCGGAGATCAGGCTGCCCGAGGTCGTGGCGAAGCTGCGCAAGGGCGAGAGCGTCGACATCGCGACCGAGGCCCCGCCCATCAAGGTGGGCGAGAACTCGACCAGCGAGGTCAGCGACCTCGCCGCGGCGTTCGACAGCGTCCAGAGCACGGCCGTGGACGCGGCCGTCGAGCAGGCGAAGCTGCGTGACGGCGTGGCGGAGGCGCTGCGCAACCTGGCCCGGCGCAGCCAGTCGCTGCTCCAGCGCCAGCTGCGGCTGCTGGACGAGATGCAGCGGCAGACGGAGGAGCCGGAGGCCCTGGAGCGGCTGTTCAAGATCGACCACCTCACCACCCGCATGCGCCGCCACGCCGAGGGCCTCGTGCTGCTGTCCGGCGGCTCGGCGGGCCGCAGGTGGCGCGGCGTCATCCCGATGGAGGACGTGCTGAACGGCGCGGCGGCCCAGGTCGAGGAGTACACCCGCGTCCGCGTCTATCCGATGTCCGAGTGCGGCGTCTCCGGCACCGCCGTGGCCGACCTCATGCACCTTTTCGCCGAGCTGATCGAGAACGGCACCGCGTTCTCCTCCCCCGGCAACGAGGTCTCCGTGCGCGGCGAGATGGTCGGCAAGGGCTTCGCGGTCGAGATCGAGGACCGCGGCCTGGGCATGGACGAGCACACCCGCAGGGCCATCAACGAACGCCTGGCCAGCGCGCCCGAGTTCGACCCCGCGCAGACCGAGCGGCTGGGGTTCGCGGTGGTCGCCATGCTCGCCGCCAGGCACGGCGTCAAGGTCACGATCAAACCCTCACCGTACGGGGGCACGACAGCCATCGTGCTCGTGCCCGGATCGCTGGTGGAGCCCATCCCCACGCCCGTGCAGCCGATGGAGTTCGAGCCCGTGTCCGTGTCGGTCGTCAGGGACGAGCCGACAGGGCCGGGCGAGTTGCCGCGCCGGATCCGTACCAGCAGAAGGGCCGTGGCCCAGGGGAGCGGCCCCGCGGCCGTCCCGCAGCAGTCTCAGGGGAACGGGCGCGCGGCGGTGCTGCAGTCCCAGGCCGGTGGCCCGGCGGCGCTGCCACGACGGCGCGACCCGGACACGGTCGAGCAGCCTCAGCGCGAGACGGGCCTGCCGCAGCGTGCGCGGCAGACCGGACGCCCTCAGCCGGAGCCTGAGACGGGGCTGCCGCGGCGTGAACGGCAGGCCAACCTGCCGCAGCGGCTCAGGGAGACGCCGCCCCCCGCGCCGCCGGTGTCCGAACGCTCACCCGAGGAAGCCAGGGCGCTGCTCTCCTCGCTCCAGTCCGGCTGGCAGCGCGGGCGGCAGGACAGCGAGCAGGATGGGGGATCCGAATCGTGAGTCGCGAGCACGAGTGGGTCGACGAGGAGGCGGGGCCGGTCGTCCGGCCGTACGCGGTCACCCGCGGGCGCACCAAGCCCACGTCGTCGTCGGCGCTCGACCTGCTGGCGACCGTCGTCTCGACGGGGCTGCCCGCGCCCGCCAAGGCGGAGCTCAGCTCCCAGCACCGCCGGCTGCTGACCTTCGTGACGGGGAAGGCCAAGCCCCTCGCCGAGGTCGCCTCGGACCTGAGCCTGCCGGTGGCCGTGGTGCGGGTGCTGCTGGGCGACCTGCTCGACCACGGCCTGGTGACGGTGCGCCCGCCGCGCGACAAGGCCGTCGCCCCCTCGGAGTCGCTGCTCCGAGAGGTGATCAACGGCCTGCGTGCTCTGTAGCCGGGGCCCGCGCGTCAGTTGGCGGAGGCGAGCGTCCGCAGTGAGTGCTCCACCAGGGTGATCATGACCTCCTTGGCGGAGTTGCGCCGCCGCACGTCGCAGAGCATGACGGGTACGTCGTCCTCGAGATCGAGAGCGATGCGTACGTCGTCGACGCTGTGCTGGGCGGCGCCGTCGAAGCAGTTGACGGCCACCACGAACGGCGTGCCGCGCTGCTCGAAGTAGTCGACGGACGGGAAGCAGTCGGTCAGCCGCCTGGTGTCGGCGATCACGACCGCGCCCAGCGCGCCGTGCGACAGTTCGTCCCACATGAACCAGAACCGTTCCTGGCCCGGCGTCCCGAACAGGTACACCACGAGACCGTCGCGGATCGTGATGCGGCCGAAGTCCATCGCCACGGTGGTGGTGGACTTGGTCTCGACGCCGTCGAGGTCGTCGACGCCGATCCCGCGGTCGGAGAGCACCTCCTCCGTGCGCAGCGGCTTGATCTCACTGATCGACCCGACCAGTGTGGTCTTGCCGACGCCGAACCCCCCTGCGACAAGAATCTTCAGCGCGACGGGGTCCTCAGAGAGCACGGAGTCCATTGATCACTTCCTTGAGAATGCGCTCGTTCGAGCGCGCCCCTCCAGCCGAGGGCGACGTCACCGAGATGAGGCCGTTGTCACGCAGGTCGCCGAGCATGACCCGGACGACGCCGACGGGCAGGTCGATCTCGACGGCCAGGTCCGCCACCGAGATCGGATTTCGTGCTGCCCGCAGGATCAGTTGCTGTTCTGGGCCGGGCTCGTCAGTCGGTTCGCCGATGACGCGCACGGTGGCCACGAGGTCGAACGTGTCTCCGGAGGAGTGCGTGCGACCACGGATGAGAGCATAGGGCCTCACGATCGGCCCCGCCTCCTCATCGAACCACTGCGGGCTATCGCTCATGACGCTCCAGCGCGTGGGTTGGTGCTGATGTGCTGACCCACCCGCTTGACCAGCATCGCCATTTCGTAGGCGATGTGGCCGACGTCCACGCTGGCGTCCGCGATGACGGCAAGGCAGGTGCCCTGTCCCGCGGCGGTGACGAACATGAACGCGTTTTCCATCTCCACGATGGTCTGGCGTACGTCGCCGCCGCCGAAGTGCCGCCCGGTGCCGCGGGCCAGGCTCTGGAACCCGGCGGCCACCGCTGACAGATGTTCGGCGTCGTCACGGGTCAGCCCGCTGGAATAGCCCACGGCCAGGCCGTCCGTCGACAGGATGACCGCCTGTCGGACCGCGGCGACCCTCGTCGCGAGGTCGTCCAGCAGCCAGTTCAGTTCACCGGTGTTGGTGGCCGGCACACTCATGCATCCCCCTTACTCATGGGCCCCTCCTCAGAGGCTTCTTCTCGGGCGCGTTGCGTTCCCCGCTGGAACGCGGAGAACAGGTCGCGTACCTCATCGGGAGAGCGTTCGGCCTGCGGCTCCGGCTCAGGCGGTTGTTCTTCCTTGAGCTTCGGCGCGAGACGGGCCTGACGCACCCGCCTGGGCAGCCCGGCGTGGGTGCCCGAGGTCACGACCGCGAGCGCCTTCTTCCGCGTACGGCTCGGCAGGGCGGCCTTGCCGTCGCCGCCCGCCTCCAGTGTCGCCTGGTCGGTCACCATCGTCCGCGGCACCAGCACGATGGCCGTCGTGCCGCCGAAGGGCGAGCGTCGCAGGAGCACGTTGATGCCGTGCCGTTCGGCCAGCCTGGCGACCACGAACAGGCCGAGCCTGTCGCTGTCGGCCAGGTCGAACTCGGGCGGCGCGGCCAGCAGCGCGTTGAACTGGGCGTATTCGCCGGCCGACAGCCCGAGGCCTTTGTCCTCCACCTCGATGGCGTATCCGTTGCTCACCATGTCGCCGCGCACCTGGACCATGGTGTCGGGCGGCGAGTAGATGGTGGCGTTCTCGACCAGTTCGGCCAGCAGGTGGGTGATGTCGGCCGCTGCGGCGCCGTCGACCGCGCTGACCGGCATCGACTCCACGGTGACCCTGGTGTAGTCCTCGACCTCGGCGACCGCGGCCCTGACGATGTCGATCACGGGCACCGGCTTGCGCCAGGCGCGTCCCGGCTCGGCGCCCGACAACACCATCAGGCTCTCCGCGTGCCGGCGCATGCGGGTGGTGAGGTGGTCGAGCCGGAAGAGCTCCTCCAGCCGGTCGGGGTCGTGCGTGCGGCGCTGCATGCCGTCGAGCAGCGCCAGCTGGCGGTGCAGCAGGCCCTGCTTGCGGCGGGCGAGGTTGAGAAAGACCTGGCCGACGCCGCGCCGCAGCGAGGCCTGGCCGACGGCCGCGCTGACGGCGGTGCGCTGCAAGGAGCCGAAGGCCCTCGCCACGTCGGTGATCTCAGCGGAACCGCTCACCTTGATCGCCTTCGTCTCCTTCCGTACGTCGACGTCCTCGCCCCTGCGCAGCCGCGCCACGATCTCGGGCAGGCCTGTCTGCGACAGCTCGACCGCGGCGGAGCGCAGCCCGCCCAGCTCGCCGGCCAGACGGCGACCGAAGCGTACAGAGATGATGATCGACGCGAGCACCGCGATCAAACCGACGCCGCCCGCGACGGCGATCTTGACGATGGTGGAGGTGGCGGCCTCGGACGCGCGCGCGGTCACGATCGCGGACGACTCGGCGTTGATCTCGTCGAGCTGGGCAGTGAGCTGGTCGATGATCTCGTGCCAGCGGTCGTCCTTGGCGGGCAGTTCGCCCGACCCGGCGACGCGCGCCTCAAGGCTGGTGAAGGAGAGGAACGGGTCGGTGGCGAAGACCCGCTTGTACGGCTCGCGCAGCCGCACGTCGAGCCCGGCCATGCCGCGCGCGTGCAGGAACTTCCTGGAGGCGACGTACTCGGTGAAGGCGGCCGCCTCCGGCGCGCTGAGCCGCTTGGCGTCGAGCAGCCCGACGACGAGGGCGTGTTCCCTGGCGATGTACTCCCTGGCCATGCCCATGGCCTGCGTCGAGGAGGCCTGCTGGAAAATGGCCAGGTCGGAGACGGTGACCAGGTGGTCGTAGATCATGAAGAGCTGGTCGAGCACCTGGTTGTAGGCGTTGAGCGTGGTGAGGGGGTTGCCGTGGTTCCCGTCGACGGCGGTCCTGATCTGGGCGAGCCGGTCGAGGGCGACGTTGAGGTTGCCGATGGGGCGGCGCAGGTCGCTGTCGACGGCGTCGCCGGCTTCGTCGACGGACCGGCGGAAGTCGTGGACGGCCCTGTCGGTGCGGGAGCGCTGGCCGCCGAGCACCTGAGCGTGCTCACCCGCGGTGAGTGGCTCCATCGAGCGCATACGTTCGGCCTGCAGCTGTAATCCCAGGTCGGTGGAGGTCACACCGATCGTCTGGTAGAGCGTGTCGGCCCGGAGTAGTGACTGGGTGTCGCCCATGGTGAGGTTGAGGACGAAACCCCATAGCGCGCTCAGAGACAGGAGGGGTAGCAGTAGCAATAAGAAGATCTTGAACCGAATTGACCGGTTTCGCGAGCCCATGTCCCAACCTCGAGTCGGGGGCATTTCCACACCTTGTGTAAATACACCTCCGGAAGATCGCACAGGAGACTAGCACCGTTTATGGTTCCCGCGCAGTGGGGGGAAGCCGTTCATTACCGGGATTATTGGGACGGGATCTTGACCTCTCGGCGGGCCGCGGCGACGATTCTCTCCAACCAGGCCAGCGCGACCAGCGAGATCACGATGAGTCCACCCCAGTTCACCAGGGTGTACACGTGCACCTGCCAGTCGGTCACGTTCGGCACCCTGCCGATCCGCAGCAGCCGGAACTGCCACGGCTGACCGGTCAGCACGAGGGTGACGGCGATCGCGATGGCGGTCATCGAATCCCACAGCGCGTGCAGCAGCGAGACCCCCAGGTACGTCAGCCACACGGGCGCCGTGAGCCGCCCGCCCGCGGCGAACAGCACGCCGCCGGCGATCGCCGTCCACAGGCCGTGCCCGACCGGCGTCAGGATACCGCGCAGCACCTCGGTCTCGACGAGCTGCACCAACGACAGGCCCCCGGAGGTGAACAGCGCGTTGAACGCGTACCCGGCGCTCTCGAACGCCGCGAACCCGAACCCCACCGTCGCCCCGAGCACGAGCCCGTCTTGTATTGAGGGCTGTGTTGACGGCGATCCTTCGGATCGCGGCTCGGTCGCTTCGGTCCGGGGTCTTCCCTCGTCGGTCGGTCGCTGCGCTCCCTCTCTTGTCGGTCCAGACCCCGGCGCTTCCTCGCGGGTTGACGGCGATCCCCGGAGGAGGGGACGGCTGATGAGGATCAGGGCGGCGAGTTTGACGCCCTCCTCGATCAGCCCGACCAGGACGTACATGAGGATCGACGGCCGGACGAGCCAGCTCTCCAGCAGTGAGGCGCCGAGCACGCCCAGCACGCCGCCCACCACGAAGGCGGTGAACAGCCGTTCGACGGTGACCCGGGGCGAGCGGCCCCGCCCGTACGCCCAGACCACGAACGTCACGGGCACGAGGAAGCTGCCGAACAGCACGACGGTCGGCACCAGGTTGGAGTTGCGCGTCCAGGCGGTGACGACGACGGTGGCCAGCCAGAGCGCGAACCCCGTCACGAAGACGCGCAGCCACGGCCTCATCGCGCGAGCTCCTCGACGGCGCGGAGCGCGGCGGTCGCGGCGGCGTCCGCGCGGCCGACGGGCGAGGAGTCGGAGCCCGCGATCGCGATCCTGCCGAACCTTCTTCGCGCGAGGTCCGACGGAAACGGCCCGTCGGGGTAGAAGGGGTGCCAGGGGCGGCAGTACTCGGGCGCGTTCGCGTGCCCCCACCGGTCGACGGTGATCGCCTCGATGCCCGCCGCGGGGTCGAAGCCGGCGGGGCCGAGCAGCCGGGCGAGCTGGTCGCGGATGGTGTGCTCCAGCCGCCCGTACGGCGTCCTGACCAGTTCCCGCCTGCCCGCCGCCGCGCCCGCGCCCGGCCCCAGCTCGGAGCGGCACGGCGTGGCCAGGAGATGCACGGTGGCGGGCGGTTCGAACTCGCAGAAGCCCCAGTACGCGCCCGTCCACCGCACCCGCAGCACGCCGAGCCGCCGCCACGCCCGCGCGTCGCGCACCCGTACGGTGGCGTGCAGCAGCGGCACCCTGACGGCCGAGCGCAGCGCCCGCCGCTGGTCGTCGGGCAGTTCGGGCACCAGGTAGGGGATGACCGCGCTCCAGCAGGCCAGGATCACCGACCCGGCTTCGACGGTCATGACCTGGTGGCCGTCGAAATACCCCACGGTCGCCGCGCGTGCGCCGTCGCGCGCGAACACGACGGGGCTGGACAGGCGCAGCCGCGCCCGGTCGTCGGGCGGCGCGGTGACGCGGCCCGCGCCGGCGTTCGCCTGCCATTCCTGCCGCACGCTGGGCGAGTTGAGCCGGGAGGGTTTGTCCCGGTCGAGCCCGAGCCCGCCGAACCCCGGATAGCCGGAGCCCCAGGCGTCGATCGCGCCGAAGGCCCGGGTGTCGTAGGCCCATTCGCGGCACGGCATGGTCCTGCAGAACCGTTCGACGTCGGGGTGGACCCCGCACACCCGCAGCAGGAACTCGGAGTAGGTGAGCGCGGCGAGCCGCTCCTGCTTCTCCTCCGCCGACAGCCGGGGGAACCAGTCGGGCGGGTCCTCGTGGAGCATGCGCAGGTCGCGCCTGGCCCGTTCGGCGATCGGCACCGCGTCGGCCCATCCGGGTGAGGAGAGCCTGACCAGGGTGTCCGTGCCGAAGGTCTCCGCGTCGCACATCACGCCGTCGGGCCGCTCCTGGCGGGTCCTGCGGCGCAGCGCGTCGCGCCGGGCCTGCCCGCCGGTCTCGTCGTGGTTGTCGAGGACGAGTACGGCGGCGCCGGGGTCGCGCCGCAGCCATTCGGCGGCCGCGCTCATGCCGCTGCGCCCGCCGCCGGCCACCACGAGGTCGTAGCGCTCGCCCGTCGGCTCCGGCGTGCCCGCATGAATCCAGAACCGCCCGTCCCGCAGCGCGTGCGGCACGCTGAGCGCCTCACTGGTGTCTCCCCGCACGGTGAAGCCGCCCGGCCGGTGCGCCGCGTTCTGGAGCGTCTCAGTGTGCCCAGGGGCGCCAGGGGTCACACGTGCCGCCGCCGGGCTTCCCAGAGCGCTCACGGCTATGCCGTCGAAGAAGTCCCGGCGGGAAATGATCTGGTTCATCCCGAGGTCGCGTGGATTCAAGCCCATGGCGCGATCTTCAGCAGCCGGGCGAAAAGCGGCGTCATGCCGCGCAGTGGTTCGAGAAACATTTTGCGCGACCTATTACGGCGAATGCCTGATCGGGCCACCCGTCCGAAATGTCAGACCGGGGGGTCAAGTGACCGGCAAGGACCCCTTCGGCGCCTCCTGGTGGGCTCCGTCCGCCTGCGGCGGGCCTCTGACCAGCACGATCGAGGGCCATGCCCGGCTTCGCGCATATGCCGTAGAACAGGAAAACGCCGCGAAGCCACTGAATTCCGCGAATAGCGACGTTGCCAGGCTGCGTACTCCCCGAGTCCTCTAGCGTTTCCGACAATGCCGCGCGAGCGAATTGGAGCGTATATGCTTAAGACCATTTCTGGCATATGTCTGGGCATGCTGGCCCTTGCCGGATGTTCCTCCGGTGAGGAGCCGGCCGCGCCCGCAGCCTCGGCGTCCGCGTCATCGCCGTCCGCCGCCTCGGCCAAGCTCCGCGCCGCCCTGCTGCCGGTGCCCGACGGCATGCACGTCGCGTACGGCCCCGAGCTGGGCGCGTTCGGCAAGCTCAAGTCCACCCAGCAGGGCATCGCCGCGCTGCGCCAGGCCAAGCTGCAGCGGCCGGAGTGCGCGGGCGCGGCCCAGCTCGACGTCGAGCAGCCCGACGTCGCAGGGGCGCCCGCCGCGGTGATCGCGTTCGCCGCCGAGCGCGGCTCGATCACGCAGGCGGTGGTGTCGCTGCCGTCCAAGTCCTTCCCCAAGCCGCTGCCGCGCCAGTGCGCGAGCTACACGGCCGACGTGGGAGGCACACAGGTGACGTACAGGACCAGGACGCTCAACATGCCGCGCAAGGGCGACGAGTCGCGGGCCTACCTCACCTCGGCCGCCGGCGGCGAGAAGAACGCACAGATCGGCTCCGTCATGATCAGGCGGGGCACCGTGGTCATGAGCATGCTCGTGGTCGGCCAGAAGGTGAAGGCGCAGGGCCTGTACGAACTGGCCCGCCTCGCGGACAAGAACCTCGAACAGGTCGTGTGACGGCTCAGATGAGCACGTGGTCGTCAGGGCGGCCGACGAAGGCGAACTGCGCGTTGCGGGTCAGCTTGATGTGGTCGGCCTGCCACGTGTGCATCGAGGCGTCGGCGCTGCGCCAGTAGACGAAGTTGAAGCGGTCCGCCGAGTAGATCTTGACGGAGTCCTCCTTCAGCCGCCGTACCAACTCGGTGTCCTCGCCGCGGGTGATGTCCGCGAAGCCGTACGAGCGGAACATGTCGGCCTTGCCGAGGAACGTGCCGCCCTGGACGAGGAACGAGTAGCGGTGCTCCAGGCCGGGCAGGCGCAGCATGGTCGTGTTCATGCCCTCGAAGTACGCGTAGTGCGCGCCCTTGCCGACCAGCTCGGCGTCGGAGTAGTCGAACGCCCTGACCAGGTCCGACAGATAGTGCTCGCCGTAGAGGTTGTCGTCGTCCATCTTGGCGATCAGGTCGCCCTCGGCGGCGGCGATGCCCAGGTTCATGCAGGCGCCGAGCGAGAGCGAGGCGTCCGCGGGCAGGACGGCGACGTCGGTGATGCCCGCCATGCGGGCCTTGTCGGCGACCACGACCGGGTCGATGTCCAGGCCGTGCAGCACCATGACGAGCTGGAGCGGCCGGTGGATCTGGCGGGCCACCGACGAGATCGCGTGCTCGATCTGGGAGGCGCGGTTGGTGGGCAGCACGACCGAGATCGAGCGCGACCGGGGCTGCGCCTGCTGCCCGAGAACCTGGAGGACCTGGTCGACGCGGTGCGAGAACAGATGTTTGTCGAAGACCTCGCGCATCGCCAGGTGGCCCGTCCTGGCCCGCAGCTCGGGGCTGTTGATCAGGTGCAGCACCTGGTTGTACGACTCGATCGGCTCGCGCGCGATGGGCACGAGGTCGCCGAAGGTCTCCTCGACCGCCCGTGACCATCCCGACACGACGGGGGTCGCGCAGGCCGACAGCTCGAAGACGCGGCGGGCGCACATGGTCGGCGAGTCGAGCACGGAGTTGACGTTGAGGAAGACCTTGTACATCCGGTACGCGGCCAGCATCCGGTCGTAGGGCAGCTCGCCCACGATGTGCGGCCGGTACTTCTCCGGCCAGGCGTACTTCTCGTCCACTTCGCCGTTTCGGGCGAAGATGTGCAGGCCGAGCTCCCTGATCGGGTCGAGAACGGTCTCCATCTGCTCGCGGCGCTCGGCGTGCTTGTCGCGGAAGTACATCCCGGCGAACACCACGTCGTGCAGGCGGCCCTGGCGCTGCTGGATGGGGTTGTGCACGCGGGGCTGGGCGGCGAACTGGAGCACGTCCACCCGGTCATGTCCGAGAACTTCGCGATATTTCGGCAACATGTCGCCGTCGCAGGTGAACACGTAGTCGAACAGTTTGGCCGTGTCGATGAAGAAGTCGAAGTTCGGCGGGTCCTCCTTGTTCCAGAAGACCGTGGGGATGCCCTCCCCCCTGCACCAGGCCACCAGGTCCCGCAGCGGCTCCTTGGGGGCGTTGGTGCCGGTCATCTGGTAGCGCCAGCGACCCTGGTTGCCGTGCCAGGCGGACTCGCAGAACAGCAGGTCGGGCCGCTTGTCCGCGAAGATCTCCGGCCAGTCCTTGAGTCCGAACTCGATCTGGTCCCACTCGTAGCGGAAGGCCATCCTGGAGAAGTCGTCGAGGATCACCGCGACCTTCAGACCGGGCCTGTTGACCGGGCCCGACGGCCACTTCACCGCCGGCACCTCGACGAGCGGCGGCCGGTTGTTCGCCGTCTCGATGGCCTCGGTGACGGGCGTGGGCGGCTTGGGGGCCTTCTGCCTCGACCTGACCGCTTCGACGATCTTTCCCGGGCTCTTCGAGCCCAGCGCCTCGCCCAGCTTGAACGTGCGCTTGGCCTGCGTGGCCTCCAGCTTCCAGTTCGCGTAGGCGGCCTTGGCCTCGGCGATCTCCAGCCGCCGCCGCAGCTCCCTCAGCTCCGCCTCGTACCGCTCGACGACCTTGCGGTCCTCGGGCAGCCAGTTGACGGGGCCGAGTCGCTGGTAGGTGGGTGGTTCTTCGGGTTCTGGGGCCATGGTGGGACGCCTAACGCTCAGCGGAGGTACATCATGCTACGGCGGAAATGGCCTCTATTCGGGGCGTTTGCCCTGACTGGCAGGGGCCAGGTTGTCCCCCTTGAGCCAGGCGGAGATCACCTTGGCGATCCGCGGTCCTGCCTGGCCGTCCCACAACACGGGCAGCTCGCCCGCCGGCGTCGAGGCGCCGTCGGCCAGGAACTTCTCCGCCGCCGCGGGCAGCAGCGCGGGCGTGACCAGGCGGTTCGTGCCGTGCGTGATCGTGATCGGCCGTTCGGTGTTGGGTCGTACGGTCAGGCACGGCACGCCCAGCACGGTCGTCTCCTCCTGCACGCCCCCGGAGTCGGTGACCACCAGCGCGGCCCCGCGTACGAGTGAGAGGAAGTCCACATAACCCAGCGGATCCACCACCCGGATCGAGCCGCCGTCGACCAGGCCCGCCTCGGCCAGCCTGGCCTTGCCCCTGGGGTGCACGGGCACCACCAGCGGGATCTGCCGCGACACGTCGAGGACCGCGTCGACCAGCTCCTTGGCGGCCTCGGCGGTGTCCACGTTCGCCGGCCTGTGCAGGGTGGCCACGGCGTAGCGGCCGGGCAGGCCGAGCTGCTCCACCACGGGTCCCGGGTCCAGCGAGGGCAGGGCGGCGTACAGGCTGTCGATCATCGGGTTGCCCACCAGGTGCACCTTGGAGGCGGGCACGCCCTCGGAGGCGAGGTAGGACAGCGCCTCGGGCGAGGTGGCGAACAACACGTCGGCCAGCGCGTCGGTGACGACCCGGTTGACCTCCTCGGGCATGCCGCGGTCGAACGAGCGCAGCCCCGCCTCGACGTGCGCGGTCCGTACGCCCAGCTTGGCGCAGACGAGGATCGCGGCCAGGGTCGAGTTGACGTCGCCGTACACCACGACCAGGTCGGGCTCCTGCTCCTGGACGACCCCCTCGAGGCCGACGAGCAGCGCCGCCGTCTGCTTGGCGTGCGAGCCGGAGCCGACGCCCAGGTTCGCCACCGGCTCGGGCAGACCGAGGTCGGCGAAGAACACGTCCGACATCAGCGCGTCGTAGTGCTGACCGGTGTGGATGATGCCCTGCCGCACGCCGAGTTCACCGAGTGCCCGGACCACCGGGGCCGCTTTCACGAAATTGGGACGAGCACCCAAAACGTGCAGGACCAGGGGGTTCTCCCTCATTGACCTCGCCTTTCATAGCGGAAGGGAAAAAACGTTGCCTATGGTACGGTCCCACCGTGGCATCCGACGCCAGTCGTCAAGACTCCCCCCGCCCATCCGACAGGGTTTCAGCGAAGTCCGCCCGTGCCGGCGTCGGTGGACTTCTCAAGGGCTTCGTCCAGCACCCGATCATCGTTTCCCGGGTGGTCATGACGAAGGTCAGGTCCGACCCCGTTCGCGTGGCCCAGGCCGCCGCCGACACGCTGCCGCCCAGGATGCGGCCGATCGTGGGCAGCGTGGCCTGGCCGGCCGCGCGCAGGGCCCGGCGCATGGTGCGCAAGTTCGGCATGCGCGTGGTCAAGGGGCCGTGGAACGAAGCCAAGGCCCACTGGGACGCCGGCCGCGTCAGCGAGGCCGCGGCCGTGCTCGAGGCGCACACCAAATACCCCTTCGTCAAGCGCAGGGCCGCCTACTACCGCGGTGAGCTGGCCGCCATCAGCCCCGACCCGATCCCGCCGGGCCCCAAGGTGGCCCTCCTGACCCGGGTCCAGAACCGCGTGCTGCACGTCGTCACCAACGCGCTGCCGTACACGCAGGCCGGCTACACCGTGCGCACCCACCGCATCGTCACCTCGCAGAAGGCCGCGGGCATCGACCCGCACGTGGTCACGAGCTGGGGCTGGCCCATGTTGCAGGGTCACGCCGACGCGGCCCCGTACGAGGAGATCGACGGCATCCCCTATTACCGGCTGCTGCCGGACGGGCACGGGGAGATGCCGTTCGAGACCCAAGGCCGCATCACGCGGGGCGCCGACGGGGTCACCAAGCTGGTGACGGAGCTGCGGCCGCAGGTGGTGCACGCCGCCACCGACCACCGCAACGGCTCCATCGCCCACGCCGTGCGCGACAGGACGGGCACGCCGTTCGTCTACGAGGTGCGCGGCTTCCTGGAGGAGACGTGGGCCTCGCGCGACCCGGTCCGCGTCGGCAGCCAGCGGCACGTGCTCCAGCGCGAGCGCGAGGCGTTCCTGATGCGCGAGGCGGACGCCGTGGTGACGCTGGCCGAGACGATGGCCGCCGAGATCGTCGAGCGCGGCGTGCCCAGGGAGAAGATCCACCTGGCACCCAACGCCGTGGACGACTCGCTGCTGTCGGCCCACTACGACGGCGCCTCCTTCAGGCGGGCGTACGGCATCGAGCCGGACGAGATGGTCGTCGGGTCGGTGTCGAGCATCGTCGCCTACGAGGGGTTCGCCACCCTGCTGCGGGCCGCCGCGCTGCTGCGCGACGACCGCACCCCGGTGCGGGTGCTGCTCGTCGGCGACGGCACCGAGCGTGACAACCTGCTCGAACTGGTCGACGAGCTGGGTCTGCGCGATGCCGTGCTGCCGGGGCGGGTCGGCCCCGACGAGGCGCTGCAGGCGCAGGACGCCATCGACATCTTCGTCTGCCCGCGTGAAGACCTGCGCGTGTGCCGACTTGTTACGCCATTGAAACCGGTCGAGGCGATGGCGCTCGGCAAGCCGGTCGTGCTCAGCGATCTGCCCGCGCTCTCCGAACTCGTCGGCGGCGACGGCGCCGGAATGCTCGTGCCGCCGGGCGATCCCGCCGCGCTGGCCAAGGCGCTCGCCGGGCTCAGGGAAGATCCCGCCAAGCGCGCCGAGATGGGTGAGGCGGGACGGGCGGAAGTGGCCGCGAAGCGCACGTGGAGCCGCGTTGCCGAGACTTATCAAGCTCTATACCGGTCACTTGCCGAATGATGACCTTCGCGTGGGCTGTCTCTTACGACGGGTTCGGTCGCATTAGGCGTGAGCTAGGTGGAGTTGAGATAACCTTTGCGACCATGAAGTGTTGTATCCGGCTCCCTAAGGCACGGCTGTGACAGAAATCGACTTGGCTGTCATCGGTCTGGGCTACGTCGGCATGCCGCTCGCCAAAGAGGCGGCGGGCGCCGGGTTGCGGGTCGTCGGCGTGGACGTCGACCCCCGCAAGGTCGACGCGCTCAACGCCGGGCAGTCCTACATCGATGACTTGACCGACGCGGACCTTGAGCACATGCTGGCCAACGGGTTCAGCGCCACGCTCGACGAGACCGTGCTGGCCAGGAGCAACACGATCGTCATCTGCGTGCCCACCCCCCTCGACGAGGACCACCGCCCCGACCTTTCGGCCGTGGAGGGCGCCACCAAGACCGTGGCCCGCAACCTCGGCAAGGGCACGCTCGTCGTGCTGGAGTCCACGACCTGGCCGGGCACCACCGACGAGGTGGCCAGGCCGCTGCTGGAGAGCTCGGGGCTCGTCGCCGGCGAGGACTTCCATCTGGCGTTCTCGCCCGAGCGCATCGACCCGGGCAATCCCAAGTTCGGGCTGCACAACACCCCCAAGGTCGTCGGCGGCTACACGCCGACCTGCCGCGACCGCGCGACGGCCTTCTACAATCGCTTCATCGAGCAGGTGGTGCCGGTCAGCGGCACCCGCGAGGCCGAGATGGCCAAGCTGCTCGAGAACACCTACCGGCACGTCAACATCGCCCTCGTCAACGAGATGGCGATCTTCTGCGACGAGCTCGGCATCGACCTGTGGGAGTCGATAGAGGCGGCCGCCACCAAGCCGTTCGGCTTCCAGAAGTTCCTGCCGGGTCCGGGCGTCGGCGGGCACTGCATCCCCGTCGACCCGTCCTACCTGTCCTACACCGTGCGCAAGCTCGGCTACCCGTTCCGGTTCGTGGAGCTGGCGCAGGAGATCAACGAACGGATGCCGTCGTACGTGGTGGCGCGCGTCCAGCGGTTGCTGAACAGCAACAAAAAGCCCGTCAACGGCGCCAAGGTGGTTATGCTCGGCGTCACTTACAAACCGGATATCGCCGACGAGCGTGAGACCCCGGCGCTCCCAGTGGCGCGAGCGCTGCTGGAGCTGGGGGCCGAGCTCTCGTTCGCGGATCCGTACGTCAAGGAGTGGTCGGTCGACGGCACCGCGGTGCCGCGTGAGGAGGATCTGGCCGAGGCCGTGACCAACGCGGACGTGACGCTGCTGCTGCAGCAGCACGCCGCGTTCGACCTCGACATGGTCGAGGCGAAGGCCAAGCTCGTGCTCGACACCCGAGGCGTTCTCGCCGAGGGTGAACGCGTCGAGCGGCTGTAGCGACGGAGGGCTGCGCGCAGTGCACGTGCTCGTCATGACGGTGGTGCATAACCCCGAGGACGCCAGGATTCTGCATCGGCAGATCCGCGCTCTCGTGGATGCCGGTCATGAGGTCACGTACGCGGCGTCGTTCACCGCTTTCGGCGTCGTCCCTCGTCCTTGGGTCACGGGCGTCGACCTGCCCAGGGCCTCTCAGCGCAAACGCCTTTCCGCGGTGTGGGCCGCGCGGCGGCTGTTCAAGCGCATGCGCGACAAGGTCGACCTGGTCCTGGTCCACGATCCCGAGCTGCTGTTCGCCGTGTGGGGCATGCGCAACCGGCCGCCCGTGGTGTGGGACGTGCACGAGGACACTCCGGCCACGCTCTCCCTGAAGCCGTGGCTGCCCTCGCCCCTGCGGCCTCCCGTCCGTTTCATGGCCCGCATGCTGGAAGGCACCGCCGAACGGCACATGCACCTGATGCTGGCCGAGACGGCGTACGCGGGCCGGTTCAAGCACGCCCACCCCATCGTCCCCAACGAGACGTGGGTGCCCGACTCCGTGACCCCTCCCGGCGACGACCGGGTGGTCTATCTCGGCTGGCTGTCGCGGGCCAGGGGCGTGATCGAGGCCGTCGAGGTGGCCAAGCTGCTGCAGCCGTACCGCGTGGCCGTGGAGCTGATCGGGTACGCCGACCCGCAGAGCCGTCCGATGCTCAACCAGGCCGTCACCGAGGGCCTGCTGGAGTGGCGCGACTTCATGCCCAACGACGAGGCGCTCAAGCGGCTCGACGGGGCGCTCGCGGGGCTTTCCTTACTCCACGACGAGCCCAACTACCGGCATTCCATGCCGACCAAGATCGTTGAGTACATGGCCCACGGCATTCCCGTCATCACCACCCCCTCCCCGCGCGCTGTCGAGCTGGTCGAACGCTACGACAGCGGCGTCGTGGTGCCGTGGGAGGACCCCAAGGCGGTCGCTCAGGCCGTCCTGACCCTCCGCGACGACGTGCGGGAACGACGGGCGCAGGGGGCCCGCGGCTACGCCGCGGCCCGAGCCAACCACCACTGGCCCAACTCAGCCAAGCGGTTCGTCACCCAGCTGGAGTCGTGGGCGGGCGTCACCCGATAACGGTTCTCTTCCAAGGGCGGTAGGTTCCTGAACGTGCGCTGGATCTTTCTCGCTGTGGGCGCGGCCATTGTGGCCGTGGTCGCGGCGGCGATCATCGTGCTTCCCTCCTCGTCGGACAAACCGGTCGCCACGCCGGCGACGCCCAAGCCGTCCAGCACCGAGCCGACGCCCAAGGTGAGCGCGGTCACCGACCGGTGTGGAACGTTCGAGACCAAGGAGCAGGCCCCCTACGCCGTCACCGGCTACTGGATCACGCCCAAGTCCAACCCGTGCACCTGGCGCAAGCAGCTGCAGGAGATCCACAGCGTCGGCGGCGACACGATCATCAGGATCGGCTACGGCCTGCAGTATCGCCCCGTCACCGGCTCCGGCGAGATCAGGACCAAGGACGGCGAGCTCGACCCGCTCTACGAGGCGTGCGAAGAGGACGGCCTGACCTGTCACGACGCCGCCGAACGGGACCTCAAGAGGGCCAACCCCGGCAACCGGATCGGCCGCACGTACGTCTACCGCACCGACGAGTCGTTCGGTGAGAGCCTGTACCGCTGCCCCGAGATGGAACACGCCATTCAGACGCCCAAGCGCACCTATTTCCGGCTCATCACCCAGCCGGACGGCTCCGACGACTCCACGTGCGACTTCAGCGGCAAGGCCACCTCCTACGACATGATCCTCGTCGCAGGCAAGCCCACGGACAGCCTGAAGGAGCTGCTCGACCTGGCCGACCAGTTCGGCATGAGGGTCTTCCCCGCGCTGCCGCTCGCGCCCCGCGACCCCAAGACGCCGATCAGGGCCAACAAGAAGCACATCGGCACGCTCACCACGCTGACGCGGCGCATCCTTCAGGACTACGGCGTGCGCTTCGCCGAGCGCGAGTCGCTGGGCGGCGTCTACCAACCGTTCGAGGTGCAGATGTCCGACACCCTCGACGGCAACCCGACGCTGGAGGTCTACGCCGACCAGCACCGGATCGTGGCGCAGGAGTTACCGGGCAAGCCCATCCTGATCAGCCCCTACCTGGACGCGCGCAAGCGGGTGGCGTTCGGCCAGACGCCGAAGCAGGTGGCCGAGGGGTTCCGGGCGCTGGTGAAGACGGGCGTCGGCATCATCGCGCCGCAGGACAGCCGGGGCACCGGCAAGGTGGGCCTGTTCTGGCCCGACGAGCGCGAGAACGAGGTCGACGAACGGCTGCGCCCGGTGGTGGGCGAGTCGACGTACGACACCGCGTACCACGGCTCCACACGCGACTACTACCGCGAGATGTCGATCGCCCGTGAAGAGATGCTCATGGCCGGCCACGAGGTGCAGCTGTGGGCGAACGTGGAGGCGTTCGAGCCGTCAGGCGACCAGCCGTGCGCCCCGCAGGGCACGCGCGGCAAGACCGACAAGGAACGCATCGACCAGGCCGTGACCATGGCGGGACGCTACGTGCAGAAGATCGTCTCCTACATGTGGAGCGACTTCATGACGTGCGGCAGCCCCTCGCTGGAGAAGGAGATCATCGCCGACTGGCGGCGGCCGATCGCGGTCGACGCGATCAGGCGCGGGCGTGACAACCAGGACGGCGTGGAGGTGCGCGGCTACAACTTCCAGGGCGCCACGGTCACCGTCCAGTGGTCCGGCGGCACCCAGGAGCTGGCGGTGTCCTCGGTCGGGTGGCTCGACGAGGACCCGCTGGAGGAGCTGCCCGAGGGCATGGCCACCGCGTGGGTGCCGTTCAACTGGTCGCAGGTGCCGGCCGGCGAGTGGGTCAGGATCGGGGTGAAGGTGCCGTCGGGACTGTCGACGACGGAGCCGCTGCACGTGCGGATCGACACCTGACAGGGGGCCGCGGCGGCGTTCGCTCCCCGTCCGCGGCTGCGTGTAACGTGCCTGCCATGGTCCCGAGCATCCCGGTCAGCGTCGACCTGGTCGTGCTCACCGTCCGCAACCAGGCGCTGAGCGCGCTCGTGTGGCGCCGCGACAACCCGCCGTTCCTGCGCCGCTGGTCGCTGCCCGGCGGCTTCATCCAGCTCGACGAGGACCTGCCGGCCGCCGCCCACCGCATCCTGTCCGAGCGGGCCGGCCTCCCCGGGGCCCCGGTGCACCTGGAGCAGCTCCAGACCTACGGCTACCCCGACCGCGATCCCCGCCAGCGCGTGCTGAGCGTCGCCTACCTCGGCCTCGCCCCCGACCTGCCCGCCTCGGAGAAGGCCCACATGAGCTGGCGGCCGGTCGACTCGCTCGCCGTCATGGCCTTCGACCACCGCCGCATCATGAAGGACGGCGTCGAGCGGGCCCGCTCCAAACTGGAATACACCCCGCTGGGCGCGGCCTTCTGCCCGCCCGAGTTCACGGTGGCCGACCTGCGCCGCGTCTACGAGATCGTCTGGGGCAGGACGCTCGACCCGCGCAACTTCCACCGCAAGGTCACCAAGGCCGAGGGCTTCCTGGTGGAGACTGGCGCGACCACGACCCGCGACGGGGGCCGCCCGGCCAAGCTCTACCGCCGGGGCCCCGCCGAGCTGCTCCACCCGCCGATGTTGCGCACGCTGAAGGACTGACGCGGGGCGTACGGCACCGGGTGGTGCTTCGCCGCGCCGGGCCTTCTACAGTGGGTCCATGCCTCGTTTCCGCCAGATTCTCGACACCATGGCCCCGTACAAACCGGGCAAGGCCGTAGCGGCTCCTGACGGCAGGTCGTACAAACTGTCGTCCAACGAGACTCCGTACGATCCGCTGCCGTCCGTGGTCGAGGCCATCGCCGAGGGGGCGCGGCGGATCCACCGTTATCCCGACCCCGGGGCGACGAGGCTGACCGAGGCCATCGCCGCGCGTTACTCCGTGCCGCCCGAGCACGTCGCGCTCGGGGCCGGGTCGGTCACGGTGGCGCAGCAGTTGTTCGAGACGGTGGGCGAGCCGGGGGTGGAGGTCGTCTACGCGTGGCGCTCCTTCGAGGCCTACCCGCTGCTCGCCGACCTGGCCGGCGTCACCTCGGTCATGGTGCCTCTGGCCGGCGAGGACCACGACCTCGACGCCATGGCGGAGGCGGTCAACGACCGCACGCGCCTGGTGTTCGTGTGCAACCCCAACAACCCGACGGGCACGTCCGTGCGCCGTGGCCCGCTGGAGGCGTTCCTCGACCGGGTGCCCGAGCACGTGCTGGTCGTGCTCGACGAGGCCTACATCGAATACGTGCGCGACGACGACTTCCCCGACGGCCTCACCCTCTACCGCGACCGGCCCAACGTCTGCGTCCTGCGCACCTTCTCCAAGGCGTACGGGCTGGCCGGCCTGCGGGTCGGCTACATGATCGCGCAGGAGCCCGTGGTGTCGGCCGTGCGCAAGACGATCATCCCGTTCGCGGTCAACCACCTCGCGCAGGTCGCGGCCATCGCCTCGCTGGAGGCCGAGGACGAGCTGCTCGACCGGGTCGAGCGGGTGGTCAAGGAACGCACCCGGGTCAGGGAGTCGCTGCTGGGGCAGGGCTGGACGGTGCCGCCCACCGAGGCCAACTTCGTCTGGCTCCGGCTCGGTGGGCGCACCCTCGACTTCGCCGCCGCGTGCGCGGCGGAGGGCGTGGCGGTCCGGCCCTTCGCCGAGGAGGGCGTACGCGTCTCGATCGGCTCACCCGAGGCCAATGACGCGTTCCTGGCGGCCGCCGCCTCCTTCGCGGCGAAGTAGGCCCGTCACCTTCGCCGGCGGGCCTGCCAGTTGAGGTAGGCCACGCCGGCGAGGTGGGAGCCCTGGCCGGGTTCCAGCGCGCGGGCCTCGTAGATCGACTTGGCATGCTCGAAGACCTTCTGGTCCCACTGCGCGACGGCCATCCACCGCGGCGCCTGGAGATACTGGCCCGAGGAGGCCAGGCCGCCGGTGCCGTCGACGCGCAGGAACGTGGTCGGCACGCCTTCGGGGTCGGTGGTGGCCATGTTCCTGCTGTAGGACCTGGCGAACCTGGCCATGTCGGCGCCGTTGAAGCCGAGCTTGTGGCGGAAGGCGAGGGCGGCGAACTCCGCGTCGATCGCGCCGTGGCTCAGGTCCTCGATCTGCTGGGCGCCGTTGCCCGACGGGGTGAACTCGGAGAGGTCGTCGTCGCGCGAGAACCCCCGGTAGGTCGCGCCGAACGAGGGCCAGTACGGCCAGTGGTAGGCGTCCTTGTCGTTGGCCCTGAGCTCGCGGGCGAAGGTACGCGCCATGCGTTTCACGCGGTCGGCGTAGGCGGGGTCGCCGGTGGCGGCGGCGATCTCGGCGTAGGTGAGCCCGAGCGCGAGGAACTGGTTGGTCGGCATCTCGGTGCCGTCGTAGGCGAGCGGGGTGCCCTTGACCCAGGAGAGGTGCCCGCCGTCGTCGCTCTGTCGCCATTCGCGGTCGTGCACGGCGGCTGCGGCCTTGGCGGCTTCGAGGTATTCCTGAGCCTTGGCCCGGTAGCGCGCGTCGGCGCGGAGCTTCGGCGTGCCCAGCACGATCCGGGCGAACGACGCGATCGGGTAGGTGATCATGCCGGTGTGCACGGCGAAGATCACGGGCTGGGAGACGAGCGGGGTCGCGCCCTGGGCGGGAAGGGTGATCTCCCCGCCCTCGCGCAGGTCGCGCGCGGTGACCTGGGTGGGCGTCGGGTAGGCGTCGAGGATCTTGCGTACGGCGTAGTCGGGGGAGTCCGGGTCCATGGACAGGTCGGTGAACGTGGCGACCGCGTCGTTCCGGCTGTTCCTCACCTCTAAGGTGAAGCGGTCCTCGGCAGCGCCCGCGCGTACGGTGGCGGTGGTCAGGTCGGCGTACGACAGCGAGCTGCGCACCTCCAGCACGGGCCGGCCGGACGAGTCCTTCAGCGCGGCGACGCCGACGGTGTAGGGGTGCGTCGCCCGCCACGCCGGCAGCGACTCGCCGCGGTAGTCGGCCACGCCGCGCTCGGAGTCGCGGTTGCCCAGCACGAGGTCGATGTTGGTGACGAGCCGGTCCAGGTAGTGGGTGTCGCGGTAGGCCTCGTACATGCGGATGAAGCCTGCCAGCACGTACGACTGACCCCAGGCCAGGCCGCCGTGCTCGTTGTTGTCGGTCGGCTGCCCCACGCCGCCGCTCTCGTGGAAGATCCGGTCGAAAAGGTCGAACGTCTCCCGTGAGGTGTAGTCGTGGCCCGCCGAGGCGCGAGCCGTGCCCGTGTGCAGGGTGCCCAGCGCGCCCACCGCGAGCGCGCCCAGACCGAACTGCCTGCGTGTCAACATCGTTGCGTCACCTCCGGCGGCGTCAGCCCTTGACCGCGCCGCGCATGCCTTCGAGTACGTGCCGTTGCATGATCATGAAAACGATGACGACCGGAATGATCGAGATGATCGTCCCGGCGGCCAGACTGCGGACATCCGTGCCGGTGATCCCGGCGAGGTAGGCGATCCCGAGCGCGACCGGGTATTTCGCGGAGTCCTTCAGCACCACGAGCGGCCAGATGAAGCTGTTCCAGACCGAGATGAAGCCGAAGATGCCGAGGATCGCCAGGGTGGGCCGGGCGGCGGGGAGCATGACGTGCCAGAAGATCCGCAGCTCGTGGCAGCCGTCGGTGCGAGCGGCGTCCACGACCTCGCGGGGCACGCCCGCGAACGTCTGCCGGAGCAGGAAGATCCCGAAGGCGGAGAGCACCCCGGGCAGGATCACCCCGGCGAACGTGTCGGCCATCCCGAGCTCGGAGACCACGAGGAACCTGGGGATGAGCATGACCTCGCTCGGCAGGAACATCGTGGACAGGATGGCGAAGAAGATGAGGTTCTTGCCCCTGAAGTTCATCAGGGCGAGCGGGTAGGCGCACAGCGCGGAGACGACGATGTAGAGCGGCACCGTCACACCGACGTAGATCACCGAGTTGAGCAGGTAGGTGGGGAAGGGGATGGCGGTCCCTGT
>NZ_SMJZ01000146.1 GCF_004348345.1 Nonomuraea longispora
GGCCCAAGCCCGGGTGCGCACCCGCCGGTTGCGGGTCTCGCACGCCTTCCACTCGCCGTTGATGGAGCCGATGCTGGCGGAGTTCGCGCAGGCGATCAGCGGGATCGCCTTCCACGAGCCGAGTCTGGCGATCGTCTCGAATGTGACGGGCCGGTTGGCCGAGCCGGGTCAGCTGACCGACCCCGCCTACTGGGTCGAGCACGTGCGTGGCGCGGTGCGGTTCGCGGATGGGGTGACGGCTGCTGGGGCGACGCATTTCCTGGAGGTGGGTCCGGATGGGGTGCTGACCGGGCTGGCGCAGCAGAGTGTCGAGGATGCGGTGTTCGTCCCGGCCGTGCGCAAGGACCGTGACGAGACCCGCGCCCTGATCGAGGCGCTGGGGCGGCTGCACGTCCAGGGCATCGCCGTGGACTGGACGAAGGTCCTGACTCCCGGCCGGTTCGTCCACCTGCCCACCTACGCCTTCCAGCACGAGCGGTTCTGGCTGGAGTCGGGCAGATCGGTCGGTGACGTGACGGCCGCCGGGCTGAGCGCGGTGGAGCATCCGATCCTCAGCGCCGCCGTGCCCGCGCCCGACTCCGACTCGATCACCCTCACCGGCCGGCTCTCGCCGGCCGCGCTGCCCTGGCTCGCCGATCACGTGGTCAACGGCACGGTCATCCTGCCCGGCACCGCGTTCCTCGAGATCGCGTTGCGGGCCGCCGCGGAGACCGAGGACTGCGTGACGGTCTCCGAGTTGACCATCCAGGCCCCGCTCGTCATCACGACCGAGCACCCCGTACAGCTCCAGGTGGTCATCGACGGTCCGGACGACGGCGGGCGGCGCGGCGTCGCCGTGTACTCCCGTACGGAAGGCGACACCGCCTGGCAGCGGCACGCCCAGGGAACCCTTGGCCCGGTCGCCGCCGAGCCCGCTTTCGACCTGGCCCAGTGGCCGCCGCCCGGCGCGCGGCCCGTCGAGCTCGGCGCCTTCTACGACGACCTGGCGGCGACGGGTCTGGAGTACGGTGACACGTTCCAGGGCCTGGTGGCCGCGTGGCAGCACGACGGCTCGGTGTACGCCGAGATCGTGCTGCCCGACCAGGCGCAGGCGGACGCGGAGCGGTTCGGGTTCCATCCGGCGCTGCTCGACGCGGTGCTGCACTCCATCACTCTCGGGGACCTGCTGCCGCGTACCGAGCCGGGCCAGCCTTATCTGCCCTTCGCATGGTCCGGCGTCTCCCCGCACGCGGCGGGCGGGACGACGGCACGTGTCCGTACGACGGCGAAGGGGCCCGGCGAGTTGTCGCTGAGCGTCGCCGACCAGTCCGGTGCACCCGTCCTCACGGTGGACTCGCTGGTGGTGCGGCCCGTCACGACCGCCCTGCGGAGCGGGACCACCCCGTACACGCTGGACTGGGTGACGGCGACCGCCTCCGGGCCGGAGCCGGAGCGGGTGCTGATGCTGGACGACCTGGCGTCGCTGCGCGAGGCGGTTGCGCCCGGCCAGGAGGTTCCTGAGCTGGTCCTGGCGCCGGTCGCGTCCGGCGGAGGCCGGGACAGGACGTACGAGGTGCTCGCGCTTGTCCAGGAGTGGCTGGCGGAGGAGCGGTTCGCGCGGTCAAGGCTGGCGCTCGTGACCATCGGCGCGGTCAGCGTGACCGACGGCGAGTCGCCCGACCTGTCCACCGCCCCCGTGTGGGGGCTGGTGCGCTCCGCCCAGTCCGAGCACGTCGGCCGGTTCGTACTCGTCGACACCGACGAGCACCCCGGCTCGGCGGATGCGATGTTGCGCGCCTGCGCGTCCGGCGAGCCGCAGATCGCCCTGCGGCAGGGCCGCGTCCACGTCCCCCGCATCGTCCCCGCGGCCAGCCCGCCCGCCACCGAAGGCACGGGCGAGGCGGCCGACGGCACCGTGCTGCTGACCGGCGGCACAGGAGAGCTCGGGGCGCTGGCCGCGCGGCGGCTGGTCACCGAGCACGGCGTACGTCACCTGCTGCTGGCCAGCAGGCGCGGCACGGCGGCGCCCGGCGCGGACGACCTGGTGGCCGAGCTGACCGAGACGGGCGCGCAGGTCACTGTGGCCGCCTGCGACGTGGCGGACCGCGACGAGCTCGCCGCCCTCCTGGCGGGCATCCCCGCGGAACATCCGCTGACGGGCGTCGTGCACCTGGCCGGGATCGTGGCCGACGGCGCCGTGACCTCGCTGACGCCCGACCACGTCGACCGCGTCTTCGGGCCGAAGGCGGACGCGGCCTGGCACCTGCACGAGCTCACCCAGGACCTCGACCTGGCGTTCTTCGTGTTGTACTCGTCGGTCGCCGCCACGGTCGGCAGCGCGGGCCAGGCCAACTACGCCGCCGCCAACGCGTACCTGGACGCCCTGGCCCTGCACCGCCGGGCCCGGGGCCTGCCGGCCGTCTCCCTCCAGTGGGGACTGTGGGAGTCCGACCACGGCATGGCCGGTGCGCTCAGCCAGCTCGACGTGGCGCGGCTCAGCAGGGTCGGGCTCTCGCCGCTCCCCGTGGCGGAGGGCATGGCCCTGTTCGACGCGGCGCTCGCCCTCGACCAGGCCGTGCAGATCGTGGCCCGCCTGGACACGGCCGCGCTGCGCCGCCAGGACGAGATCCCCGCGATCTTCCGCGCGCTGGTCAAGGCGCCGGCGCGCAGGACGGCCGCGCCCAGGCCGGCGACCATGCGCGCCGACAAGGGCGCGCTGCTCTCGCTCATTCGTACGAACGTCGCGCACGTGCTCGGCCACGCCAACGCCGACACCGTGGACCCAGGAACCGCGTTCAAGGACCTCGGCTTCGACTCGCTGAGCTCCGTCGAACTGCGCAACCGGCTCAACACGGCCACCGGCCTGCGGTTGCCCGCCACGCTGCTGTTCAACTTCCCCACCCCCGGCGAGCTGGCCGACCACCTGTACGCGGAGCTCAGCGGCGCGTCCAGGACCGAGCAGGTGGCCGTGCGGACCGCGCCCGCCGACGAGCCCATCGCGATCGTCGGCATGGCCTGCCGCTATCCCGGCGGCGTGGCCTCCCCCGAGGACCTCTGGCGGCTGCTCACCCAGGCGGGCGACGCCATCACGTCCTTCCCCGACAACCGTGGCTGGGACCTGGACGGCCTGTACGACCCCGACCCCGGCCACCACGGGACCAGCTACGCCCGCGAAGGCGGCTTCCTGCACGACGCCGACCGCTTCGACCCCGGCCTCTTCGGCATCTCGCCGCGCGAGGCGACCGCGATGGACCCGCAGCAGCGGTTGCTGCTGGAGACGTCGTGGGAGGCGATCGAGCGGGCCGGAATCAGCCCCAAGGCCATGCGCGGCAGCCGCACCGGCGTGTTCGCCGGGGTGATGTACCACGACTACGGCACCCGCCTGCCGCAGGCGCCGGAGGGCTTCGAAGGGTTCGTGCTCAACGGCAGCGCGGGCAGCATCGCCTCCGGCCGGGTCGCGTACACTTTCGGCCTCGAAGGGCCGGCGGTGACCGTGGACACGGCGTGCTCGTCGTCGCTGGTGGCGCTGCACCTGGCGGCGCAGTCGCTGCGGTCGGGTGAGTGCGACCTGGCCCTGGCCGGCGGCGTGACCGTGATGGCCACCCCCAACGTCTTCGTCGAGTTCTCCCGCCAGCGCGGCCTGTCGGCCGACGGCCGGTGCAAGGCGTTCTCCGCCGACGCGGACGGCACCGGCTGGGGCGAGGGTGCGGGCATGCTGCTGGTGGAGCGGCTGTCGGACGCTGAGCGCAACGGGCACCACGTACTCGCCGTCGTACGCGGGACCGCGATCAACCAGGACGGCGCCAGCAACGGCCTGACCGCCCCCAACGGTCCCTCCCAGGAGCGGGTGATTCGGCAGGCGCTGGCCAACGCGGGCCTGACGGTCGCCGACGTGGACGCGGTCGAAGCCCACGGCACCGGTACGAGGCTCGGTGACCCGATCGAGGCGCAGGCCATTCTCGCCACGTACGGGCAGGACCGGGAGCAGCCGCTCTGGCTCGGCTCGCTGAAGTCGAACATCGGCCACACGCAGGCCGCAGCCGGTGTCGGCGGGATCATCAAGATGGTGCTGGCCATGCGGCACGGCGTGCTGCCCCAGACGTTGCACGCCGACGAGCCGTCGCCGCACGTGGACTGGTCGGCGGGTGCGGTCGAGCTGCTGACCGAGGCCCGGCCGTGGGAGGAGCGCGACCGGCCCCGCCGCGCCGGCGTGTCGTCGTTCGGGGTGAGCGGCACCAACGCCCACGTCATCATCGAGCAGGGCCCGGCCGCCCCCGAGCCGGCCGCCGCCGTCACCGGGCTGCCCGCCGTGCCGTGGCTGATCTCCGCCAACGACGTGGGCGCGTTGCGCGAGCAGGCCGACAGGCTCGCCGCTTGGGCGTCGGCGAACGACGTCGACCCGGCCGTCACCGGTAAGGCGCTAATGTCCGCGCGGGCGGTGCTGGAGCAGCGTGCGGTCGTGGTGGGTGCTGATCGGGACGAGTTGGTGGCGGGCGTGCGGGCGCTGGAGCCTGTGGGGGTCATGCCTGTCGGGAAGCTGGCCCTGTTGTTCGCGGGTCAGGGTAGTCAGCGGGTCGGTATGGGTTCGGTGCTGGCTGAGCACTTCGCGGTGTTCGCTGAGGCGTTGGACGAGATCTGCCGGGTGTTCGATCCGTTGTTGCCGTATCCGTTGCGTGAGGTGATGTTCAGCGATCCCGAGGGGGTGCTGGACGAGACCGGGATGACCCAGCCTGCGTTGTTCGCCTTTGAGGTGGCGCTTCATCGGTTGTTGGAGTCGTTGGGTGTGCGGGCGGATGTGTTGGTGGGGCATTCGGTTGGTGAGATCGCGGCTGCGCATGTGGCTGGGGTGTTGTCGCTGGGGGATGCCTGTGCTCTGGTGGCGGCTCGTGCGCGGTTGATGCAGGCGCTTCCTTCTGGTGGGGCGATGCTGGCGGTGGCTGCGTCTGAGGTGGATGTTCTGCCGCTTTTGGCGGGTCGTGAGGACCGGGTGGGGATCGCGGCGGTGAATGGTCCTGCTGCGGTGGTGGTGTCGGGTGATGAGGGGGCGGTTGCGGAGATCGAGGGCCTGGCTCAGGTGCGTACTCGGCGGTTGCGGGTGTCGCATGCGTTCCATTCGCCGTTGATGGAGCCGATGTTGGTGGAGTTCGCCGAGGCGATCGGCGGTCTTACTTTCCACGAGCCCGCGATTCCGGTGGTGTCGAATGTGACGGGCCGGTTGGCTGAGCCGGGTCAGCTGGCTGATCCTGCTTACTGGGTTGAGCATGTGCGTGGCGCGGTGCGGTTCGCCGATGGGGTGGTCTCGGCTGGGGCGTCGCATTTCCTGGAGGTGGGTCCGGATGGGGTGCTGACCGGGCTGGCGCAGCAGAGTGTCGAGGATGCGGTGTTCGTCCCGGCCGTGCGCAAGGACCGTGACGAGACCCGCGCCCTGGTCGAGGCGCTGGGGCGGCTGCACGTCCAGGGCATCACCGTCGACTGGGACGCCTACTTCGCCGACGTCCCCACCCGGTTCGTCGACCTGCCCACCTACGCCTTCCAGCGCCGCCGCTACTGGCTCGACGCCGGTTACGCCACCGGTGACGTCGCCTCGGGCGGCGGGCTGGCGGCCGTGGACCACCCGCTGCTGACCGCCACCGTGCCCGCCCCTGGCACCGGCACCCTGACGCTCATCGGCCGCCTGTCACCGGCCGAGCAGCCGTGGCTGACCGATCATGTGGTGGCCGGTCAGGTGATCGTGCCGGGGACGGCGCAGGTGGAGCTCGCCGTACGGGCCGGTGACGAGAGCGGCTGCCCGGTGCTCGACGAGCTGACCCTCCAGGCGCCGATGGTCCTGCCGGAACGGGGAAGCCTGCAGCTCCAGGTGGTGGTGACCGAGCCCGACGAATCGGGCCGCCGCCAGGTGACCATCTACTCCAGGCCCGAGGAGAGCGCCGACTGGTTGCAGAACGCCCAAGGCGTGCTCACCCAGGACGCTCCCGCGCCGGGCTTCGACCTCGCGCAGTGGCCGCCGCCCGGCGCCCGGCCCGTCGACACCGACGGCGTCTACGACGACCTGGCCGCGACCGGCATCGAGTACGGCGAGACTTTCCAGTGCCTCAAGGCCGTCTGGCAGCGGGACGGCGCCGTCTACGCCGAGATCGCCCTGCCTGAGACGGCCCAGGCGGAGGCCCGGCGCTTCGGGCTGCACCCGGCGCTCCTGGACGCCTCCCTCCACGCCATCCCCATGGCCGGTCTGCTGCCGCAGGCCGAGCCGGGACGGCCGCACGTTCCGTTCTCCTGGAACCGGGTGGCGCTGCACGCCGACGGCGCGACGACCGTGCGGGTCAGGATCGCGCCCACAGGCAACGACGGTGTGGTCTCCCTGGCCATGGCCGACACGGCCGGGACGCCCGTCATGGAGGTCGGGTCGGTGACGCTCCGCCCGAGCTCCGCCGATCAAAGGACGGCTCGTCACGACAGCCTGTTCGAGATCGGCTGGGTGCGGCCCGCCGGACGCGTGGCACAGCCCGAGCCGCCGTACGAGATCTTCGAGGTGGCGGTGTCCGAGGCTTCGGCTCCCGAAGCGATCAGGCGGGCCACGCACGGCGTGCTCGCCGCCCTCCAGGAGTTCGGCGCAGCCGACGAGCCGGGGACTCGGCTGGTCGTCGTCACGCGCGGCGCCTTCGCGGTGGGACAGGACGATGTCCCCAACCCGGCGCAGGCGGCGGCATGGGGTCTGGTACGGGCCGCGCAGGCCGAGCAGCCGGACCGGTTCGTGCTCCTGGACCTGGACGCGGACAGCGACCCCGCGGACGTGGCCGCTGAGGCGTTGACGACCGGCGAGTCCCAGCTGGCCGTGCGTGAGGGTCGGGTGCTGGTGCCGCGGATGAGCCGGGTGACGGATCTGGGTGATGGTGAGCCGGTGTTCGGGCCCGAGGGCACGGTGCTGGTCACCGGTGGCACGGGCGGGCTGGGCGCGCTGGTGGCGCGTCACCTGGTCAGCGAGCACGAGGTTCGGAAGCTGCTGCTGGTGAGCCGGCGCGGGCTCGACGCTCCGGGCGCGGCCGAGTTGGTGGGGGAGTTGTCGGAGCTGGGCGCCGAGGTGGACGTGGCGGCCTGTGACGTGGCCGACCGCGACGCCCTCGCCACGCTGCTTGAGGGCGTGGACGGGCTGGCGGGAGTGGTGCACACGGCCGGCGTCCTGGACGACGGCGTCATCGCCTCCCTCACCCCCGACCGCCTGGACGCCGTACTCAAGCCCAAGAGCGACGCCGCCTGGCACCTGCACGAGCTCACCCGGCACCGCGACCTGAAAGCGTTCGTCTTGTTCTCCTCCCTCTCCGGCGTGCTCGGCAGCGCGGGCCAGGGCAACTACGCCGCAGCGAACACGTCTCTGGACGCGCTCGCGGAGCTGCGGCGGGCCCAGGGCCTCCCGGCCACCTCGCTGGCATGGGGGCTGTGGGCGACCGGCGGCATGGCGGGCGAGCTGGACGCAGCCGACCTGCGCCGCCTCGAACGCGGCGGCATCATGCCGATGCCCATCGCCGACGGGCTCGCCCTGTTCGACGTCGCGGTCCGCGCGGAACACCCCGTCCTGGTCCCGGCCGTGCTCAGCATGCCGGCGCTCCAGTCCCAGGCCCAGGCGGGTACTCTGCCCGCACTCCTGCACGGGCTGGTCCGCGTACCCACGCGCAGGTCGAGCACGGCCGGCACCAACCCGGCCGACCTCCTCCAGCTGGTACGCACCCACGCGGCGACCGTGCTCGGCTTCGACGGCGCGGAGGCGGTCGAGCCGGCCAGACGTTTCCAGGAACTCGGCTTCGACTCCCTGACGGCCGTCGAGTTCCGCAACCAGCTGAACGCGGCCACCGGGCTGCGCCTCCCTGCGACCCTCATCTTCGACTGCCCGACGGCCGAGGCCGTGGCGGCGTACCTGGCGGACGAGCTGGCCGGCGGGCAGGCGGCGAAGGCCGTGGTGGCCGCTCCCGTGGCGGTCGACGAGCCGATCGCGATCGTGGGCATGGCGTGCCGGTACCCGGGTGGGGTGCTGTCTCCTGAGGACCTGTGGGAGCTGGTCGCGCAGGCTCGTGACGGGGTGGGCGAGTTCCCTGCCGACCGTGGCTGGGACCTGGACAAGCTCTACGACCCTGACCCCGACAGCCGGGGCACCTCGTACGCCCGGCACGGCGGCTTCCTGTATGACGCCGCCCAGTTCGACCCGGGCTTCTTCGAGATCTCACCGCGCGAGGCCCTGGCGATGGACCCGCAGCAGCGGCTGCTGCTGGAGACGTCGTGGGAGGCCATCGAACGGGCCGGGATCAGCCCCACCCGGTTGCGGGGAAGCCGGACCGGCGTGTTCGCCGGCGTCATGTACCACGACTACGCGCCCCAGCTGTCGGCTGTGCCGGGAGAGCTCGAAGGGCTCATCGGAACCGGCAGTTCCGGCAGCATCGCCTCCGGGCGGGTGTCCTACAGCCTCGGACTCGAAGGCCCGGCCGTCACGGTCGACACGGCCTGCTCCTCCTCGCTGGTGGCGCTGCACCTGGCGGTCCAGGCGCTGCGGTCGGGCGAGTGCGACCTGGCCCTGGCCGGCGGCGTGACCGTGATGGCCACACCCAGCACGTTCGTCGAGTTCTCCCGCCAGCGCGGCCTGTCGCCGGACGGCCGGTGCAAGGCGTTCTCGGCCGACGCGGACGGCACCGGCTGGGGCGAGGGCGTCGGCATGCTGCTGGTGGAGCGGCTGTCGGACGCTGAGCGCAACGGGCACTACGTACTCGCCGTGGTGCGAGGCAGCGCGATCAACCAGGACGGCGCCAGCAACGGCCTGACCGCCCCGAATGGTCCTTCGCAGCAGCGGGTGATCCGGCAGGCGCTGGCGAACGCGGGTTTGTCGCCGGCCGAGGTGGACGCGGTGGAGGCGCACGGCACCGGTACGAGGCTCGGCGACCCGATCGAGGCCCAGGCGCTCATCGCCACGTACGGGCAGGATCGGGAGCAGCCGCTCTGGCTCGGCTCGGTGAAGTCGAACATCGGCCACACGCAGGCCGCTGCCGGTGTGGGTGGGGTCATCAAGATGGTCATGGCGCTGCGCAACGGTGTGCTGCCGCGGACGTTGCATGCTGATGAGCCGTCGCCGCATGTGGACTGGTCGGCGGGTGCGGTGCAGTTGCTGACCGAGGCGCGGCCGTGGCGGGAGAACGGGCGTGCTCGGAGGGCGGCTGTGTCGTCGTTCGGGATCAGCGGCACGAACGCTCATGTGATCATCGAGCAGGGTCCGGTGGTGGAGCCGGTGCCTGAGCCGGTGGAGCCCGGGCCGGTGGTGCCGTTGTTGGTGTCGGCGAAGGACGGGCGGGCGTTGCGGGCGCAGGCTGGTCGGTTGGCGTCGTGGCTGGAGTCGGAGTCGTCGGTTGCGGTGTCGGATGCGGCGTGGTCGCTGGCGACGGGCCGGGCGGTGCTGGAGCAGCGTGCGGTCGTGGTGGGTGCTGATCGGGGCGAGTTGGTGGCGGGCCTGCGGGCGCTGGCTGAAGAGGATGCGTCCGGAGCGGTTTCCGGAGGTGGTTCCGGTGGGAGGCTGGCCCTGTTGTTCGCGGGTCAGGGTAGTCAGCGGGTCGGTATGGGTTCGGTGCTGGCTGAGCACTTCGCGGTGTTCGCTGAGGCGTTGGACGAGATCTGTCGGGTGTTCGATCCGTTGTTGCCGTATCCGTTGCGTGAGGTGATGTTCAGCGATCCCGAGGGGGTGCTGGACGAGACCGGGATGACGCAGCCTGCGTTGTTCGCTTTTGAGGTGGCGCTTCATCGGTTGTTGGAGTCGTTGGGTGTGCGGGCGGATGTGTTGGTGGGGCATTCGGTTGGTGAGATCGCGGCTGCGCATGTGGCTGGGGTGTTCTCGCTGGGGGATGCGTGCACGCTGGTGGCGGCTCGTGCGCGGTTGATGCAGGCGCTTCCTTGTGGTGGGGCGATGCTGGCGGTGGCCGCTGCGGAGGCCGAGGTCCTGCCGTTCCTGCAAGGTCGTGAGGATCGGGTGGGGATCGCGGCGGTGAATGGTCCTGCTGCGGTGGTGGTGTCGGGTGACGAGAGCGCGATCGTTGAGATCGAGGCCCAAGCCCGGGTGCGCACCCGCCGGTTGCGGGTCTCGCACGCCTTCCACTCGCCGTTGATGGAGCCGATGCTGGCGGAGTTCGCGCAGGCGATCAGCGGGATCGCCTTCCACGAGCCGAGTCTGGCGATCGTCTCGAATGTGACGGGCCGGTTGGCCGAGCCGGGTCAGCTGACTGATCCTGCCTACTGGGTTGAGCACGTGCGCGGGGCGGTGCGGTTCGCGGATGGGGTGACGGCTGCTGGGGCGTCGCATTTCCTGGAGGTGGGTCCGGATGGGGTGCTGACCGGGCTGGCGCAGCAGAGTGTCGAGGATGCGGTGTTCGTCCCGGCTGTGCGCAAGGACCGTGACGAGACCCGCGCCCTGATCGAGGCACTGGGGCGGCTGCACGTCCAGGGCATCGCCGTGGACTGGGAGGCGGTTCTCGGTTCGGGCCGGTTCGTCGATCTGCCCACCTATGCCTTCCAGCACGAACGGTTCTGGGTGCCGGTCACCGCTGACTCCGGTGATGTGGACGCCGCCGGGCTCCGCGCCATCGACCACCCCGTGCTTCGTGCGGCGATTTCCGCGCCCGACTCCGACAGCCACACCTTCACCGGCCGGCTGTCGCTGGCCGGGCAGCCGTGGCTGGCCGATCACCAGGTCAACGGCCGGGTGGTGGTGCCAGGGGCGGCGCTGGTGGAGCTGGCGCTCCGCGTCGGCCAGGAGCTGGACAGCCCGCACGTGCGGGAGCTGACCCTCCAGGCGCCCCTTCTCGTGCCGGCCGACGGCGGCGTACACGTCCAGCTGGTGGCCGGGCCGTGCGACGAGTCGGGCGGCCGCCAGGTGAGCATCCACTCCCGCAACGCCAACGCGGGGGAGTGGGTCCAGCACGCGCAGGGCGTCCTGGTCGGCCAGTCCGAGGAGCCGCCTGTCGGGCCGTCGCAGTGGCCGCCGGCCGGTGCCAGGCCGGTGGACGTCGAGCACCTGTACGACGACCTGGCGGCGATGGGCCTTGAGTATGGGCGCTTGTTCCAGGGGTTGGTGGCGGCCTGGCAGCACGAGGACGCTGTGTTCGCCGAGGTCGCTCTGCCCGAGCAGGGGCATGCGGAGGCGGGCCGGTTCGGGTTGCATCCGGCGTTGCTGGACGCGTCCTTGCATGCGGCCGCGCTGGGCGACCTGGTTCCGAGGGCTGAGGGCAGGCCGTATCTGCCGTTCGCCTGGAGCGGGGTGGAGTTGCACGCGGCCGGGGCGACGGGCCTGCGGGTCAAGGTCACCCGAGGCTCCTCCGACACCAGCATCGTGTTGAGCATCGCCGACGACAGCGGCCTTCCGGTGGCCGAGATCGGTGCGCTCACCCTGAGGCCCGTGTCGACCGCCGAGCTGAGCGCGTCGGAAAGCCAGGGCCTGCTGCACCGGCTGGAGTGGAGTGCGGCCCCGGCCGCTTCCGAGCAGGACGCTCCCCGGTGGCTCGTGCTCGGGACCGACGACCTGGGCACGGGGGCGGAGGTCCTCCCGGATCTGGCCTCCCTCGACCCGGTGGACGTCCCGGTCCTGACCCGCTGCGCGGGCGGGGACCTGCACACGACGACCCACGCGGCCCTGGCACTGGTGCAGGACTGGCTGGCCGACGAACGGTTCGCGTCGTCGCGGCTGGTCATCGTCACCCGGGGAGCAGTGGCCGTGAACGCGGACGAGGACGTGGACCTGGGCCTGGCACCTGTGTGGGGCCTCGTACGGGCCGCGCAGTCGGAGCAACCCGGCCGCCTCGTGCTGCTGGACGCCGACACCGAGCGCCTGGACGCCGAGACGGTCGGCCGGGCGCTGGCGACCGGCGAGTCGCAGCTGGCCGTGCGTGAGGGTCGGGTGCTGGTGCCGCGGATGAGCCGGGTGACGGATCTGGGCGATGGCGGGCCGGTGTTCGGGCCCGAGGGCACGGTGCTGGTCACCGGTGGCACGGGCGGGCTGGGCGCGCTGGTCGCCCGCCACCTGGTCACCGAGCACGAGGTTCGCAACCTGCTGCTGGTCAGCAGGCGCGGGCCGGAGGCGCCCGGTGTGGCCGACATGGTGGCGGAGCTGTCCGAGCTGGGCGCCGAGGTCACCGTGGCGGCCTGTGACGTGGCCGACCGCGACGCCCTCGCCACCCTGCTCGAAGGCGTGGACGAGCTGGCGGGCGTGGTGCACACGGCCGGCGTCCTGGACGACGGCGTCATCGCCTCCCTCACCCCCGACCGCCTGGACGCCGTACTCAAGCCCAAGGCCGACGCCGCCTGGCACCTGCACGAGCTCACCCGCCACCGCGACCTGAAAGCGTTCGTGTTGTTCTCCTCGCTGGCCGGGGTTCTCGGCAGCGCGGGCCAGGCCAACTACGCCGCCGCCAACACGTACCTGGACGCCCTGGCCCACCACCGCAGGGTGCACGTCCTGCCGGGCACCTCGCTGGCATGGGGACTGTGGGCAACCGGCGGCATGGCGGGCGAGCTGGACGAAGCCGACCTGCGCCGCATGGAGCGCGCGGGAGTGAGGCCGCTGTCCGTCGCCGACGGGCTGGCGCTCTTCGACACCGCCGTGTCGTCGGACAAGGCGGTGCTGATTCCCGCGCGGTTCGTCCAGGCCCGGGCCGGCAGCCGCTCCGCGGTGCGCCGCGCCGGTTCGTCCGGCGGGCTCGCGCAGCGCCTGGCCGCGCTGGGCCCCGCGGAACGCCTGTCGGCGCTCTCCGACCTGGTACGCGGCACCGCGGCCACGGTTCTCGGCTTCGCGGACGGGTCGGCCATCGACCGGCAGCGCCAGTTCCAGGAGCTCGGCTTCGACAGCCTGACGGCCGTCGAGTTTCGCAACCAGCTCACCGCCGCCACCGGGCAGCCGCTTCCGGCCACGCTCATCTTCGACTACCCGACCGCCGAGGCGGTGGCGGAGTTCCTGGCGGACGAACTGTTCGGCGCACAGACGGCGCAGACCGTCGTGGCGGCGACCAAGGCGGCCGACGAGCCGATCGCGATCGTCGGCATGGCCTGCCGCTATCCCGGCGGCGTGCTCTCTCCGGAGGACCTGTGGGCGCTGGTCGCCCAGGCTCAGGACGCCATCGGCGACTTCCCCACCGACCGTGGCTGGGACGTCGAAGGAGTGTACGGGCCGGAGCCCGGCACGCCAGGAAAGACCTACACGCGTCAGGGCGGGTTCCTGTATGACGCGGCTGAGTTTGATCCGGGGTTCTTCGGGATTTCGCCGCGTGAGGCGTTGTCGATGGATCCGCAGCAGCGGTTGTTGCTGGAGGCGTCGTGGGAGGCGATCGAGCGGGCGGGGATCAGTCCGGTGGGGTTGCGGGGGAGCCGGACGGGTGTGTTCGCGGGTGTGATGTATCACGACTACGGGTTGGGGACGCCTGCGAATACCAGTGGTGGGAGTTTGGTGTCGGGGCGGGTGTCGTACACGTTGGGGCTGGAGGGCCCGGCGGTGACGGTGGATACGGCGTGTTCGTCGTCGTTGGTGGCGTTGCATTGGGCGGCGCAGGCGTTGCGTTCGGGTGAGTGTGATCTGGCGTTGGCCGGTGGTGTGACGGTGATGTCGACGCCGGGGATGTTCATTGAGTTCTCGCGGCAGCGTGGGTTGGCGGTGGATGGGCGGTGTAAGGCGTTCTCGGCTGGTGCGGATGGCACGGGTTGGGGTGAGGGCGTTGGTGTGCTGCTGGTGGAGCGGTTGTCGGACGCTGAGCGCAACGGCCATCAGGTCCTCGCCGTGGTGCGGGGTAGTGCGGTCAATCAGGATGGTGCGAGTAATGGGATCACGGCTCCGAATGGTCCTTCGCAGCAGCGGGTGATCCGGCAGGCGCTGGCGAACGCGGGTTTGTCGCCGGCTGAGGTGGACGCGGTGGAGGCGCACGGCACCGGTACGAGGCTCGGTGACCCGATCGAGGCGCAGGCTATCCTCGCGACGTACGGGCAGGATCGGGAGCAGCCGCTCTGGCTGGGATCGCTGAAGTCGAACATCGGTCACACGCAGGCCGCTGCCGGTGTGGGCGGTGTGATCAAGATGGTCATGGCGCTGCGCAACGGTGTGCTGCCGCGGACGTTGCATGCTGATGAGCCGTCGCCGCATGTGGATTGGTCGGCGGGTGCGGTGCAGTTGCTGACCGAGGCGCGGCCGTGGCAGGAGAACGGGCGTGCTCGGAGGGCGGCTGTGTCGTCGTTCGGGATCAGCGGCACGAACGCGCACGTGATCATCGAGCAGGGCCCGGTCGCGGAGCCGGAGCCGGAACGCGCCGGCGAGCAGCCGGTCGTGCCCCTGCTGGTGTCGGCGAAGAACCCGGAGGCGCTTGAGGCCCAGGCCGGGCGGCTCGCGTCGTGGATCACGGCACGACCGGAGCTGGACCCGGCCGACACGGCGTGGTCGCTGGCGACAGGCCGGGCGGTGCTGGAGCAGCGCGCGGTGGTCGTGGGCGCTGATCGCGACGAGCTGGTGGCCGCTCTTCGGGAACTGGCCCCCGTCGCGATCACGCCTGTTGGGAAGCTGGCGTTGTTGTTCGCGGGTCAGGGTAGTCAGCGGGTCGGCATGGGGGCTTCCCTCATCGAGAGGTTCCCGGTGTTCGCTGAGGCGTTGGACGAGATCTGCCGGGTGTTCGATCCGTTGTTGCCGTATCCGTTGCGTGAGGTGATGTTCGCCGATCCCGAGGGGGTGCTGAACGAGACCGGGATGACCCAGCCGGCGCTGTTCGCCTTCGAGGTGGCGCTTCACCGCTTGCTGGAGTCGTTGGGTGTGCGGGCGGATGTGGTGGTGGGGCATTCGATCGGGGAGATCGCGGCTGCTCATGTGGCCGGGGTGTTCTCGCTGGAGGATGCCTGTGCTCTGGTGGCGGCTCGTGCGCGGTTGATGCAGGCGCTTCCTTCTGGTGGGGCGATGCTGGCGGTGGCCGCTGCGGAGGCCGAGGTCCTGCCGTTCCTGCAAGGTCGTGAGGACCGGGTGGGGATCGCGGCGGTCAATGGTCCCGCTGCGGTGGTGGTGTCGGGTGACGAGAGCGCGATCGTTGAGATCGAGGCCCAAGCCCGGGTGCGCACCCGCCGGTTGCGGGTCTCGCACGCCTTCCACTCGCCGTTGATGGAGCCGATGCTGGCGGAGTTCGCGCAGGCGATCAGCGGGATCGCCTTCCACGAGCCGAGTCTGTCGATCGTCTCGAATGTGACGGGCCGGTTGGCTGAGCCGGGTCAGCTGACTGATCCTGCTTACTGGGTGGAGCATGTGCGCGGGGCGGTGCGGTTCGCGGATGGGGTGACGGCTGCTGGGGCGACGCATTTCCTGGAGGTGGGTCCGGATGGGGTGCTGACCGGGCTGGCGCAGCAGAGTGTCGAGGATGCGGTGTTCGTCCCGGCTGTGCGCAAGGACCGTGACGAGACCCGGGCGCTGATCGAGGCGCTGGGTGGGCTGCACGTCCAGGGCATCGCCGTGGACTGGACGAAGGTGCTGACCCCCGGCCGGCTGGTCGACCTGCCCACCTACGCCTTCCAGCACGAGCGGTTCTGGGTGCCGGCCAGTCTGGAGTCGCAGGACGTCGGCGCGGCCGGGCTGGGCGCCATCGAGCACCCGTTGTGGAGCGCGGTGACCGAGGTGGCCGGCGGCGAGTCGGTGGTCTTCTCGGGCAGGTTGTCGCCGGCCGGGCAACCGTGGCTGGCCGATCACCAGGTCGACGGCCGTGTGGTGGTGCCGGGAGCGGCGCTGGTGGAACTGGCGCTGCGGGCCGGCCAGGAAGTGGACTGCCCGCGGCTGGCGGAGCTGACCATGCAGGCGCCGCTGCTGGTGCCGGACGGGCCGGGCGTGGACATCCAGCTCGTGGCCGGGCCCTGCGACGATGCCGGCAGCCGCCAGGTGAGCCTGTACTCGCGTGCGGGTCAGGACGAGTGGACGCTGCACGCACAGGGCGTCCTGTCCGAAGAAGGCGAGCGGCCGGCCGCCGGTATGGAGCAGTGGCCGCCTGCCGGTGCCCAGCCAATAGATGTCGAGCACCTGTACGACGACCTGGCCATGTCAGGCCTCGAGTACGGCCCCCTCTTCCAGGGGTTGGTGGCGGCCTGGCAGCACGAGGACGCTGTGTTCGCCGAGATCGCTCTGCCCGAGCAGGGGCATGCGGAGGCGGGCCGGTTCGGGTTGCATCCGGCGTTGCTGGACGCGTCCCTGCATGCGGCCGCGCTGGGCGACCTGGTTCCGAGGGCTGAGGGCAGGCCGTATCTGCCGTTCGCCTGGAGCGGGGTGGAGTTGCACGCGGCCGGGGCGACGGGCCTGCGGGTCAAGGTCACCCGAGGCTCCTCCGACACCAGCATCGTGTTGAGCATCGCCGACGACAGCGGCGCTCCGGTGGCCGAGATCGGCGCGCTCACTCTGCGTGCCCTGTCCACCGACCTCACCGCAGGCAACCCGACCTCCCTGCACCAGCTCGACTGGACCGAGACCCCGGCCGCCTCCGAGCAGGACGCTCCCCGGTGGCTCGTGCTCGGGACCGACGACCTGGGCACGGGGGCGGAGGTCCTCCCGGATCTGGCCTCCCTCGACCCGGTGGACGTCCCGGTCCTGACCCGCTGCGCGGGCGCCGACCTGCACGCCACGACCCACGCGGCCCTGGCACTGGTGCAGGACTGGCTGGCCGACGAGCGTCTGGCGTCGTCGCGGCTGGTCATCGTCACCCACCAGGCCGTCGCGGCGACCGAGGGCGACGTTCCGGATCCGGCGCAGGCGGCGGTGTGGGGCCTCGTACGGGCCGCGCAGTCGGAGCAGCCCGGCCGCCTCGTGCTGCTGGACGCCGACACCGAGCGCCTGGACGCCGGGACGGTCGGCCGGGCGTTGGCGAGCGGCGAGTCCCAGATCGCCGTGCGGGCCGGCAGGCTCCTGACACCGAAGCTGGACCGGGCGACGGACCTGGAGCAGCAGGAGCCGGTGTTCGGCTCGGACGGCACGGTCCTGGTCACCGGCGGAACGGGCGGCCTTGGCGCACTGGTCGCCCGCCACCTGGTCACCGAGCACGACGTCAGGAACCTGCTGCTGGTGAGCCGGCGCGGGGCCGAGGCTCCGGGCGCCGCCGAGCTGGTGGCGGAGTTGTCCGAGCTGGGCGCCGAGATCACCGTGGCCGCCTGCGACGTGGCCGACCGCGACGCCCTCGCCACCCTGCTCGAAGGCGTGGACGAGCTGGCGGGCGTGGTGCACACGGCCGGCGTCCTGGACGACGGCGTCATCGCCTCCCTCACCCCCGACCGCCTGGACGCCGTACTCAAGCCGAAGGCCGACGCCGCCCGCCACCTGCACGAGCTCACCCGGCACCGCAACGTGCGGGCGTTCGTGTTGTTCTCCTCGCTGGCCGGGGTGCTGGGCAGCGCGGGCCAGGCCAACTACGCCGCGGCCAACGCCTACCTGGACGCCCTGGCCCACCAGCGCCGGGCGGACGGCCTGCCGGCCACCTCGCTGGCCTGGGGCCTCTGGACGACCAGCGGCATGGCGGGCGAGCTGTCCGCGGCTGACCTGCGCCGCATGGAGCGCGCAGGGGTCAGACCGCTGTCCCCGGAGGAGGGGCTGGCGCTCTTCGACCTCGGCGTGCGCTCCGGTCGGCCCGTGCTGGTCCCGGCGAAGTTCACCAAGGCCAGGAACCGCAGCAAACCCCGCCGTACGCGGCCGGGCCAGGGGCTGGCGGAACGGCTCGCCACGATGGAACCGGCCAAGATCGAGGCCACCCTGTCCGAGATCGTCAGAGGCCAGGTGGCCGCGGTGCTCGGGTTCGCCGACGAGTCGGCGATCGAGCCGCAGCGCCAGTTCCAGGAGCTCGGCTTCGACTCGCTGACCGCGGTGGAGCTGCGCAACCAGCTCAACACGGTCACCGGGCTGCACCTGCCCGCCACGCTCATCTTCGACTATCCGACTCCCCACGACCTGACGCGGTTCGTCCTGGAGCAGCTCTTCCCGGCGGTCGCGGCGGGCACGGCCGAGCCCGCCGACGCCCGCAGCGACGCCGAGGTGCGCCAGCTCCTGACGAGCATCCCGATCGAACGACTGCGTGCGGCCGGGCTGCTGGACAGCCTCATGCGCCTGGCCGGCCCGGAGGACGAGGAGACGAACGGCAGGACCGAGGAGATCGACAGCATGGACGCCGACCTCCTGATTCAACTCGCCCTTGAAGGCGGGAGTTCCTAGTCAAAGGAAATGATCATGAATCTGGTTACCACTTGGACGACGCTCAAAGAATCCGACTCAGCGAACCTCGTGCTCTGCGTCGACTTCACGGAGACCGGCCGGGCGGAGGCGGGCTTTCCCGATCTGCTGGCGAAGATGGACTACGACGGGACGTTCTGGCACGTCTCTCCACCCGCCGTGGCGCCCGGAGCGGACATCGACGGCGCCGCCTATGTGCGTTCGTGGTTCGAACCCCTCAAGGCGAGCGGCCGGAAGGTTCACGCGGTGATGGGCTACTGCATCGGCGCCGTCTACGCGGCCGAGCTCGTGAAGCTGCTGGAGGAGGAGCAGGGTGAGGCGCCCCGGCTGATCCTCTTCGACCCCGAGCCGACCAGCCTGGAGAACATCTACTTCCAGTTCGGCAAGGTCTTCGGCATTCTCTCCTCGATCCTCAACGAGGAGGACGTCGCCGAGACCCGCGAGGCCATGGACCGTCCCCTCCAGCAGGAGGGCGTCACGGTCGAGGGCTACGCCACCCAGCTGTACGCGAAGTTCCGCGACGTCGGGCACCGCGCGTTCGACAGAGCCGGGCTCGACCCGGAGTACTCGGAAGAGATGTGGGGCACGTTCAGCGCCTTCCTGTCCTTCCTCACCTACGCCGACCACCTGGATCCCTGGGAGGGGTGGCAGCGCGCCACCGCGGTGAGCTCGTCCAACCCCCGCAACGGCCTCAACGGGCTGCGCGCGTCCGGCCGTGACGCCGTCGTGGCCGAGGAGCTCAGGTTCGACAAGGGCCATGACGTGTTGCTGACCGACGACGAGATCGCCAGGGCCGTCACCAAGCTGCTGGAGAGATGATCATGGAGCAGATGCTGGGCCAGCGCGCCACCCGCAAGGAGCAGGCGCTGTGGCTGCTGGAGGAGCTCGTCCCCGGTGCGGGGGTGAACAACCTGGCCGTGGCGTTCAGCGTGACCGGCCGGGCGCAACGCGACCTCCTGCTGGAAGCGGTCAACCACGTCCTGCACCGCCACGAGATCCTGCGCACGGTGTTCAGGATCGAGCCGGAGGGCATGGTGCGCGAGGTCGTGCCCGCCGGGCAGGCCGTGCTGCGGTTCGAGGAGGCCCCCTGGGACGCCACGCGCGAGTGGCTGACGGAGTTCGTCGCGCGGCCGTTCGAGCCGGGCGGCGAGCTGCTGGTGCGCGCCGCGGTGCTGGAGGAGGACGCGGGCGAGGTCTACTGCCTGGCCGTCCACCACGCGATCTTCGACGGGCTGTCGACGGCGCTGCTGACGAACGAGCTCGTGACCGTCTACGAAGCGCTCGTGGCGGGCGAGTCGCCGGCGCGCGACGTCGTACCGGCCTGGGAGGAGCCGGACGCCGACCCGCGCAGCGGCCCGTTCTGGCGCGACAAGCTGGACGGCTTCCACGCCGGCGACCTCGACCTGTGGTGCGAGCAGGCCGAGACCTCCCAGACGACTCTCGTGGGCGACGTGCTCAACTGGGAGCTGTCGCCCGCCGCCCGCGACGCGGCCCGGCGCATGCAGCGCGAGCTGCGGGCGCCCGAGTCGGTCATCCTGCTGGCCGCGTACGGCGTGCTGCTGGCCGCGCACGGCGCCGGCCCCGACCTCACCATCGGCTCGCCCGTCAGCGTGCGCACGCCCGAGGCCGCCACCCGCATCGGCTACCACATCAACGTGCTCACCCTGCGCACGCGCATTCACTGGGCGAACACGTTCCGCACCCACGCGCGCAACACCCGGCGCGCGTTCATGGAGGCCATGTCGCACGCCGACTACCCGGTGGACGACCTGCTGGAGGTCGTGCCCCGTGACGGCTGGCGCAACAACCTGTTCCGGCACACCTTCAACTACGTGCCCGCCGACCTGACGGCCGGGTTCACGCTGGGTGGCCTGCCCGCCGAGCAGGTGGTGGTCGAGAACGGCTTCAGCAAGTTCGACCTGGAGTTCTTCGTCACCTCCACCCCGGACAGCATCAAGATCCGGACCGCGTTCTGCGTGGACGTGCTCGACCGGGCCGACGTGGAGCTGCTGCTGGCCCGCTACGACGAGGTGCTCGTCACGCTCGCCGAGCAGCCCGACCTGCCGCTCGCGGACATCCCCGTGTGGTGCTACCAGGACCGCGCCGCCATCGAGATGGCCAACGCAACCGAGCACACCGTGACGCCCGCGACCGTGCTGGAGAAGATCGCCCGCAAGGTGTCCGCCGCCCCGCCGGAGGACGTCGTGGCCGTGGTCGACGGCGACCGGGAGGTCGGCCTGCGCCGGTTGTGGGCCGCCGCCGAGGCCACCCGCGACGCGCTCCAGGCCGCCGGGGTGGGCAGGGGCGACGTCGTCGCGCTGCTCGCGCGGCGCTCTCCCGAGCTGGCCGCGGCGGCGCTCGGCGTGTGGCTGGCGGGGGCCGCGTACCTGCCGCTCGAACCCGACCACCCGCAGCAGCGCCTCGACTACCAGCTCGACGACGCCGGCGCGGCCGTGGTCCTCGCGGGCGACGGCATCACCGTCTCCGGTGAGCGCACGGTTCTGCCGCTCGTCTCCGCCGACGCGGTCACCCCGGTGTCCGGAACGGTGTCACCGTTCAGCTCCGTCAGGCCGGAGGACTGCGCGTACCTCATCTACACCAGCGGCTCGACAGGGCTCCCCAAGGGCACCCTGATCGACCACTACAGCCTCGCCAACCTGATCGCGCACTTCGCGCACCAGCTGTCGGCGGGACCGCGCGACACCGTGCTCTGGCTGACCACGTTCAGCTTCGACATCTCCGCGCTGGAGCTGTTCCTGCCCCTGACGACGGACGCCCGGCTGGCCATCGCGCCGGACGACGCCCGCACGCAGGGCGAGCCGCTCGCCGAAGCACTGCGGCGCTACGGCGTCACCATCGCCCAGGCCACGCCCACCACCTGGCGGCTGGTCGTGGACCAGGTGTCCGGCGAGCTGGCGGGCTGCCGCGTGCTCTGCGGCGGCGAGCCGATGCCCGCCGTCCTCGCCAAGCGGCTGGCCGCCACCGGCTGCGAGCTCTACAACGTGTACGGCCCCACGGAGACCACGATCTGGTCGACCGCCGGACGCGTCGACCCGGCAGCCGACCGCGTCGACGTGGGCGTGCCCATCGCCAACACCAAGGTGTACGTGGCCGCCCCCGACGGCCGCCCGCTCCCCGTCGGCACCCGCGGCGAGCTGTGCATCGCCGGAGACGGCGTGGCCATCGGCTACCACAACCGGCCGGAGCTGACCGCGGAACGGTTCGGCGAACACCCCGTGTACGGCCGCTTCTACCGCACGGGCGACCTGGCCCAGTGGAGCTCCGACGGCAAGCTGGAGATCCTCGGCCGGCTCGACCGCCAGATCAAGCTGCGCGGCAACCGCATCGAGCTGGCCGAGGTCGAGGGGGTGCTGCTGGCGCACCCGGACGTGCGGGCGGCCGCCGTCGTGGTGGTCGGCGACCCCAGCGCCGACGCCGTGTTGTGGGCGTTCGTGGTGGCGCCCGGCCGGCCTGAGGTCACCGGCGAGCTGTGGGAGCACGCCAGCGCGTCGCTCCCGTACGCGGCCACCCCGCAGGAGTACGTCGCCGTGGACGCCTTCCCGATGACCGGCAACGACAAGGTCGACTACCCGGCCCTGCGCAAGCTGGCCATGGAGCTGCGCAGCACCGCCGAGACCACCGCGGAGGAGGCCGACCTCCCGGCCGGCACCGGGGACGCGCTGGTCGACTCCCTCGTGGCGCTCTGGAAAGCCATGCTGAACCGTACCGATCTCGGCCCCGACAGCCACTTCTTCGCGCTCGGCGGGCACTCGCTGCTGGCCGTCAAGCTGCTGCAGGAGATCAAGAAGGCGACCCAGATCAGGCTCAAGCTGAAGGACATCTTCGAGGAGCCCACCCCGGCCGGTCTCGCCCGCAGGCTGCAGGCCGCCGACACGAATTCCTGACGAGGCGCGGCCGGGCACCCCCGCCCGGCCGCCGGCACGACGTAAGCGGCACTAGTGGATAGGCGGGTTGTCTCGTGTTGGAGAAAGTCGAGGAAGTACGGGCTGTTCCGTCCGCGCGGCCGGGCCGTCCCCCCGGCGCGCCACCGACCCTGGAATCGATGCGCGCCGACATCGCGGCCCAGCTGGACCTCGACCCCTCCGAGGTCACGGACGGCGCCGACCTGATCAGCCTCGGCCTCGACTCGCTCCGCGCGATGCGGCTGGCGGGACGGTGGCGGCGGGCGGGAGCCCGGATCGTCTTCGCCGAGCTGGCGACGGAGTTCACCCTCGCGGCCTGGTGGTCGCTGGTGCGCTCCCGGCTGGCCGAGGCCGCTCCCCGGCAGGAGCCGGAGCGGGCCGTGGACGAGGCGGCGCCGTTCCCGCTCACTCCCGTCCAGCTCGCCTACTGGATCGGCCGCGGCGACGGGCAGATCATCGGGGGCGTCGGCTGCCACGCCTACCTGGAGTTCGACGGCTCCGGCGTCGACCCCCAGCGGCTGGAACGGGCCGTACGCGCTCTCGTCGCCCGCCACGGGATGCTCAGAGCCGTCTTCCACGACGACGGCACCCAGCAGATCATGGACACCAGCCCGTGGCCGGGCCTGACCGTGCACGACCTGTCGCAGCTCGGCGACGACGCCGCGGAGCACATCAGGGAGCAGCTGTCGCACCGCCGCTTCGACGCCTCCCGCGGCGAGGTGTTCGACGTGCGGCTGTCGCTGCTGCCGGGCGGCCGGTCGAGGGTGCACTTCGAGGTGGACTTCCTCGTCGCCGACGTGCTCGGCCTGCAGATCCTGCTGAAGGACCTGGCCCGGCTCTACCTGGAGCCCGGAACGCCCATGCCGCCGCCGGCCTGCTCGTTCCCCCGCTACCTCGCCGCCAGGGGCGAGGAGCGGGCGGCCCGGCGAACCCGCGACCAGGAGTACTGGCGTGGCCGGCTGGACGAGCTGCCCGGCGCGCCGCAACTGCCTCTCGCGACCGAGCCGGCCACGATCACCCGGCCCAGGTTCGTGCGCCGCGAGAAGTGGCTGTCGACCGGCGCGTGGCAGCGCATCCAGGAGCAGGCCCGCGCGCACGGGCTGACCCCCGCCATGGTGCTCGCCGCCGCCTACTGCGAGGTGCTGGCCGCGTGGAGCCGCGAACCCCGCTTCCTGCTCAACCTGCCGCTGTTCGACCGGGACGACACCGTGCACCCCGACGTCGCCCACCTGGTCGCCGACTTCACGAACCTGATCCTGGTCGCCGCCGACCTCTCGGAGCCGCAGCCGTTCGCCGAGCGCGCCCGGACTCTTCAGGCCCGCTTCCGCGCCGACGCCCGGCACACCGGGTACTCCGGCGTCGAGGTGCTCAGAGACCTGGCCCGCAACGGGGAGCACACCGGCGCGCCGGTCGTGTTCGCCTGCAACCTCGGGACCGAGCTGATCGTGCCGGAGGTGCGTGAGGCGTTCGGCGAGCCCGGCTGGATGATCACGCAGACCCCGCAGGTCTGGCTCGACCACCAGATCAACGAGTACGACCACGGCCTCCACCTGGCGTGGGACGCGGTGGAGGAGTTGTTCGCGCCTGGGGTGTTGGATGCGATGTTCGGGGCGTATGGGGGGTTGTTGGAGT
>NZ_SMJZ01000147.1 GCF_004348345.1 Nonomuraea longispora
GGACAAGCCGCATCCACCAGCTCCCGGATCCGCAGCCGCGAGCAGAACGCGGCCACCACCGGTAATGCTCCGAGCATCTTCTCGACACTGGCCTGGCCCCACTGCGCACGCTGCCTCATCTGCCAGGTCATACCGCGACGACGATCACCACAGCAAACCCGACGATCTTCAATCAACCCGACGTGCGGAAAACGGGGCTAGCATCTCGCTCGCGGATTCCGGGAGGCTGTCCCCGCCGAGGCGGAAGAGGAGAGCGCATGGCAGAAGGCGGCCGGCGGCGGCCCACCGAGCTGGTCCTGCTGGCGCTGGGGCCGGTCCTGGCGGCGGCGTACGCGGCCGTCAACCACACCGCCATCCGGGCCGGTGTGCGGGCGGAGGTCACCGGCCCCGGGTGGGAGGGCGACCCGCCCGCCGCCGGCGAGATGACGGCGCTGGGCACCGACCTCTGGCGGCTGACCTGGTGGATCGCCGCGTTCATGGGGGTCGTGGCGGTGGCCTACCTCGTCATGGGCGTGCTGCTGCGGCGGCGTGGCCGCGGCCGCACGCTGCTCATGGTGCTCTCGGGCGTCCTCATGGTCCCGTACGCGCTCGTGTTCTTCGCCGCGCTGTCGAACCCCGTGCACGTCCTGCCAGGCCTGTACGAGTCCCCCGACTTCGCGGCGGGGGTGCCGGGCTGGCAGGCGGCCACGCCGCTCATCGTGCTCGTGGCCGGACTGACGCAGGCGGCGGGGATGACGATGGCGGCCTCGACCGGCCGGCGCGCGGCGCGGGCAGGCGCGGGCGGAGAGATCACGCGCGCTTGAACTTGCCCCGCACGTGCACCGGCACACCCTTGCCGAGCATGTCGGGCAGCACCTCGGCGACGTTCATCGGCATGCGCACGCAGCCGTGCGAGGCCGGGTGGAGCGGCACGGACAGCGCCCCATGGAAGGCGATGCCGCCGTTGAAGAAGATCGGATTGTACAGCTCGCCCAGGTAGGACTTGTGCCACCCGCTCGCGCGCCACGTGGTCTCGTAGTTGCCGGTCGGCGTCGTGGCCGAGCCGCAGAAGCGCTGCCGCTTGCCCTGCCACACGGCTGTCTCGCAGTAGGCGATGCCGCTGCCGGACGACACGTGGGTGATGAGCTTGGCCTCACCCTTGACGTACATCACCATGACCTGCTTCGTCAGGTCGACCTCGGCACGGGTCGGCTTGCCGTTCCTGGCCAGCACCCGCGGGGCCTTCGGCGTCTCCAGCGCCTCCCAGGTGCGCCTGGCGACGGTGCTGGTCGGCTTGATGCCGTTGACCTTCTGGAACGCCCACACGGCGGCCAGCGTCGTGCCGCCGTACTTCCCGTCCGCCTTGCCGGGGCGGTAGCCCAGCTCGGTCAGGCGCTCCTGCATCCAGGTGACGGCCTTGCCTTTCGCGCCGAGCTTGAGCCTCTTGTGCGGCGCGCTGACCGTCGCGGCGGGCACGGCCGCCTGCGCGCCCCCCGTCGCAGGGGTCGTGGTGGTCGTCGCCGGCGTCAGCACTGGTGACGACGCGTGCTTACGTTGCGGCGCCTGCGTGCCGCATCCCGAGACGATGACGGCGCCCGCCGTCAGGAGAGCAGCTACCCCGGGTAGCCGTCGAGCCCCCACCTGTACCACCTCTCACCCGAGTAACGAACAGATCAGTGGACCTTACACCACTCACCATGAATCGGTAATCAAGCCTTCATCCTGTTTAGAGTGTGTCCATGTCTGAGAAGTTGCCGGCCAATGCCGTCATTGTGGAATCAGCGCTTCGCGAACTCGGGGCGAGGGGCGAGATCGTCGTCCTGCCGGAGAAGGCCCCCACCGCCGCCACCGCCGCGGCGCAGGTCGGGTGCGAGGTCGGGGCCATCGCCAACAGCCTGATCTTCGAGGCCGACGGCGGGCCGCTGCTGGTGCTGACGAGCGGCGCGCACCGGGTCGACGTCGAGCTGATCGCCCGCACGGCGGGCGTCTCCCGGGTACGCCGGGCGACGCCGGAGTTCGTCAGGGCCGCCACCGGCCAGCCCATCGGCGGCGTCGCGCCGGTCGGGCACCCGGCGCCCGTGCCGACGCTGGTGGACACCTGGCTGAGCAAGCACAAGGTGGTGTGGGCCGCCGGCGGGCACCCGCTGACCGTGTTCCCGACCACGTTCGACGAGTTGGTGCGCATCACCGGAGGCACCCCCGCGGACGTCGAGTAGTGTGCGACGGGTGATCGAGTTTCGCGGGGTCGGTCCCGCCGGGTTCACCGAACGGCTGGAGACGGTGATCTCCATCTACACGGCCGCGATGAACCCGCCCGCGGACCAGATCGCCGGCCGCAAGACCATCATGCGAAATCATGGGACATATCCCTATTTTCGGTGTTATTTCGCTGAATTGCGTGATTCATCCCCACAGCTACCCACTTCGGAACGCCAAATCGTGGGCTTCGCCTACGGATTCCGGGGCGTGCCGGGGCAATGGTGGCATGACGTGGTTCTCCGGGCGCTGCAGGACGAGCTGGGCCCGGAGGCCGCCAACGCATGGCTGGGCTTCGCGTTCGAGCTGGCCGAGATCCACGTCCACCCCGACTACCAGGGCAAGGGCATCGGCCGCGCCATGATCAGGACCCTGTGCGCGGGCCGTCCCGAACGCTCGGCTGTCCTGTCCACCCACGACCAGCCGACGGCCGCCCGGCACCTCTACGCGAGCATGGGCTTCACCGACCTGCTGACGAAGTTCGTCTTCCCCGGCGGCTACGAGGAGTACGCGATCGCGGGGCGGCCCCTACCCCTCCCCTGAAGCTCCGCACAACCGCCCGTCGCGGCTCCGCGGGCCCCGGTGCGGGGAAAATCCTTGATGACGACGTGACCTGTGGGTTTGCCGCGCATGGCCCCGGGCATCATTCATGACAGAAAGTAACCGATCCTTTACTCGACGGCTACCGCCCGCGCCCGTCACCCGCCCGGTCCCCCTGCGGGCGGGTGGCGGGCCATTCCCATGGCCGCCAGCCGGCCGGCCCACGCCTCGAACCACGTGTCCGGCCAGGATCGCGCCGTGACGGCGGCCCGCCCCGTGCGGGTCAGCGGGCGTCTCCCTGGAGGCCGCCGGCCCGGGTCGGCGGGTGGCGTGCCGCCGGCTGTGCCGTAACGGATGGGCGCCGTACGTACCGTGAAGCCGCGTGAGGCGAACAACCCCCCACGCACCCCGTTGGACGGACAGCCGGGACGCACCACCACGCCAGACGCAGGACCGAGACGTGGCTCGCGCCGCGTCAGAGGACAGCCGAGACGCAGCACCGCGTCGAGCGGACCGACGCATCGCAGACTGGCGCAGCGCAGCACCACGCCAGACGCACAAACCAGACGTGGCGCGTCAGGCGGACAGGCGCATCCCGGACAGGCGCTGGAACACCTCGCGCGTGGCGCTGGAACGGTTGAAGGTGATGAAGTGGATGCCCGGCGCCCCCTCGTCGAGCAGCCGCTGGCACAGCTCGGCCCCGTGCTCGATGCCGAGCCGCCGCACCGCGGCGGGGTCGTCCTTGACCGCCTCGAAGCGCGCGGCCAGGCGGGGCGGGAACGGCGCCCCCGACAGCTGCTCCGAGCGGGCGATCGTGCTCATCTGCGTCACCGGCATGATGCACGGGATGATCGGCGTGTCACACCCCTTGGCCGCCACCCGGTCGCGCAGCCGCAGGTAGTCGTCGGCCTCGAAGAACATCTGCGTGATGGCGTAGTCGGCACCCGCCCGGCACTTGCGGACGAAATAGTCGGTGTCGGACTCGATGGACGGCGAGCGCGGGTGTTTGTAGGGGAACGCGGCCACGCCGACGCAGAAGTCACCCGCCTGCCTGATCAGCCGCACCAGGTCTTCCGCGTAGTGCACGCCCTCGGGATGCGGCACCCACTCGGCCGCCGGGTCGCCCGGAGGATCGCCGCGCACGGCAAGGATGTTGCGCACCCCGGCGTCGGCAAAGCGCCCCACGAGGTGGCGCAGCTCCCGGACGGAGTGGTTGACCGCCGTGAAGTGCGCCACGGGGGTCAGCGTCGTGGCGCGCGCGACGCGCTCCACGATGTCGACCGTACGGTCGCGCGTGGATCCGCCTGCGCCGTAGGTCACCGACACGAACGTGGGCCGCAACGACTCTAGCTCCCTGATCGCCCGCCACAACAACCGCTCTCCCTCGTCGGTCTTCGGCGGGAAGAACTCGAAGGAGAACGACCGCCCGCCACCGGCGAGCATGTCGCGGACGGTGGGGACGCGTTCGGGGAAGAAGGAATGTCGACCAAGCGCCATGGTCACCAGGCTACAGTGACTGCGGCGCGGACCAGCAGCCCGAAGGGCACCTGGAGATCCGTACGCCCGCTTCCGGCCACTAGTCTCAATGCCATGACCACTGACGCCGCCCGCATGGACGTCCTGCGCCCGCAGGTGGAGCGCTCCCTCGCAGAGTTCGTCGAACGCAAGTTGCCGGCCGGGGGCGAGGCCGCCTTCGCGCCGCTGCGCAGGGCCGCCGACGAGCTGCTGTCCGGAGGCAAGCGGCTGCGCCCGGCGTTCTGCTACTGGGGCTGGTTCGGCGCGGGCGGCAGCGACGTCCCCGAGATCTTCACCGCCGCCGCCTCGCTGGAGCTGCTGCAGGCCAGCGCGCTCGTGCACGACGACGTGATGGACAAGAGCGACATGCGCAGGGGCATGCCGGCCGCGCACCGCCGCTTCGAGGCCATGCACGAGCAGTCCCGCTGGCACGGGTCGGCGCAGCAGTTCGGCGAAGGGGCGGCGATCCTGCTCGGCAACCTGCTGCTCATCTGGTCGGGCGAGATGTGGCGCACGAGCGGCATGCCGGCCGCGTCCCTGGAGGCGGCCCAGCCCGTGCACGACCACATGCGCACCGAACTCATGTGCGGCCAGTACCTCGACCTGCTGGAGCAGGCCAACGGGGAGAACACGTTCGAGTCGGCGCTGCGGGTGGCGCTGTTCAAGAGCGGCAAATACTCGGTGGAGCAGCCGCTTCGGCTCGGGCTGGTGCTCGCCGGTGGCAAGCGAGCGCCGTGGATGGACGAGCTGTGCACCGGATACGGCACTCGCGTGGGGATCGCCTTCCAGCTCAGGGACGACATTCTCGGGGTGTTCGGCGATCCGGCGCAGACGGGCAAGCCGGCGGGAGACGACCTGCGTGAGGGCAAGCGGACGATGCTCGTGGCCCGCACCCTGGCGGCGGCGTCCCCGGCGGACGCGCAGACCGTCCGGCGGCTGCTCGGCGACCCCGATCTGGACGAGGCCGGGGTCGCGACGCTGCGGGGCATCATCACCGACACCGGGGCGTTGCGGGAGTGCGAGAACCTGATCGGCGACTACCTGAGCCAGGCGCTGTCCGCCCTCAACGAGTCCCCGGTGACGGCCGAGGCCCGCTCCGCCCTGACCGAGCTGGCCATCGCGGCCACGTCGCGCAAGACCTGAGACGGCCCGGATCGGTCTCGCCGCCCGCTCCCGCCGCCGGAGCGGCGTGCCCGCAGCGCGGTCGCGCCGCACCCGCCGCACGCGGAACCGCCGGAGGGAGGCGCCCGGGTGGGGCGCCTCCGTACGGCCGGAACGGGCCGGTCAGGCGGCAGCCAGGCGTTTGGCGAACTCGGCCGCCGCGGCCCCCGGATCGTCCGCGTCGGTGATGGCGCGTACGACGACCACCCGGCTCACCCCGTACGACATGATCTCGTCCAGGTTGGCGAGGTCGATGCCGCCGATCCCGAACCACGGCCGCGAGGTGCCGAGCGCCGCCGCGTGCCGCAGCAGCGGCGGGCCGGGCGCCGGGCGGCCGGGTTTGGTCGGGGTGGGCCGGATGGGGCCGCAGCAGAAGTAGTCGACGCCCTGGTCCACGGCCGCGGCGGACGCCTCGGCAGCGGAGTGGGTGGACCGTCCGATGACGATGTCGTCGCCGAGTATCTCTCGCGCGACCGTCAAGGGAAGGTCGTCCTGCCCCAGGTGGAGCACGTCGGGGCGGGCGGCGTAGGCGATGTCCGCCCGGTCGTTGACGGCCAGCAGTTTGCCGTGACGGTCGCAGGCGTCGCGGAAGACCTCGAGGAGCGCGAGTTCTTCGCGGGCCTCCAAGCCCTTCTCTCGCAGCTGGATGATGTCCACGCCGCCGGCCAGCACGGAGTCGAGGAACTCTGCCAGGTCGCCGCGGTCGCGGCGGCCGTCGGTGCAGAGATAGAGGCGGGCCTCAGAAAGCGAGGGCTTGGGCACGCCGCTTGACCTCTGTGTGACGGCCGGCCCGGATCGCCTCGATGGGCGACCCCGGCAGGGACTCGTCCGGGGTGAAGAGCCAGCGCAGCGACTCGACGTCGTCGTAGCCGGCGTCCTGCAACACGGTCAGCGTGCCGGGCAGGCCCTTCATCACGTCTTTTCCGTCGAGGAACACCGCGGGCACCTGTGGCCCGCCACTGCCCCTGCGTACGCCGAGCAGCTTGTGGTCCTTGAGGAGTTGCTTGGCCCGCCCCAGCGGAAGGTCGAGGCGTGAGGCCACTTCGGGGAGAGTGAGCCACTCGTCCACGAGCTGGTCGGTCTCCCGGTCGATCTGTGCAACAGAAAGTGTCACGAAACCACAACTACCACATGGCGTGCTTGCTCAAACAACACAATCTCGTAGGGACACTTCGGGATCTACCAGGCGTTTGGCGTCGAGGCGTTGGCCGGAGGCGATGATTCTGCGCCCCTGGACCAGATCTCGGGGCCGATCGACGGCCAGCACGGCGGCGAGGGCGTCGTCGGCGGTGAGCCAGACGGCCGACCACTTACCCTCGGTGTCGCCGCGGTAGAGGAGGCGTTCGCCGGCCGGATGATGACCGGCGTACTGCACCATGTGCCCGAACTGCTCCGACCAGAAGTAGGGCACGGGGTCGTAGACGGCGTCCTCGCCGAGCAGGGTCGCGGCGGCGACCTCCGGTGCGTTGAGCGCGGAGTCCCAGTGTTCGACGCGGAGCCGGGTCTGCCAGCGGCGCGACCACCAGGCGGCGCAGTCGCCGACGGCGACGACGCCGGGCAGGGAGGCGCGCAGGCGCTCGTCGGTGACGACGCCGTTGTGGAGGTCGATGTCGGCGTCGGCGAGCCACTCGACGGCGGGGCGCACGCCGATGCCGGTGACGACCACGTGGGCGTCGACGAACGCGCCGCCCACCAGCCGCACGCCGCCCTCGTCGACGGAGTCGACCATGGCCCCGAGCCGAAGGTCGATGCCGTCGTACCACCGCTCGGTGCGCGCGCCGATCTCGGCCCCGACTGCGGTGGCGAGCGGCGCGGGACCGGCCTCGACCACCGTCACCTCGCACCCGGCCCGGCGCGCGGCGGTGGCCACCTCGGCGCCGATCCACCCGGCGCCGATGATCGCGACGCGGGCGCCGGGGACGAGCATCGCCCTGACCTCGTGGGCGTCGTCGAGGGTGCGCAGCACGTGCTGAGGGCCGTCGCCGGGGAGCCTGATCGGGTCGGCTCCGGTGGCGATGACCAGGCCGTCGTAGCCCAACTCGCCCTCGGTCGTCTCCACGACCCCCGCGCGCAGCGACTTGGCGCTGACGCCCGGCCAGAAGTCGACGCCGAGCGCGGCCAGGTCGGTGCCGATGTAGCTGTCGTCGGCCTCCCCGGACAACACGGCCTTGGACAGGGGCGGGCGGTCGTAGGGGCGATGGCGTTCCCTGCCGACCATGGTGACGCGGCCGGTGAAGCCCCGCGAGCGCAGCGCCTCCACGGTCCGCAGACCGGCCAGGCCTGCTCCGACGACGACGACGTGGTTCACGTTGACGACCATAACGGGGGCCGTGCCGCGGCGTGACACCGAGGCCGTAGGCTGGTGGGGGAAAGACGCGCGGGAGTCCGGCCGTTACCGGGCTGAGAGGAAGGCTTGACCGGGCCTTCGACCGCAAGACACCTGATCCGGGTCATGCCGGCGAAGGGAGCGCATGTGGACGTGATCGTAGGCGGAGGGATCGTCGGGCTGTCGATCGCCTGGCGGCTGGCCCGCTCCGGGCGGCCGGTCACGGTGGCCGACCCGGCGCCCGCCTCCGGGGCCTCGAACGCGGCCGCGGGGATGCTGGCCCCGGTCAGCGAGGTGACCTACACCGAGGCGCCGCTGCTGCGGCTGGGGCTGGCGGCGCTGCGCCGCTGGCCGTCCTTCGCCGCCGAGCTGGCCGTGGACGCCGGGCTCGCGGGGGCGGACGCGCTCGACTTCCGTACTGACGGCACGCTGGACGTCGCGTTCGGCGCCGACGACCTGGCGGCGCTGGACGAGCTGGCCGCGTTCATGGAAAAGCTGGACCTCCCGGTCGAACGCCTGACCGGGCGCGAGTGCCGGCGTCTGGAGCCCATGCTGGCCCCCGCCGTGCGCGGCGGCCTGCTGGCCCCCGGTGACGCCTGGGTGGATCCGCGCCGCGTGACGGCGGCCCTGCTCGCCGCCCTCGACCGGCTGGGCGTCCCGCTGGTGAGGGCGCGCGTGAGCGAGCTCCTGCGCGACGACGGCAAGGTCACAGGGGTACGCCTCACGCCACCGGACGTCCAGGCCCCCGGCGTGGCCGATGGGGGCGTGCCGCGGGAGGTGCGGGCAGAGCGGGTGATCCTGGCGGCCGGGGCGTGGAGCGCCGCGCTGGCCGGGGTGCCGGTGCGGCCGGTGAAGGGGCAGATACTGCGGTTGCGCTCCTCGCAGCCCCTGCTCGGCCGGTGCGTACGCGGCACCGTGCACGGCTCGTCCGTCTACCTGGTCCCCAGGGGCGACGGCGAGCTGGTCGTCGGCGCCACCCAGGAGGAGCTGGGGTTCGACACCAGGGTGACGGCGGGCGGGCTCTACGAGCTGCTGCGCGACGCCAGGGAGCTGGTGCCGGGCGTCACCGAGCTGGAGGTCGCCGACGTGGTGGCCGGGTTGCGGCCGGGGACTCCGGACAACCTGCCCGCCATCGGCCCGAGCGGCGCACCCGGGCTCACGCTGGCGACCGGGCACCATCGGGGCGGCGTACTGCTGGCCCCGTTGACGACGGCCATCCTGCTGGGTGAAGAGGGCGAGCTGGCGGCGCTGTGCTCGCCAGAGAGGTTTCGGGATATTTCATGATTGTGATGATCAACGGGGCCGCGCACGAGGTGACCGACGGCACGACCGTGGCGCAGGCCGTGAGCACGCTGACCGCGTCCACCACCGGCGTGGCCGTGGCCGTGAACGACGAGGTGGTCACGCGCAGCGCCTGGGAGACGACGGCGCTCAGCGACAGCGACCGCGTAGAGGTTCTGACGGCGGTGCAAGGTGGATGATCTGATCATAGCCGGGGAGAAGTTCTCCTCCCGGCTCATCATGGGCACCGGTGGCGCCCCCTCGCTCGAGGTGCTCGACCAGGCGCTGGCCGCGTCGGGCACCGAGCTGACCACGGTCGCCATGCGGCGGCTCGACCCGGAGGCCCGCGGCTCCGTGCTCGACGTACTGCGCAGGCGGGACATCAGGGTGCTGCCCAACACCGCGGGCTGCTTCACCGCGGGCGACGCCGTGCTGACGGCGCGGCTGGCCAGGGAGGCGCTCGGCACGCCCTGGGTCAAGCTGGAGGTCATCGCCGACGAGCGGACATTGCTGCCCGACCCCATCGAGACGTTCGACGCGGCCGAGCGGCTGGTGGCCGACGGGTTCGTGGTGCTGCCGTACATCGGCGACGATCCGGCGCTGGCGCGGCGCCTGGAGCAGGCGGGCTGCGCGGCCGTCATGCCGCTGGGCGCGCCGATCGGGTCCGGGCTGGGCATCCGCAACCCGCACAACATCGAACTGATCGTGGAGGCCGCGTCCGTGCCGGTCATCCTCGACGCGGGCATCGGCACGGCCAGCGACGCGGCACTGGCGATGGAGCTTGGCTGCGACGCCGTCCTGCTGGCCACGGCGGTCACCCGGGCGCAGCGGCCCGACCTCATGGCGGCGGCCATGAGGGACGCCGTGGCGGCCGGGCGCCTGGCTCGCCAGGCGGGGCGCATCCCCCGGCGCCGCTACGCCGAAGCGTCGTCCCCGATGACCCCGTAACGCTCCACACCCGCCTGGCGGGCCACCCACTACGCCCGCCAGGCTGCGCATCCGGACGAGACCCCACCGTCCGCGATCGCCACGTGGTCTGGGCGGGGTGGCGCGACACGCCCGGACCGCTCCTGGGAAAGGGTGGCGGGCCGCTCCGGAGCGTACCGGCGCGGTGCCGGGCGCCGTACAGGCCCGTGGGCAAGGGTGTGCGGCCGGGAGACAGGGGCGTGACGCGGGTGAGGCTATGTCCGCTTTTCCCGGGAACGGGGACGGGCGAACGAGAACGTCTCCGCATCGGTTTCGGGCGGTCGGGCCCTGTCAGTGGCAAAACGCCCGTAAACTCAGCGGGGTGGACACGACGACTGCGGACCCCCTGGTCGGGCGGCTCCTCGATGGGCGCTATCGCATCGAGAGCCGGATCGCCCGGGGCGGTATGGCGACCGTCTACCTCGCGCTGGACATCCGGCTCGACCGGACGGTGGCGCTGAAGGTCATGCACCGCTCACTTGCCGAGGACCCGGCGTTCGTCCGGAGGTTCATCGGCGAGGCCAAGTCGGTGGCCAGTCTCTCGCACCCCAACATAGTGCACGTTTTCGACCAGGGCACCGACACCGACGTGGTCTACCTGTCGATGGAGCACGTGCCCGGCCGGACGCTGCGCGACATCCTGCGCGACCGCGGCAGGCTGCCGGCCCGCGAGGCGCTCGAGATCATGATTCCGGTGCTGGCCGCGCTCGGCGCGGCCCACCAGGCGGGCCTGGTCCACCGCGACGTGAAGCCCGAGAACGTGCTCATGACCGACGACGGCCGGGTCAAGGTCGTCGACTTCGGCCTGGCCAGAGCCATCGAGGCGACCAACCAGACCCGCACCGGCGTGATGATCGGCACGATCGGCTACATGTCGCCCGAGCAGGTCACCACGGGCGGGGCCGACGTGCGCAGCGACGTCTACGCCGCCGGCATCATGCTGTTCGAGCTGGTGACCGGGCAGCAGCCCTACGACGGCGAGACGCCGATGTCGGTGGCCTACCGGCACGTCCATGACACCGTGCCCGCGCCGTCGTCGTTCGTCCATGACGTGCCGCCGCTGATCGACACACTGGTGGCCCACGCGACGGCCCGCGAGCCGGCCGACCGTCCCGCCGACGCCACCGCGATGCTGGTGGCGGCCGTCGACGCGCACCGGATGTTGCCGCGGATGAGCAGCCCGCCCACGGGTGGGCCGGTGCCGCCTCACTCCCACCGGCAGGGCTCCGGCTCCGCCGCGGGCTCGCGCCCGCGGCCCGCTCCCGCCCACACGCTGATCCAGCCGCGGACGGAGGTGCCTCAGGGGCGCGGGTTCCGGCCCAACTGGTTCCTGGTGACGCTGGCCGCGGTGATGGCGGTGGCGGTCGGGCTGACCGGCTGGTACTTCTCCCAGTCCGACCCGGTCATCGTTCCCGACCTGGTCGGCAAGGACATGGCGATCGCCGAGAAGGACGCCGCCGCGCTCGGCCTCGTGGTCCGCAAGGGCGACGGCAGACACGACGAGAAGGTGGCCGCCGGTCTCGTCCTGCGCACCGACCCGGCGGCCAAGAGCGAGCTGGAGGACGGCAGCACGATCACACTGGTGCCCTCGCTCGGGCCCAAGCGCGTCATCGTGCCCAACGTGGCGGGCATGACCGAGAACGACGCCCGCGTGGCGCTCGCCGACGCGGACCTGACCGTCGACTCGGTCAAGCGCCTGGCCAACCAGGAGATCGAGCGCGACAAGGTGATCCGCACCTCGCCGCAGGTCGGCGAGAAGGTGAAGCAGGGCACCAAGATCGACATCTTCGTCAGCGCCGGGCTGGTCATGCCCGACGTGGGCGGCATGCCGAAGGACCAGGCCGCCGGCCATCTCAGCGGTCAGGGCTTCCAGGTTGAGGTCAACGAGGTGGACGACGACGCCGAGCCGTGCACGGTCATCGCCCAGGAGCCCAAGGCGAAGACGGAGGTCGACAACGGCGCGCGCGTCATGATCACGGTGTCGCGGTGCCAGACGGACTTCTGGGACTGGTTCGGCGACCGCGACGGCGAGGACCGCGACGACCGGCATCTCCGCGTCGTGCCAGGGGTGCTCGGCAAGGAGCTCGGGGACGCCAGGTCCGAGTTACAGGCCCTGGGCTTCCAGGTCCGGGTGCAGCGGCTGGTCAACGCCGGCGTGGTGAAATATCAGCGGCCCCTGCCCAACAGCGAACGCCCGTCGGGCAGCATGGTCTTCCTCTGGCAGTGATCGTCCCGCACCTCCCACCGCCCCCACGTCGTGACGAGCGGCCGGTAGCCCTGGCGGGACCAGAACGGCACTGACAGCGGGTTGTGGGCCGCATAGTGCACCAGCACGGTCTCGACGCCGGCCGCCGCCACCGTGGCGTGGGCGTGGCCGGCCAGTGCGGCGCCGATGCCGCGGCCCCGGCTGCCCGGGCGCGCGTACAGAGACCCCACGTACGCCACGGGCGACGCCTCCACGGCGGGCGCGATCGACCCCGCGTGGTCAGGGTGGTGGACCGAGAGCATGCCGGTGACCTCACCGTCCTGCTCTGCCAGCCAGCACCAGCCGTCGCCACGGGCGAGTTTCTCCTCGAGCTCTGCCCTCGCGGCGGCGGGCGTCGAGGGCAGCACCGACATCCAGCCGAACTGCGCCTCGTAGGCGATCAGGTCGAGGTACAGCCGGCACATGGTGTCCAGGTCGTCCGCCACGGCAGGGCGTACACCGGCGGCCGGCCGGCTCGCGGCCGCGCCGGAGGAGACGCGGACGGCGAGCACCGAACGCGGCGCGAATCCCCGCCTGGCCAGTGCCGCGACGGGCGCGGTGTCCCGGCTCGGCCAGTTCACGACGAGTCCGGATCCCGGCTCGGCGTCAAGGGCCGAGATCCAGCGGTCGAGGAGGTGGCCGAGGGCGCCGGCCGGGTCGTCACCCGCGACCGCGGCCCGGAGGGCGTGGGTGGTCGGCGGGCCCCAGTGCACCGACCGGGCGCCGGGGACCGCCGTGGCCACCGAGGGTGCGCCGACGGCGTTCTCGATCTCGATCAGGTCTTCGCCGAGCTCCGTGACGGCGGCGAGGGGGTCGGCGGCCCGCACCCGCGCGCGATGGCGGTCGATCACATCACTCACGACTCGCACCTTAGCGCGCGGTGTGGCTTCCGCACGGTCAGGCCAGGTGGCCGTGGAGGCGGACCCTGGCCAGGCCGCCGTCCGGGTAGATGTCGACCCTGACGTGGGTGACGGGGCCGGGGTGGCGCAGCCTGAAGCGGTGCGGGGTGTCGGGCTGGAGCCTGGTCCTGGGCAGCAGTTCGGCCTCGTGCCCGCCGTCGATCCCGGTCAGCGCGACCGCGCCGGGCGCGTTGTGGAGCAGGTTCGTGGTGTCGATCTCGGCCAGTTCGACGACGCCGCGGCCGGCCAGCCGGATCACCAGCCAGTCGTTGTCGCCGTCTCTGCGGCGCGCGGTCTCCCAGCCCTCCGCCTGGTGACGGGCCAGACCGGGCGCGATGACGTTGTTGGGGGCGGAGTAGAAGGCGTCGGAGCAGCCGGTGACGAGAGCGCCGTTCGCCAGGGCGGCCAGGTCGAGGCCGAGGCCGTCGTAGACGGACAGGTCGGGGCGGGCCTCGCCGTGCACGCGCAGGCGGGCGACGCCGCCGTCGGGATGGATGTTGAGACGGACGTGGGTGTAGCGCGCCTGGTCGGCGACCTGGAAGTGGTGCTCGGCGTCGCCCGTCAGCCCGGCCTTGGGGACGATCTCGGTCCACGGGGCGGCGAGCAGCTCGGCCGGTGACGGATGGCCGTCGACGCAGGCGGCGTCGACGGAGGCGTACGGCGGGTAGTTGCCCGTGAACCAGGCCGTATCGATCACCACGGCGCGGATCACGCCGGGCACGCCCAGCCGGACGACGGCCCAGTCGTGTCCCGGCTCGCGCCTGCGCCGGGTCTCCCAGCCGTCGTACACCTGCCCCTTGCTGCCGAAGGTCCCCGCCTGGAAGCCCGGCCTGCCCGGCCTGATGAGGCTCTCCTTCTCGGCGAACGACTCGTCGCTCGCCGCCACCACGGAGCCGCCGAGCGTGCGCAGGGCGAGGTCGGGCAGGGACGGAGTGCCGGAGGAGTGTGACATTTACGGTCCTTCCAGCAGGAGCCGTCCGCAGGGTTCGCCGTCCACCGGCCTGCCGCGCAGCCAGGTGGTCAGTACGGCGCCCTTGAGCGTGCGGCCGTGGTAGGCGGTGACGGGGTTCCTGTGGTGGAGGGCGGCGGCGTCGACCGGGCTGGAGGCGGCCGTGTCGAACGCCACCAGGTCGGCGTCATTGCCCGGTTCTATCCCGCCCTTTCCGGATATGCCGGCCAGGGCGGCGGGGTTGGCCGACATCCAGCGGGCCACGTCCGCCAGCCCGTACCCCCTGCGCGACGCCTCCGTCCAGACCGCGCGCAACCCGAGCTGGAGCGAGGCGACGCCGCCCCAGGCGGCGGCGAAGTCGGGCACCTTCAGCGCGGCCGGCGACGGCGAGTGGTCGGACACGACGCAGCTCAGCACGCCCCTCCCCAGGCCGTCCCAGAGCAGGTCGCGGTTGGCCTCCGGCCGGATGGGCGGGCAGCACTTGTACGCCGTCTCCCCCTCGGGCACCTCCTCGGCGGCCAGCGTCAGGTAGTGCGGGCAGGTCTCCGCCGTGACGGCCACGCCCCGGGCCCGGGCCTGCTCCAGGACGTCGAGGCAGGAGGCGCTGGAGACGTGCAGGACGTGCACCCTCGCCCCTGTCTCCCCGGCCAGCCGGACGACCTGCTCGACCGCGCTGCGCTCGGCCTGCTCCGGCCGCGAGTCGAGGAACTCCCGGTAGGTCGGCCCGGACGGCTCACCGAGCAGCGCCGGGTCCTCGGCGTGCACCACCATCACCCCGCCGAGACCCGCGATCTCCTCCAGCGCCTGCCGCGCCTCGGAGAGGCCGAGCGGCGGGAACTCCTCCACGCCCGACGGCGACATGAAGCACTTGAAGCCGCACACCCCGCGCTCCAGCAGCGGCGCCAGCTCCTTGACGTTGCCCGGCACGGCACCGCCCCAGAACGCGACGTCCACCTGGCACTGGCCGGCGGCGACACGGAGCTTGGCCTCGAGGGCCGCGACGTCGACGGTGGGCGGGAGCGAGTTGAGCGGCATGTCGACGATCGTGGTGACGCCTCCGGCGGCGGCCGCCCGGGTCGCCGAGGCGAACCCCTCCCAGTGCTCCCGTCCCGGCTCGTTGACGTGCACGTGCGTGTCGACCAGGCCGGGGAGCAGGGCGAGGTCGCGCAGGTCGATGTCCTCGGCGGCGTCGAGGGGCGCCGCGTGGTCGTACAGGGCGGCGATCTTCTCCCCCCGCACGGCCACCGCCGCGGGCCGCACGCCCTCGGGTGTGACGGTCCTGCGCGATCGTACGACGAGGTCGAAGCTCATCCGGCGCCTCCTCGGAGCCCGCGGTCGGCGGCCAGCCGGGCGGCGAGGCGTTCGAGCAGCGGGCCCGCCCCGGCCATGCAGCGGGCCTCGTCGGGCTCCAGATCGGTCAGGGCGTAGGCGGTCTCGATGCCCGCCGCCTTCAGTTCGGCGTCGGAAAGGGTACGGCGGCCGCAGACGGCCACGACGGGCACCCCGGCTTCGGCGGCGGCCTGGGCCACGCCGATCGGCGCCTTGCCCCGCAGCGACTGCTCGTCCAGCGACCCCTCGCCCGTGATCACCAGCCGCGCGTCGCGCGCCAGTTCGCCGAACCCGAGCAGGCCGAGCAGGTAGCCGATGCCGGGCCGCAACTCCGCGTGCAGGAACGCCAGCGCGGCGAAGCCCACCCCGCCGGCCGCGCCCGCCCCCGGCGCTCCGGCCACCCCCATCGCCCGCGGGATGTCGTCATGCTCGACGGCTCCGACCAGCCCGTGCGTGGCGGTCGCCACCGCCGCCAGCCGGGCCAGGGCGCCCTCCAGGGTCGTGACGTCGCCGGGGGTGGCGCCCTTCTGCGGTCCGTAGACGGCGGCGGCGCCGTGCGGGCCGAGGAGCGGGTTGTCCACGTCGCTCGCCACCACGAACCGCACCTCTGACACGTCGAGGAATCCGGACAGGTCGATGCGGGCGAGATCTTTCAGCGCGGCCCCGCCCCCGGGGAGGTCGTCGCCGGAGGCGTCGAGCAGGCGTGCGCCGAGCGCCTGCACCATGCCGGCTCCCCCGTCGGTGCACGCGCTGCCGCCCAGCCCCAGGACGACCCGCGTGGCGCCGCGGCGTACGGCGTCGGCGATCAGCTCGCCCGTGCCGTAGCTGGTGGCGGTCAACGGCTCGCGCCCGCCGGGCAGCCGGCGCAGCCCGGACGCCTCCGCCAGCTCGACCACGGCCGTGCCGGCGTCCTGCCAGGCGTAGGAGGCGGGGATCCGCTCACCGGTGGGGCCGGTGACCTCGATCGTGATCCGCGTGAAGCCGCCGGCCACGGCCGCGTCGACGGTGCCGTCACCGCCGTCGGCGACCGGCAGCTCCACCGCGGGAACGCCGAGCCCCGCCGACACGCGGGAGGCCACCTCCGCCGCCGTCAGCGACCCCTTGAACTTGTCCGGAGCGACCAGAACAGGCTGAACCACAACGAACTCCCACATGACGGTGAACAATGTCCCGACACGCCTTCCTGCCCGGTGCGAGCCGGCGGGAAGGCGTGACTCATCATCATCACATCCGGGCGATCGGCAGGCGACGGCCGGTCCGCCCCACGGCTCACCCCTCGGGTCGCTTGCCGCGTACGTGCCGCGCCGCGCGCACGCCGCGTTCCCCGGCCAGCCGCACCAGCCGCTCGCGGGCGGCGGCGCCCGCGCGCCCGGCCGCGTCCTGGGAGACGGTCCTCAGCTCGCCGCCGGCCACCACGGTCCGCCCGCCCACCAGGACGAGGGCAGGCGGTGGCGCGGGCCCGAAGACCAGCGCGCACACGGGGTCGGGGACGGCGGCGGCGAACGGCCCGGCCACCGGCCACAGGACGACGTCGGCCAGCTTGCCCGGCTCCAGCGAGCCGAGCTCGTCCGCGCGGCCCAGGTTGCGGGCGCCGCCCAGGGTGGCCAGCTCCAGGGCCTGGCGGGCCGTGAGCGCCCGCGGGCCGTGCCTGGCCCGCTGGAACAGCAGCGCCTGGCGCATCTCCCCCGACAGCGGGGTCAGCTCGGAGGAGGCGCTGCCGTCCACGCCGAGCCCCACGTTCACACCGCGGCGCAACATCTCCGACACGCGGGCGATGCCCGCCCCCAGCCGCCCGTTGGAGGAGGGGCAGTGGGCCGAGCCGGTGCCGGTGGCGGCGAGCTTGCCGATGTCGGCGTCGCTCAGGTGCACGGTGTGCGCGAACCACACGTCCGGCCCGAGCCAGCCCAGCTTCTCCATGTAGTCGACGGGCCGCGCGCCGAACTGCTCCAGGCAGTGCTCGTCCTCGTCCAGGGTCTCGGCGATGTGGGTGTGCAGGCGCACGCCCTTGGACCTGGCCAGGGCCGCGGACTCGGTCATCAGCCCGGCGCTGGCCGAGAACGGCGAGCACGGCCCGACCGCGACCCGCAGCATGGAGGAGAAGGACGGGTCGTGATAGGCGTCGACGGCCTCGGCCGTGGCGGTCAGGACCTCGTCCAGCTCCTCGACCACGACGTCCGGCGGCAGCCCGCCCTTCGACTCGCCCAGGTCCATGGAGCCGCGCGCCGGGTGGAACCTGACGCCGATCTCGCGCGCGGCCTCGACCCCGGCCGCGAACAGGTCTCCCCGGCCCTTGGGGAACACGTAGTGGTGGTCGCTGGAGGTGGTGCACCCCGACAGCGCCAGCCAGCCCAGCCCGGCCGACGCGGCCCCCTTGACCACCTCGGCGTCCATGGCGGCCCACACCGGGTAGAGCGACACCAGCCACTCGAACAACGTCGCGTCCTGCGCGAGCCCTTGCGAGGCCCACTGGTAGAGGTGGTGGTGGGTGTTGACCAGGCCGGGCGTGGCCAGGCAGCCGGAGCCGTCGATCCGGGTCGCGCCCCGCGCGCCGGGCGCGGGCCCGGCGCCCAGCGCGGCGATCCGGTCTCCCTCGATCCTGATGTGCCCGGAGGGGATCTCGGGGCCGGTGACCGGCGCGATGTGCACGTTCTCGATCACGATGACGGGCCCGGACGGCGTGCGCGGCTCGCTCATGTGGCCGCCTTCCGCCGCGCGGCCAGCCGTACCGCGTCGAGGATCTTCTCGTAGCCCGTGCAGCGGCAGAGGTTTCCCGCCAGGGCCTCCCTGATCTCCGCGTCCGAGGGCCGCCCGACGCGCGCGATCAGGTCGTGCGCCTGCACGATCAGTCCCGGCGTGCAGAAGCCGCACTGCACGGCGCCGCACTCGGCGAACGCCTCCTGCACCGGGTCGAGCCGGTCCCCCTCGGCCAGCCCCTCGACGGTGCGCACCTGCCGCCCTTCGGCCTGCCCGGCGGCGACCAGGCAGGAGCAGACCGGCACGTCGTCGAGATAGACCGTGCACGAGCCGCACTCGCCCTGCTCGCAGGCGTTCTTGGAGCCGGGCAGTCCGAGACGCTCACGCAGCACGTACAGCAGGCTCTCTCCTTCCCACACGTTGTCGGCGCTCTCCTCGCGGCCGTTGACGGTGAAGGCGACGCGCATCAGGCGGCCCTCCTTCCCAGATGGTCGTTCCAGGCCCAGGCGAGTGTGCGGCGGGCCATCACACCGATGGCGTGCACGCGGTAGGCGGCGCTGCCCCGGACGTCGTCGATCGGCGCGGCGGCGGCCGCGCACAGCTCGCCGAACCTCCTGAGCAGCGCCGGGTCGAGCGGCGCCTCCCAGTCGAGCTCCCGCGCCAGCAGGTCCTCGGCCTCGTGCGCCCGCCGCGGGGTCGGCGCCGCCGACCCGAGCCCCGTGCCGACCCGCCGCTCCTCCGGGCGCAGCACGATCGCGAACGAGCACACCGCGATCACCATGGCGTTGCGCGTGCCGACCTTGGAGAAGTACTGAGGCCCCGTGGCAGGCCTGACGTGCGCGGCTCTGATGAGCTCGTCCGGTTCCAGCGCGCTGCGCTTGACGCCCAGGTAGAACTCGGTGGCGGGAATCATCCTGACGCCCCGCTCCCGCGACTCCACCTCGATCACCGCGTCCGCGGCGAGCAGCGGCGGATGGCAGTCGCCGGCGGGAGAGGCCGCGCCGAGGTTGCCGCCGACCGATCCGCGGTTGCGGATCTGCGGCGAGCCCACCGTGCGCGAGGCCTGGGCGAGCCCCGGCAGTGTGCCGCCCAGCTCCTCGATGATCGTCGTGTACGGTACGCCGGCCCCCACCCGGCAGGCGCCGCCCTCCATGCCCCACGCGCGCAGCTCGGCCACACGACCGAGGTCGAGCAGCGCGGCGGGCCTGCGCACGTCGAAGTTGAGCTCCACCATCACGTCGGTGCCGCCCTGGATGGGCACCGCGTCGGGCCGGTCCGCCTTGGCGGCCAGCGCCTCCTCCCACGTCGTGGGGCGCAAGAAGTCCATCGTCTACTCCCAGGCGAATCCGGCGTCGGGCGCGTCCTCACGCAGCACACTGCCCTCGATCAGCCCGTACGGGCGGTCGGCGGCGAAGAAGACCTCGTTGTCGTTGGCGAGGCCGAAGGGCGACAGGTCGACGGCGAAGTGGTGCTTGTTCGGCAGGGTGAGCCTGACCTCGCAGATCTCCTCGCAGGTGGCCAGCGCCCGCTCGCCCATGGCGTACAGGGTCTGCTGCAGAGAGCGGCTGTGCGTACCGGTGAACGCCTCCACCAGGCAGCGCCGTACCCGCTCGTACGACGAGCCGTAGGAGGAGGTGCCGCCCGTGTGCCGCCACCGGGCCTCGACGGCGGTGGCGAGGACCCGGTCGGCGGCGGGCGGCAGCGTGGTGTACTCGTCGACGGCGTAGCCGTGGAACTCCGACCCCGTCGAGTTGAGCAGCACCAGGTCCTTGAGCCCGGACACCACGCTGGCGCGGCCGTCGCGGTCGCGGTGGACGACGCACGTGCGCACCTCGCCGCCCTCCCGCGCGAACGAGTGCGGCCCTTCGCGGCGCCAGGCGTACTCCTCGATCTCCACCCTGGCGTGGTGGATCGACGGTTGCGAGCGGGCGAAGTGCCCGGCCAGCAGGAGGGCGAACTCCTCGATCTGGCCGATCCCGTGTCTCCCGGCGAACGCGTACACCGTGTTCTTCTGCGTGTCGGTCGGCAGCACGGCGGCGTTGTCGCCGGTCAGGTGGACGGCCTCCATGTCGCCCGACAGGGACGTGCTGACGTTGACGTCCCTGATGTGGTGCACGGGGCCGTCCTTGACGACGTGGACGAGCCTCGTCTGCGCCTTGCCGTAGCGGTTGGGACCGAGCTTGACGGCCATCTAGCTCCCTCGGTAGGTGGAGTAGGCGTACGGGCTGAGCAGCAGGGGCACGTGGTGGTGCCGGGCGGGGTCGGTCACGGTGAAGGCGATGACGACCTCGGGGTAGAACGTCTCGGGCAGGTAGCCGCCGGTGTCGAAGACGACCCGGTGCACCCCGGCGCCCGGCTCCCATCCGCTGATCCGGCCGTCGGCGTCGGTCCGCCCCTCGGCCAGGACCCTTCCTCCGTGCTCCAGGCGTACGCGCAGGCCCTCGGCGGGCAGCCCGGTGACCGCGTTCAGCACGTGCGTGGAGAAGCTCATCGCCCCTCCCTTATCAGCTTGGCCAGCCGCAGCCGCGTGATCGCGGCCAGCTCGGCGCGTACGACGTCGCGCTCGCTCTCCTCGTCGTTGCGCAGCCGGGAGGTGAGCCTGGCCAGCAGCTCGGCGCCGCTGAGGCCGGTGGCGCAAACGAGGTAGACGTGCCCGAAACGTTCCTCGTAGGCCCGGTTGCCCTCGGCCAGGGCCGCACGCGACGCTTCGTCGACCCCCGACTGCTCCTGCCGCGACCAGGCCGCCTCCGTACCGGTCGCGTCCGGCCGCTCGCCGATTCTCGGGTGCGCGCCGAGCGCCTCCAGCACGCCGGGCCACTCCAGCTCCCGCACGGCCGCGTCCGCGGCGTCGAGCAGCGCGCCGAGCTCACGGTACGGCCGCCGCCCGGCGACCTCGGCGGCGAAGGCGCGGCAGGCGCAGCAGGCGAGCAGGTCGCGCTCGACCTCGTCGCGTGGCCGGGTGTTGAAGGCGTCGAGCGCGCTGAGCGTGTCGGACATGTCTGCAGTACACACATGCGCTACGTGCCCGGTCCATCCGTGAGAACTCCGAACCGGCCGCCCCGATGGCCGCGACTTTTGTGTCATGCTCCAAGCCCGGTCCCGCGTCAGATCGTGATCACGGTCTTGCCTCTGGCGTGACTTGCGGCGATGTCGCCCAGCACGGCCGGCGCCCGCTCCAGGGGCACCAGCGACTCGACGCGCACGCGCAGCTCGCCGCCGTCGATCAGCTCGGCCAGGCGGGTCAGGACGTCAGGGGCGACCCGGTTGATCACGTTGACGCCGCGCAGCCCTCTCCTGGCCAGGGCGTCGGGGTCGAGCGCGTGGACGACGCTGCAGATCACGCCGCCGGGGCGCAGCACTCCCGCCATGGCGTCGACCTCGCCGGACGGGGTGACCAGGTCGAACACCGCGTCCACGCCGTCCGGCCAGGCGGCCCGCACCTGCCCGGGCACGTCCCCCTTGGTGTGGTCGACCGTCTCGTTGGCGCCCAGCTCCCGCATGAGCTCCTCCGCGTCGGGCGCGGCGGTGGCGATGACGTACGCGCGGCGCAGGGCGGCGAGCTGGGCGGCAGCCTGCCCCACACCTCCCGTGGCGCCGACGATCAGCACAGTCTGCCCCTCGGCCAGGCCGGCGGCGTCGAGCAGGGCGCACGCGGTCGCGGAGGCCGTGGGCACGGCCGCGGCCTGCGCGGGCAGCAGGCCCTTGGGCGTGCGGGCGACGGGCCCGTCCTGGGCCACCACGGCGTACTCGGCATAACTGCCGAGCCCGCGGGCGGGGTCGGCGAAGCGGCCGTAGACCTCGTCACCGGGCCGGTACGCGGTGACCTCGTCCCCCACGGCCTCCACGACGCCGGCGCCGTCCTGCCCCATGACGAGCGGGAATCTGGGCTGCAGTCCTTTCACGGCGCCGCTCGCGATCTTCGTGTCGATCGGGTTGTAGGCCGCGGCCCGCAGGCGTACGAGCAACTCGCCCGGTCCTGGCGTGGGCTCCGGCAGCTCGACGAGCTCCGGCCGGGCTCCGAAGGCGGAAATGGCTATGGCGCGCATGGGCTCTCCTCCGTCTGGCCTGCGTTGGCGAACGAAGGAGGCGTTACCCGCCCGCGTACCCGCCAAAGGGACCAGGCCGTGCTCTTGGAGCAAGCTTTGTGCGCGGCCGGGGATCTTCCAGGTGGCGGGCGGTGTCGCGCGGGATGTGTCCGCCGCTGCGCCTACACTGGCGGTCATCATGACCCTGAAATCCCTGATCGGCGGACACGTGTCCGTGGCGGGCGGCCTCGCGACGGGCGGCCTGAAATACATGGCGGAGATCGGCGCCGAGATGATCCAGGTGTTCGTCACCAACCCGCGCGGGTGGGCGCTCACCGAAGGCAGACCCGACCAGGACGCCCAGCTGGCCGAGTCGGGCATCGACACGTTCGTCCACGTGCCCTATCTCGCCAACTTCGGCTCGCCCAGCCCCGAGACGCTGGCCAACTCCATCGCGATCGTGCGCCACACGCTGCGCCGCGGGGTGGCGACCGGCGCCAAGGGGGTGGTGGTGCACACGGGTTCGGCCGTGACGCAGTCCCGAGACGACGCGCTGCGCCAGACCCGCGAGAACCTCCTGCCGCTGCTCGACGAGATCCCCGACGGCGGGCCCGACCTCCTGTTCGAGCCGATGGCGGGCCAGGGCGCCATGTTGTGCGCCACGGTCCAGGACATCGAGCCCTACTTCGCGGCCCTCGACTGGCATCCGCGGGCCGGTGTCTGCCTCGACACGTGCCACGCCTTCGCCGCCGGTCACGACTTGGCGGCCGAGGGCGGGGTGCGCGAGACGTTCGACGCCCTGCACGCGATCGCCCCCGGGCGGCTCAAGCTGATTCACGCCAACGACTCGAAGGACGCCTGCGGCGCCAAGAAGGACCGCCACGAGAACATCGGGGCCGGCCTCATCGGCGAGCGGCCGTTCGCGGAGATGATGCGGCACCCGGCGGTCGCGGGCGTGCCGATCTGCATCGAGACGCCGGGCAAGGCGCCCAGGCACGCCGAGGACATCGCCCTGCTGAAGCGGCTGCGCGACGGCTGAGCGACGCGCGGGCCCCTGCGGCGGACGGCGTGCGCCAGAGCTGGCGAAAACCGTAACCGGGCCGCAGACCGTGATAGGGACGCCCGCTCGCGGGATCCGGCGCCCCCGTGGCCCGGATCGCGGGGCCGGCTCTCACGGCCTCAGCGGGCGCCCCCCACAGAACGGCGTGGCGGGCCCTACCCCCCGGTCAGGGCCCGGCCGCCGCGGCGACCTGCGGTCGCCGGTGATTCCGGCGCATCAGATCTGCTGTGAGCCTTGCGGCTCGTCCCTGATGCGCCGGGGTGGCTATCCGATGCCGAAACACTACGGTCGCGATCTTGCGGGCGAAACCCCGTTAACGGACAGCTCGTCGAACGGTCTGTAGTCATCGCCATACGGAGAGTGCTAATGCGATGAGCGGTCGCCGTGCTGCGACGAGCGGCAGTCTGGGGGGCCCGCGCCCGGCTCGGGCACATGCATCGTGGCCATCATCCGGCCCACCCCGCTCGGTACCCGACCCGGCGTGACCAGGGAAATCATGACCATGGCGGCGAACGCCACCGGCACCGCCACC
>NZ_SMJZ01000148.1 GCF_004348345.1 Nonomuraea longispora
GTCATGGGCCTGCTCGACACCGGGGTCGCCAAGCACCCGTGGTGGGCGCGCAGCGACTGGTACGAGCGCCTCGGCCCCGACGACGCCGACGCGGCGGAGGGCGCCCAGCCGGGCCACGGCACGTTCATCGCGGGCCTGCTGGCGCGGTCGGCGCCGGGCGCGGCGCTGCGGGTGCACCGGGTGCTCGACGGCGACGGCTTCGCCGACGAGGCCACCGTGGTACGCGCGCTGCACCGCATGCGCGACCAGCCTCCCGACGTGCTCAACCTGTCCTTCGGCGGCCACACCTTCGACGACCGGCCGCCGCCTGTGCTGTCCGACGCCGTCGCCGCGCTGAGCGGCACGGTCACCGTGGCCTGCGCCGGCAACACCGCCTCCGACCGGCCGTTCTGGCCCGCCGCGCTGGGTTGCGCCGTGGGCGTGGCGGCCGTCGACGACTCGCAGGAGCGCCGGGCCCCCTATTCGGGGCACGGCACCTGGGTGGACGCCTGCGCCCGCGGCGACTGGCTGACCAGCAGCTACCTGGAGTGCGGCGAGTTCGCGGGCTTCGCGACCTGGAGCGGCACGTCGTTCGCCACCGCGCTGGTGGCGGGCGCCATCGCCGACGCGGCCAGGGACGAGCCGGCGAAGGAGGTGGTGACGCGGCTCCTCGACGCCGAGGGGGCCCGGCAAATTCCGGATCTGGGGGTTCTCGTACCGGCGAGTCTGTAGAGTTTACGCTCAGTCCTCACGCAATCACGAAGAGGCATGACCGCCTCGGCGTGCCGCACGGAAGGAGGCCGCATGCCCGATCCACGCGAGCCGGCGGAGCTGGTCACGGCGGCGGCCGAAGACGACCGGACGGCGTGGGACGAGCTGGAGGCCAGATACGGGCCGCGGATGTGGGCGGTGGCCCGCGCGTCCGGGCTCAGCCCTTCCGACGCGGCGGACGCCGTCCAGGGAGCCTGGCTGCGGCTGCTCCAGAACCTCCACACCCTCAGAGATCCGGCCAAGGTCGGCGGCTGGCTCATGACGACCGTGCGCCGCGAGGCTCACGCGTTCCTCCGCAAGCGTCATGACGTCTCCCCCCTCGACCAGGACGTGCTCTCCCTGGAGGCCGTGGACGAGCCCGACCCCGCCTCCGCCGTGCTGGAGGCCGACGGCAGGCGCCTGCTCTGGAAGCAGGTCTCCGCCCTGCACGAGCCCTGCCGCACGATCATCCAGCTCGTCGCCATCGACCTGGGAAACCGGCAGATGGCGGCGCGGCTGGGCATGCCCGTGGGCAGTGTGGGCCCGACCAAGGCCCGCTGCCTTGAGAAACTGCGCACCCTGATCTCATCACAGGAGACCGCGCAATGATCAACGACGAGTATTTCCTGGCGGCACTCCGGCTGGCCGCGGGAAACGACCCCATCCCGAGCCACGTGTCCGCCGCCGCACGTGACGTCTACGGGCTGCGGGTCCCCCGTGCGGTGACCGCCGCGCCCGCCGCGCGCACCTCCGCCGGCTCCGACGTGCGCGACCCGGACGGCTGTCACCTGATGCGCTTCGTCACCGACGGCCTCACCTTCGACCTGGAGGTGACCGTGGGCGACGGGCTCATCGACGTCGCGGGCCAGGTGTGGCCACACCCGGGGGACGACGCCGTCATCGACGTGAAAACCCCGCATCTCACGTTGACCCGGCACATCGCCCACAACGGCGACTTCGCCGCGACGGGCCTGCCTCCGGGCTGGCTCAGCGTGGTGTGCCACCGGCCCGGACGCGCACCCGTACAAACCCGATGGGTGCGCATCCGGCCCTGACCCCAGCCGCCAGCCGGAAAGGGGGAGCCGCGCCCCCGCCCGGCCGTCAGACCGAGGCCTGCCATGAGCGCATACCCGGACTCATCAGGCGACCTCGATCCGCTCGTCAGGGCGGCCGAGGCCGCGATGCTGCGTTCCCTGGTGGATCCCGGCCACGCCATGCGCGCCGGCCGTCTCGTGCTGGAGTCCGCCCGCCGCGCCGGATCCGCCGAGGCCGCGGTCATGTCGCTCAGGGCGATGGCGCTGGCCGCCCGCGAGCTCGGCGACCTGGAGGAGGCCGAGCGGCATCTGCGCGAGGCCCTCGGCACACCCGGCGCACCGCCGGAGCGGCTCGCGCAGGCGCGGCTCTCCCTCGTCACCGTACGCACCGAACGCGGCCACCCCCTGCAGGCGCTGCGCGTGGCCGCGCTGGCCTGGGCCTACCTGCGCCCGCTCGACCGCGCCAAGCTCGACACCCAGCGCGCGGTCGCCCTGGCCCACCTCGGCCGCCACCAGGAGGCCATCGCCTCCTGCGACCGCGCGCTGCGCGCCCTGGTGAACGCGCCCGGGACCATCGACGACCGCAGGTTCCTGGCGGGCGGCCTGCTCAACCGCGGGCTCATCCACTCCTACCGCGGCGACTGGAACGCCGCGATGCGCGACCTGACCGCCTGCCTGGAGATCTCCCGGCACGCGGGGCTTCTGCACCTGTCCCGGCTGTCCGCCGCTAACCTGCCGTTCCTCGCCGTACGCCGGGGCGACATCGCCGGGGCTTTCAAGCACTACCGGGAGGCCGAGGACACCCTGTTCGGCTTTCCCGAGCGGCTGGCCACGATGCGGGCCGACTTCGCCGGCGCCCTGCTGGCCGCCCACCTGCCCGGCGAGGCCCGCGCCATGCTGAGCCTGGCCGTACCCGACCTGGAGGCCGCGGGCGCCCAGGTGGCGCTGGCCGAGGCGCGGCTGAAGCTCGCCCAGGTGGAGCTGCTCACCGGCGACCCGCGCCAGGCCAGGCAGGTGGCCGAGCAGGCCGCCGCCGACCTGGCCGCGCAGGAGCGGACCCGCTGGCTGCCGCTGGCCCAGGAGGTCGTGCTGCGTTCGCGGCTCGCGCTCGAACCCGTTACCCCCGCCCTGGTCGGGGAGCTGATCGCGTGCGCCGACGAGCTGGAGAACGGCTTCGCCCCGCAGGCGGGGGCGGCGCTGCGGCTGGTCGCGGCCGAGGCGGCGCTCGACGTCGACGACCACCCGACCGCCTCCGCGCAGCTCGCCCGGCTCACCCGGCACGCCGGACGCGGCGAACGCTGGGTCCCCGCCGGCACCCGGCTCACCCCGCTGGGTTCCGAACCGCAGGACCGGCGGCTCGCCTCCCAGATCCCCGGACCGGTACGCCAGCACGCGCTCGCGCTCGAAGCCGCGCTGCAGGAGGACACCACCGGCGCCTTCCGCGCCGTCCAGGACGGCCTGTCGGAGGTCAGCGAGCAGGTCGAGACGTTCGACGATCCGTCGCTGCGGGCCCACGCGGCCAGGGCCGGGGAACGGCTCGCGGCCTTCGGGCTGGGGCTGGCGGTGCGCGACGGAAGCGTGGAGGAGGTGTTCGAGTGGAGCGAACGGTGGCGGGTCGTGACCGCCCCCGCGCACGCAGGCTCGCCCGCCGGCATCGAGCGGGTGCGCGCCCAGCTGGGAGCCGGGAGCCTGGTGGAGTTCGTGACCCACGAGGAATCGCTGCTCGCCGTCCTCATCTCCGAGCGGCGGGTGCTGCTGCGGCGGCTGGCCGACATACGCGAGGTCAAGGAGTCGATCGTGCGGCTGCGTTACTCGCTGCGCCGCCATACCCGCCCCGGCGACGTCGAAGCCGCGGCGGCCGACGTCGAACGGCTGGTGCTGCAGCCGCTCCTCGCCGAACTCGGCAACGGGCCGCTCGTCGCGGTGCCCGTGGGCGCGCTGCACACGCTGCCGTGGGGCGCGCTCCCCTGCCTGCGGGAACGTCCCGTGAGCGTGGCCGCCAGCGCGTCCGCCTGGATGCGCGCCAGGAACCTCGAACGCGCACTCCACGACGGGCCCCCGGTCGTCGTGGCCGCGGCCGGGCCCTCGCTGGCGCACGCGCACGCCGAAGTGGCGCACGTCCTGGCCTGCCACCCGGGAGGGCGCGAGTCGCCCGCGCGCACGGCCGACGTCCTGCGGGCGCTCCGGACCGCCGACGTCCTGCACCTCGCGGCGCACGGGGTGTTCCACGCGCGCAGCCCGCTGGTGTCCGGGATCACGCTGGAGGACGGGCCGCTGATGGCGTACGACCTGCTGGAGGCGCCCCGGTCGCCGGAGCTCGTGGTGCTGTCCGCGTGCAACTCCGGGATGTCGCGGGCGCCCGTGGACGGGGCTCCGCTCGGGCTGCCGGGCACTTTCCTCGCCAAGGGGGCGTCGTGCGTGGTGGCGGGGCTCGTACCGGTGCGGGATGAGGCGGCGCGGGCCATGATGGGGGTGTTCCACGAGCTCGTGGTGGCCGGCCGCTCACCGGACGCGGCGCTGGCGTGCGCCGCGGCCAAGACGGGCGAGCACGCGTTCGTCTGCTTCGGCGCAGGCGACCGGGCGCTGTATTAGATGCTGGGTCAGGCGCTGGGGCCGGTCGCCACAGGTCTTGAGGGGTCGGCGACCCAGCCGGACCATGAGCCGACATACAGCGCGGCCGGGGGCAGGCCCGCCACCTCCAGCGCCAGCACCTCGTGGGCGGCCGTCACGCCGGATCCGCAGTAGGCGCCCGCCTCCATCCCTCCGTCGATTCCCAGACCGGCGAAGCGCGCCCGCAGCGTGCCGACGGCGAGGAACCTGCCGTCGGGGCCCACGTTCTCGGTCGTGGGTGCGTTGACGGCTCCGGGGATGTGCCCCGCCACGGGATCGACCGGCTCCACCTCGCCCCGGTAGCGCTCGGCGGCCCGGGCGTCGAGCAGGACGCCCTTCGCGGCCAGCGCGGCCGCCTCGTCGGCCGTCAGCATCGGCATCCCGCCCGGCCGCGCCGTGAAGTCGCCGGGGGTGACGGAGGCCGGGGGCTCCTTCGTGGCCGGCAGCCCGGCACCGGTCCACACGGCGAACCCGCCGTCGAGCACGCGGACGTGCCCGTGGCCGAAGTAGCGCAGCGCCCACCAGGCCCTGGCCGCCACCGTGGATCCCGCGTCGTCATAGACCACGACCGGCCGGTGATCCGACACGCCGAGCCTTCGCATGGCGTCCTGGAACGCGCCGGACTCCGGCAGCGGATGCCGGCCGCCGTCGCCCGGAGGCGCCGCGAGGTCGGTGTCGAGGTCGCAGTAGACGGCGTCCGGGATGTGCCCTTCGCGGTAGAGCCCTTCTCCGGGCGGGCCGCCGAGTCGCCAGCGGACGTCGAGCACCGTCAGGCCGTCGAGCGCGGCGAGTTCGGCGGGTGTGATGAGCGGGCTCGTCACGTACGTACCTCCAGCAGCGGGACGTTCAGCTCGGCCGCCGTCAGCGAACCGTGGTAACCGGTGAAGATCGCCTCGACCGGATGGTTCGACGGGGCGGTGATGGCCAGGTCGGTGTGGGGGACGGCCACGACGTCGCCGATGCGCTCCAGCCACGCGTCGCGCACGCGGGGCCCGAACCAGCCCGACTCGACCGCCTCCTCCCGCGAGACTACCCAGGCCTTCCCCTCGAAGATCCCGCGCCACGTCTCCAGCACCTGACCGGCCGCGCCCGGCTCGGCGTAGACGTGCCGGGCCCTGGCCTCCCCGCCGAGCATCGCCACCCCCGCCGTCAACTCGGGGACGCATTCCGCGTCGACCTTCTCACCGGCGTTGACCATGCCGTGGTCGGCGGTGACGTAGAAGGCGGACCCGGGCGGCAGCCCCTCGGCGATGCGCTGGGCCATGCCGTCGACGACGCCGAGCCGGCGCAGCCACTCCTCGCTGCCCCAGCCCGTCATGTGGCCGGCCGCGTCGAGATCGCCGTAATAGACGGTGACGTGGGCGGGGCCCCGCCGCATCGCCTCGTGCACGCGGGCGACGCGCTCGTCGGCGCTCTCGGCCGCCACATAGCGGACGCCGCGGTAGACGGCCCTGGTCAGCCCCGTGCCCTCGAACTCCGCGGGCGCGACGTAGACGGAGTCGATGCCGGCGCGGGTGGCGCGCTCGTAGACGGTCTCGGCGGGCTGCCACGCGTACGGGTCCATCGTCTGACCGTCGGGCAGCGTCCAGCGCAGGCAGTTGAACAGGTGCCCGGCGCCCGGCACGGCCAGCATCAGCCCGAGCATGCCGTGCTCGCCCGGCGTCAGCCCTGTGCCCAGCGAGCACAGGCTCGTCACGGTCGTGGTGGGGAATCCGGCGGTGAGCGTCCTGTCGCGCAGGCTCGCCAGGAACGGGGCGGCATCGGCGTGGGCGCGCAGCAACTCGGCGCCCAGGCCGTCCACCAGGAACAGGCAGACGCGCTCCGCGGGCTCCAGCGCGAGCGGATTGGGCGCGCGCATGCCCAACGCGGCCAGCAACGAACCCGGCAGATCTGCCAGCGTCCCACCGCCATACCCCGGCACCATGCGCCCAGCTTAACCGCCCGTTACGTCTGTCATGGCCGGTCGTGGCTCTGGCCGCTCGCCGTTACGAGCGTCCTGCTCCTATTCATTTGTTACGGCGTGCGGGGTTGCCCGCACTCGCCGACGCCAGAGCCGTCTGTCATGGCCGGTCGTGAAGGCTCACGGGCTGCTCGCCGTTACGAAAGTCCTGTGAGCCGGGTTCTTCGCCGAATCGGCGGCCGGTGGCCCTGTCGAGGGGTGCCTCGTCGGCCGTGTTGCTCGATCGTCGGCGTATGCCCCGCCGGACCGGGAGCCGGTGTCCCGTCGGGCGGGTGCCGGGGTTCTGCGCTGTAGTTCAGCGGGGATGGGGGTGCGCGCCGGCGTCGAGGGTGGGCCGGTGCGGCCGTTGACGTCAGGTGGTGGCGTGGGCGGTGGCTTCGGAGAGGGACTTCGCGAACGCGAGGACGTGGGAGACCGCCTCGGGGCCGTCGGCCGCCTCGCTGACCCGCAGCGAGAGGTCGTCGGCGGTGATGGCGCCGGTGTAGCCGTGGTCGGCCTCGCAGTTCTCGTCGCCGCACGTCGCCGGCTCGAGGTCGACGTGGGAGATGGCGCCCCAGCCGATCGTGAGGGTCACTTCCGTGGGCGGGACACCGGGAGCGTAGGCGGCGGGGTCGGGCACCACCCGGGTGACGGCCACCGACTGGACCCGGCTCAGGCGCACGGCCTCCGTGGTGGTGGAGGCGTGGGACGCGGAGACCCCCTCCACCGCAGGATGCTCGTCGGTGTGGCAGACCAGCAGCCGCGTCGTCGTCAGCACCAGCACCGTGACGTGCCTGCGCACCTCCATGGCGGGATCGAAGGTCGCCTCGTGGTGCACCACGAACGCGGTCACGACCTCCTTGCCCAGCGCGGACTGAACCGCGTCGGTGACGAGGTCGGGATAATAGCCGCTGCGCTCGATCGCTTCGCGCAGGCCCGCGGCGGAGACTCGGGTTTCCCTCATGGGTCCATCCTGCCAGGACCGGGCAGTGCACTCACCCGCCGGATATAACGCTCTATAACGGTCTGTATTCAGTCAACACCGGGCACTGTTTACCCAGCATTCGCTCAAGGCGCCTCAGGACAGCCGGCGCGGGCCGCCGTCCAGACGCGGGCCCGCCGGGGTGCGCAGGGTGGCGCGGGCTCCGAGAATCATGACGTCCGACTCCCCCACGAGCACCTGGTCGAGGTCCAGCCTGGCCAGCTCCGGCAGGTCGTTGGCCAGCCGGCCGACGCGTACGAGCAGGTCTTCCAGGGCGTCGACCGCCACGGGCGGGTAGCCGTACTGGCCGAACAGGAGCGGAGCCGCGCGTACGGACCGCACCAGGGCGGCGGCGTCCTCGCCGGTCAGCGGCGCCAGGCGGAAGCCCTGGTCCTGCAGCAGCCGGGCGGTCACCTCGCCCAGCCCGAACGACACGACCGGCCCGAACGCGGGATCGTCGACGACGCCCATGACGGTCGGCACGGCGGGCTGGGGAGCCATCCGCTGGACCGCGAGCTCCGCCCCTTCGCCCAACTGCTCGGCGAACTCCGTGTAGGCGTTGCGGACCAGCTCAGGTCCCGTCAGTCCCAGGCGTACCGTCCCCGCCCTGCGTGACGCGCCCGGATCGGCGACCTTGACCACCACGGGCCAGCCCAGTCGTCCGGCCGCCGCCACGGCCTCGTCGGTCGAACGCACCACCTCGGCGGGCCACACGGTCAGGCCGTAGCAGGACAGCAGTTCGGTTGCGTCGATCTCGACCGGCGGCCCCGGTTCGGCGAACACGCCCGACGGACCCTGCCGCCCGCCGCCCGGCGCCCCAGCCGGTGCCTGGTCCGGCTTCCCGGCTCCCATCCCGGGCTCCGTGGCGGGCTCCATGGCGGGCTCCATGGCGGGCTCCATGGCGGCGATCTCTCCCGGCGACCCGCCGGGCGAGGAGGCCGGGGTCGGGGACGTGGCGGCGGACAGCGTGGTCATGGCCAGGGACCCGGCGCGGGCGGTGTCGATGTCGTCGAGTTCCGGTGGCGGGACCGCCGGATGCGCCCGCCATCTCGCGTACCGCACCACGTGCGCCAGCGCCCGCACCGCCTCCTCGGGAGCCGCGTACGAGGGGATGGAGCCCCGCCCGGGCGTCGCGTCGGAGCCGGTCTCGACGCGCAGCGCGGGGTGCATGCCGAGATGCCCGTGGAACGTGGTCACGACCGGCTTGGCGACGTCCTTGGAGACGCGCAGCAGCTCGGCGGCCACCTCGTCGGACGCGCCCGGGACGGGCGGCATGTGGATCACGACGGCGGCGTCCACGTCGGGGGAGGCCAGTTCGCCCGCGAGGGCCGTACCGAACTCCGGGGGACCCGCGGCGGGGCCGAGGTTGACGGGCGGGCGGGGCTCGAGACCCGCGGCGAGGCAGGCGTCGGCGGCGAGCAGACCGAGCGCGTCGGAGTTGGTCACGAGCGCGACCCTGGGCCCGGCGGGCAGCGGCTGATAGGCCAGCACCTGTCCCACGTCGAACAGCTGGATGAGGTCGTCGACCCTGATCAGCCCCGCCTGCTCGAACAGCGAGCTGATCGCCGAGTCGGGCAGCCCGAGCTCCTTCGCCGAGTGCCCCGCGGGAGTGCCGCCGCTCTTGACCACCACGATGGGCTTGCGGCGGGCGATGCGCCGGGCCAGCCGGGTGAACTTGCGCGGATTGCCGAGCGACTCCAGATAAAGCAGGATCACGTCGGTGGAGTCATCTTCCTCCCAATATTGCAGCAGGTCGTTGCCCGACACGTCGGCCCGGTTGCCCGCGGAGACGAACGACGAGATGCCCATGCCGCGCTGCGCCACCCGCTGGAGCAGCGCGGTGCCGAGCGCGCCCGACTGGCTGAAGAACCCCACCTTGCCCCGGCCGGGCACGGTGGGCGCGAGGGTGGCGTTGAGCTTGACGGCGGGGTCGGTGTTGGCGATGCCGAGGCAGTTGGGGCCGACGACCCGCAGGCCGTAGGAGCGGGCGATGCGGGCCATTTCGTCCTGCCTGGCGCGGCCCCGCGGGCCCGTCTCGCCGAACCCCGACGAGACCACCACCAGCCCGTGCACGCCCTTCTCCGCGCACTCCTCGACCACGTCGATCACGCTTCCGGCGGGCACGGCCACCACGGCCAGGTCGACCTCGTCGTCGATCGCCGTCACGCTCGGATAGGCGCGTACGCCGTGCACCGCCCGCACCTCGCGGTGCACCGGATAGACGGGACCGGTGAACTCGGCGGCCAGCAGGTTGCGCAGGACGCTCTGGCCGACGCCTCCCGGCTCGCGCGACGCGCCGATGACCGCGACCGAGCCGGGGGTGAGCAGCCTGGCGATGGACCTGGCCTCGGCGCGGTGCTCGCGGGCCGCCGTCACCTCGGCCGAGGTGACGGTGGGGGTGAGGTCGAGCGTCATGCGGACGACGCCGTCGGCGAACTGGCTCTGGGCCGTGTAGCCCGCCTGCCGCAGCAGGCCCGTCATGCGCATGTTGGCGGGCAGGACGTCGGCGATGAAGCGTTCGATACCGCGTTCGCGGGCCGTGGCGGCCAGGTGCTCCAGCAGCACGGAGGCCACTCCCCTGCCCTGGTGGGCGTCTTCGACGAGGAAGGCGACCTCGGCCTCGCCAGGGCCGGTGCGGTCGTAGCGGATCACGGCGACCATCTCGTCGCCGATGGTGGCGATCAGCGCGACCCTGTCGACGTAGTCGACGTTCGTGAAGCGTTCGACTTCCTTGTCGGACAGGCGCGGCCGGGGCCCGAAGAAGCGAAAATAGATCGACTCGTCGGACAGACGGGAGTAGAAGGAGCGGAGACGGCCGGCGTCGGCGGGCCTGATCGGCCTGACGTGCGCGGTGCCGCCGTCGGCCAGGACGACATCCGCCTCCCAGTGAGCCGGATAATGTTCCTCCACAGTCCCGAGCGTAAACCCGCATCCCACATGCCAAGACCCGGGGCCCCTACTGGGCAACGCTTGTGCATCGACTGCTGCCCTGTGTGATGGGTCCGTCCCACGGGGAGCCCGGAAGCTGTTAGTTTTGCCGTGGCCAGGCTCGTTCCGAAGGCAGCAAGGTGGTGGCATCATGACGCGGGTCGTCGTGGTGGGCGATCTCATGACCGACGCGGTCGCGCGCGCCCGTTATGCGCTCGCCAGGGCGAGCGACACCCCGGCGATCGTGACCATGCACGGCGGGGGCTCGGGGGCGAACATCGCCTCGTGGCTGGCCGTCGAAGGCGCCGAGGTGGCCTTCATCGGCCGCAGAGGCGCCGACATCACGGGGCGAAACCGTGACATGGAGCTGATGGGCTACGGCGTCGACGCCCGGCTGGTCATGGATCCCGAGCGGCCGACCGGCACCTGCGTGGTGCTGGTCACGCACAAGGGCGAGCGCACGATGTTGTCCGACCCGGGCGCCAACGCGGCGCTGTCGCCGGAGGACCTCCCGCGCGATCTGTTCGGTCAGGGCACCCATCTGCATCTTTCCGGCTACACGTTGATCAACGAGGGTTCGCGCGACGCGGGTCTGGCGGCGCTCGACATGGCCAGGCGCACCGGCATGTCGATCTCGGTCGACTGCGCCTCGTCCGCGCCGCTCGAGCGCACGGGCGCCGAGCCGTTCCTCGAGTGGACCAACGGCGCCAAGCTGCTGTTCGCCAACATCGACCAGGCCAAGGTCCTGACGGGCCGCGACGAGCCCGAGGCCGCCGCCAAGGTGCTGACGGCGTGGTTCCCGCAGGTCGTGATCAAGATGAGCGCCGAGGGCGCACTGTGGTACACCAACGGCCGCCCCGATCCGGTCCGGGTCGCCGCCGAGCCGGTCGACAAGATCGTCGACGGCACGGGCGCGGGTGACGCGTTCTCCGCCGGGTTCCTGCCGCCGTGGCTCGAAGGCAAGCCGCCGGCGGAGGCGCTGGCGTCGGGCTGCCGCCTGGCGGCCAAGGCCATCGTGCACCTGGGAGCGCGTCCCCCGTTCTAGCGCCGCGTCAGGCACGTTGACCGCGCAAGTCGAGTCGCCGCCGTGCCCAGGTTCGAGCATGTTCGACCTCGCGCTCGACCTCCCCTCCGGCCACCAGGGCCCCTACCGGTCGCCCGGCGTCAACGGTCGGGATCGCCCTCACCCTCGAGCGCGAACCGCTCGTGGAGTTCTACCGGAAGTACGGCGGCAGCCCTCCCTACCTCGAGAAGGAGAAGGTCGGCCTCATCGCCAAGACCTGGAGCCCTGACTGGCCCGACCCCGGCGCATTCCTGCCGCTGATCGCGGACAGCCGCTCGTGCCACTGGTCTGGCGGACCCCCTTGCTGCTGCGCGGGGTCAGGGCAGCCGACGCCCATGTCAGCCCGGTCCTCGGCAACCACGACCTGGTCACGACGGGTCTCACCTGACCGGCCGCGCCGGTCAGGACGTGGTGGCCAGCGCGAGCGGCAGCACGGCGGGCGCCCCGGCGTGGCGCACCAGGGCCGCACCCAGCGTCATCGTCCACCCCGTGTCGACGCGGTCGTCGATGAGCAGGACCGGACCTCCGCACTGCGCGATCGCGGCGCCCACGTCCTTCGGCATGGCGAGCGTGCCCCTGATGGCCTGCACCCGTTTGGCGCTGTTGAACTGCTGGCCGGGCGAGCCCGCGCGGTAGCCCAGCTCTCCGAGGTAGGACAGCCGCCCGACCTGGGCCAGCCGTTCGGCGAACGTGCGCACCAGCTTGGGCCGCGTCGCGGACGGCACGTTCACCACGGCCACCGGGCGCTCACGCCACTCCCACGCGGACAGCACCTTCACCACGGCCGCGAACATGTCGTCGGCCATCGGCCCGTCGCCGGCGTTGAACATTTCACGCAGCCGGTTGCCCCACCCGATGTCGGTCAGCCGCCCGAGCGCTCTGCCGGGCTCCGCGCCCAGTTCGGGCTTGATGCGGCCGGACAGGTCGGGCAGGCCGGTCGGCCACTGCCTGCGGGCCAGAATCTCGACGCCGGGCCTGCTCAGGCGTTCGCGGGCGCCCTCGACGGCCTGCGCGCCGATCTCCGTCGAGCGGTGCGTGCCGGTGCAGTTGTCGCAGCGGCCGCACGGCGTGGCGGTCTCGTCGTCGAGGTGCCCGCGCAGGAACTGCTCCCGGCACTCGGAGGTGGTCAGGTAGGCGAGCATGGCGTCCTGCTCCGCCTTGCGCTCTGCCGCGATGCGGGCGTAACGCTCGGCATCGTAGTCCCAGGGCCGGCCGGTGGCCTCCCAGCCGCCCTTGACCCGGCGTACCGCGCCGTCGACGTCGAGGACCTTGAGCATCATCTCCAGCCGACCGCGGCTCAGGTCGACGGCCGTTTCGAGCGCGGGGGTGGACATGACGCCGCGCTCTTCGAGGGTCTGGAGGGTGGTGCGTACGACCGGCTCGGGAGGAAAGGCCAGGGACGCGAAATAGGCCCAGATGTCGCGGTCTTCCGTGCCGGGCAGCAGGACGACCTCCGCCCGTTCGACACCGCGGCCGGCCCGCCCGACCTGCTGGTAGTAGGCGACGGGTGACTGCGGCGCGCCCACGTGCACCACGAACCCGAGATCGGGTTTGTCGAACCCCATCCCGAGCGCGCTCGTCGCCACCAGCGCCTTGATCTCGTTGCGCAGCAGCGCGTCCTCGGCCACCAGCCGCTCGGCCGGCTCGGTCTGGCCGGAGTAGGCGGCCACCTCCAGCCCCTGCTCGCGCAGGTAGCCGGAGATCTCGTGGGCGGCGGCCACCGTGAGGGTGTAGACGATGCCGGAGCCGGGCAGCTCGCGCAGCGTCTGGGCCAGCCAGGCCAGCCGCTGCTCGGCGGACGGTAGGCGAACGACGCTCAGGTGCAGGCTCTCGCGTTCCAGCGGCCCCCGCAGCACGAGTGTGTCGTCGCCGCCCTCGGGCCGCAGCTCCGGCGGAAGGCGCAGCTGCTCGGCCACGTCGCGGGTGACGCGCGCGTTGGCGGTCGCGGTGGTGGCGAGCACGGGGATGCCCAGCGGCAGGTCGCCGAACAACGTCGCCAGCCTGCGGTAGTCGGGCCTGAAGTCGTGGCCCCAGTCGGAGATGCAGTGAGCCTCGTCGACGACGACCAGCCCGGCGCTCTCGGCCAGCTCGGGCAGGACGTTGTCGCGGAAGTCGGGGTTGTTGAGCCGCTCGGGGCTGACCAGCAGCACGTCGACCATGCCCTCGGCCACCTGGCCGTAGATCTCCTCCCACGCCTCCGGGTTGGCGGAGTTGATGGTGACGGCCCTGATGCCGGCGCGCTCGGCGGCGGCGATCTGGTTGCGCATGAGGGCCAGCAGCGGGGAGACGATGACGGTGGGGCCCTCGCCGAGCTCGCGCAGGAGCGCGGTGGCCACGAAGTAGACCGCCGACTTGCCCCATCCGGTGCGCTGCACGACGAGCACCCTGCGGCGGTCGATCACGAGCGCCTCTATGGCGGCCCACTGGTCGTCGCGGAGCACGGCGTGCTCGCCCGCCAGGGCCCGCAGCCGCGTCTCGGCCTCTTCCCGTAGCATCCCGGCATCGGGGGCGTCAATCATGCCTCCCTTGTTACCAGGTCCGCACGACGGAATGGGACTCGTAGCCGTCATATCGGCTCCGCAGTCCCCCGAACCGCAGGAATCGTCAGCCTGGTCGCCCTGGTCCTGGCCACGGCAGGCGGCGAGGGATTGAGGTCAGGACCTCCGCCACCCCGCGTTCCCCCGCCCTGGACCAGGTGCCCGACCGGCAGGTGCTCATCAACGTCACCGACGGCCGCACCCTGGCGGCCGTCGTCGTGTTCTTCGGCCCGGCCGCACGCGACATCACCTACGAGGGCTCGCCCGGGCGGTTCTCCGAGACTACGCGTCGGCGTGCTCCGGGAAGGCGTTGATGGTGACGCGGTGCATGCGGCGGCGTTCGGTGTAGTCGGCGACCGCGTAGTGCTGGGTGGGGCGGTTGTCCCAGAAGGCCAGCGTCCCCGGCCGCCACCGCAGCCGCAGCTGGAACTCGGGCGAGCGGATGTGGTCGATGAGGAAGGGCAGGAGCGCCTCGTTCTCCCTGTCGCTCAGCCCCACCAGACGGGTCGTCGACGCGCGGTTGACGAAAAGGGCCTTGCGGCCGGTCTCGGCGTGCACGCGGACGACCGGGCGCTCGATCGGCGGCCACTTGGCCTGGATCTCGGCCAGGTCGAACGGGTGCCCCTTGGAGATGGCCTTCTTCATCGACATCGTGATGTCGTGCACGGCGCTCAACTCGTCGCACAGTCGCTGCAGCGACGGCGAGAGGGCCTCGTACGCCAGGTAGGTGTTGGCCCAGCACGTGTCACCGCCCACGCTGGGCAGTTGGACGCAGCGCAGCAGCGAGCCCATCGGCGGGGTCGGCTCGAAGGTGTTGTCGCTGTGCCACTCGTCGCCGCCCTCGCCCTTGGGCGAGGTCTGGTCGAGCACGTGGATGGGGCTGGTGGAGTCCTTCTTGAAGGCGGGGTGGTTGAGCGTGCCGAAGTTGAGGGCGAACTGGAGGTGCTGCTCGTCGTCGATGTGCTGGTCGCGGAAGAACAGCACGAGGTGCTTGAGCCAGCCCTGGCGCAGGGTGGTGACCTCTTCCGGCGAGAGCGGCTTACGCAGATCGACCCCGGTGACCTCGGCGCCGATGTGCTTCGTCACGGGGTGAAACTCGATCATGACGCCTCCGAAGACGACGGGGACCCTCGTGTCCGGAACGTAACACCCAAGCAATTGCTTGGTCAAGAAAGGCTCACGATCGAACATGCTTACGAGAAGTGGCCCGGATCGCGTATCATCTTGACGCCGGAGAGGCGCGCAGCGCACACTCCCCGGCACCGGATCGTCACCGAGGAGGCGTCTTGACGGCAGCGGCCCACGCCCGCGCGGCCCCGCCACGGGCCTGCGCAGGCATGAGCAACGCCATGGATACGTCACAGGGCGCCTGGCTCGTGCCATCATCTCCAGGGGCGAAAACGTCACACCCGCACCGGTCTCGTGCCCGCACGCGCCTTCGGCCGCCATCGCGCCGCGACCGGGAGAGCTTACGTCGACGCCCCACCCGCCGACCTGACGCCGCTTCGCCGGGCTGACGGTTACGGTTACCGCACAAGGACAGAAGGAGGATGCGCTTCCCCTCGGCGCGACGACCGAGGCAGCCGCGCAGCACAAGATGGCCCGACGCACGACTGCACCCCCACCCGAGGACTTCGAGGAGCGGATCGTCGACATCGACGTCTCCTCCGAGATGCGCACGAGCTACCTCGAATACGCCTACTCGGTGATCTACCAGCGCGCCCTGCCGGACGCCCGTGACGGCCTCAAGCCGGTGCAGCGGCGCATCCTCTACTCGATGAGCGAGATGGGCCTGCGCCCCGACCGCGGCCACGTCAAGTCCTCGCGCGTCGTCGGCGACGTCATGGGCAAGCTGCACCCCCACGGCGACAGCGCCATCTACGACGCGCTCGTCCGGCTGGCGCAGCCGTTCTCCATGCGCCTGCCGCTCGTCGACGGCCACGGCAACTTCGGCTCCCCCGACGACTCGCCCGCCGCCATGCGTTACACCGAGGCCAGGCTGGCCCCGGGGGCGATGCTCATGGTCGAGTCGCTCGACGAGGACACCGTCGACTTCAAGCCCAACTACGACGGCCAGGAGACCGAGCCCACGGTCATGCCGTCGGCCTTCCCCAACCTGCTGGTCAACGGCACGAGCGGCATCGCGGTCGGCATGGCCACCAACATGGCCCCGCACAACCTCACCGAGGTCGTGGCCGCGGCCCGCCATCTGATCAAGAAGCCCGAGGCGACGCTCGACGAGCTGATGAAATACGTGCCGGGGCCCGACCTGCCGACCGGCGGCTCGATCATCGGGCTGCAGGGGGTGCGCGACGCGTACGAGAGCGGGCGTGGCACGTTCCGCATGCGCGCCACGTGCGCGGTCGAGCAGATCACCCCGCGCCGCAAGGGCATCGTCGTCACCGAGCTCCCCTACAACGTCGGCCCCGAGCGCGTGGTCGCCAAGATCAAAGAACTGGTGACCAGCAAGAAACTGCAGGGCATCGCCGATCTCAAAGACCTCACCGACCGGCACAAGGGCCTGCGCCTGGTCATCGAGATCAAGAACGGGTTCATCCCCGAGGCCGTGCTGGAAGAGCTCTACCGGCTGACGCCGATGGAGGAGACCTTCGGCATCAACAACGTCGCGCTGGTCGACGGCCAGCCGCGCACGCTCGGGCTGCGCGAGATGCTCCAGGTCTACGTCGACCACCGCATCGAGGTCGTCCGCCGCAGGTCCGAGTTCCGCCGCCGCAAGCGCCAGGAGCGCCTGCACCTGGTCGACGGCCTCATCATCGCGCTGCTCAACATCGACGAGGTCATCCAGGTCATCCGGTCCTCCGACGACTCGGCGCAGGCCCGCACCCGCCTGATGGACGTCTTCGAGCTGTCCGAGATCCAGGCCGCCTACATCCTCGACACGCCGCTGCGCCGGCTGACCAAATACGACAAGCTGGAGCTCGACCGCGAGAAGCAGACGCTGAGCGACGAGATCGCCGCGCTGACCGAGATCCTCTCCTCACCCGCCAGGCTCCGCCAGGTGGTCTCGGGCGAGCTGGCCGACGTGGCCAAGCGCTACGGCACGCCGCGCAGGACCGTGCTGCTGGAGGCGCCGGGCGTCGCCCGCACCCCGATCCAGTCGCTCCAGGTGGCCGACGACCCGTGCCTGGCGCTGCTGTCCTCGACCGGCCTGCTGGCCCGCACCTCCGACGCCTCGCCGCTGGCGGGCGAGGGCGAGCGCACCGCGCACGACGTGCTCGTCTCCGTCGTACGCACCTCCGTACGCGGTGAGGTGGGCGTGGTCACCTCGCACGGCCGGCTGATCCGCGTCCAGGTCGTCGACCTGCCGACGCTGCCGCCCTCGGCCAACCCGCCGTCGTTGTCGGGCGGCCATCCCGTCTCCGAATACGTCTCACTCGAGCCCGACGAGAAGGTCGTCGGCCTCGGCGCCCTCGACCCCGACGGTCCCGGCCTGGCGCTGGGCACGGCGCAGGGCGTGGTCAAACGGGTGGTGCCCGACTATCCGGCCAACCGCGACGACTTCGAGGTCATCACGCTCAAGGAGGGCGACCGCGTGGTGGGCGCCGTCGAGCTGGTGTCGGAGGACCACGACCTGGTGTTCATCTCCTCCGACGCCCAGTTGCTGCGTTACTCCGCCGAGCTGGTGCGCCCGCAGGGTCGTCCCGCGGGGGGCATGGCGGGCATCCGCCTCGACGGTGACGCGCGGGTGATCTGGTTCGGCGCCGTCGACCCGGAACGCCCCGGCCATGTGGTCACGATCGCCGGTTCGTCCACGGCGCTGCCCGGCACGCAGGTGGGCGGCGGCAAGGTGTCCGACTACGCCGAGTTCCCCGCCAAGGGCCGGGCCACGGGCGGCGTGCGGGCCCAGCGGTTCCTGAAGGGCGAGGACGAACTCCTGCTGGCCTGGGCCGGACCGGCTCCGGCCAAGGCGGTTTCCACGGTGGGCAAGCCGGTGCCTCTGCCGGAGGAGCTGGGCCGGCGAGACGGCTCCGGCGTGCGTCTCACCCACACGATCGGCGCCGCCGGCGGCGCCCTCGCCGCCGGCCCCGGCGCCCCGGCCGACGAGGAAACACCTCCGGAGGAGTGACCCGTGGCGCAGGAGCCGGACGTTCCCCGGCGCCCCCAAGCTGCCGGGGACACCGGGTCGACGTGGCCGAGACCGGGGTGCCGGGCGGCGGGCGCGTAGGGCCAACGCCGACGGCTCCGCAGGGGTGGCAGGACAGCCCGTCGATCGGCCGACGTTTCGCAGGCGGTGGCCGTGTTCACCATGACGGACGCTTGAAGCCCGCCGGCCCGGACGCGCGTCGGCCGAGCGGCCTGTGCAGCGTGAGACCCGAGTGGCTCGCGAGGTGCCGGGCAACGCGGTACGCGGCCGCTGAGACGCCGACGCCCGGTGAAGCGGCAGGTGGAGGGCGGGCCGGGGCGCTCGGGGTCTGGATGGGCCGGAGGTCGCACCGGTGCCCTCGCGTGCCAGGCACTCACGGTGCCGAGTGGGTGGATGTTATGAAATGTGCCTTGCCTCCGATGGTGTGGGAGAGCGCTCTCTCACACCATCGACTGGAGGCACCGTGTTCCCATCCCGCCCCCCGTTATGGGCGGCCGCCCTCGCCCTGGCCGGCTCGCTCATCGTCGCCCCACCCGCCGCGGCCGCGGCCGAGCCGCTCACCATCACCGACTTCGAGTCGGACGGCGTGCCCGCCGGCGTGTACGCCTGGGGCAACGACGCGGCGTCGACCCCGGCGCTCACCGTCGACCCCGACGCCACCCGGCCGCAGGCCGCCGCCACGAACCGGGTGCTCACCTCGGTCTACAACGTCAGCCAGTGGGGCGGCTGGTCCCACGACCTGGCCGCCGCCCAGGACTGGTCCGCGTACGAGGGCTTCTCCTTCTGGGTGAACGGCACCGGCTCCGGTCAGAAGATCTTCTTCGAGCTCAAGGACGGCGGCGGCGGACCGGGCAGCTCGGAGCTGTTCGAGTCGTCGTTCACCGACGACACGGCGGGCTGGCGGCAGGTGAAGGTACCGTTCGAGAGCTTCACCCGCCGCGCCGACCACCAGCCGGGCGGCGCCCCGACCGACGGTGAGCTGGACCTGGTCGCCATGTGGGGCTACGGGATGCGCCTGCCCACAGCACAGGGCACCCTGCGCTGGGACGAGGTGCAGGTGTACGGGACCGCTCCCCCGCGCCCCGTGCGGCTGTCCACGGACCGGCCCGTCTATCCGGCGGACGAGAAGGACAGGGTACGGGTCAGGGTCACGATCACCACGGCCACCGGAGAGCCGCTACCCGACGACCTGGCCGTGGACTACAGGACCGGCACGGGCACCGCGACCTCCGGCGACGACTACCGGCCGGCCCAGGGCACGCTGACGTTCCCCGCCGGCACCGCTTCGGGCTCGGCGCGGTCGTTCACCGTCGAGATCGGCAAGGACCGGCGGAGCGAGGTCGCGGAGACCATCCCGATCGAGTTGGCGGGCACGGGCACGCGGCCACCGGCCGAGCCGCCGGTCATCGTCATCAACGCGCACGACCTGCCGTACCTGAACGCCCGCAAACCCGTCAGGGACCGCGTCTCCGACCTGCTCGGCAGGATGACGCTGGAGGAGAAGGTCGGCCAGATGACCCAGGCAGAGCGCGGAGCGCTGGCCAAGCAGAGCGACATCGCCACGTACCGGCTCGGCTCGCTGCTGTCGGGCGGCGGGTCGGCGCCCGCCACGAACACGCCGGAGGGGTGGGCCGACATGATCGACGCCTTCCAGCTCCAGGCCCGGCGGACCCGCCTGCAGGTGCCGTTGATCTACGGCGTCGACGCGGTGCACGGGCACAACAACGTGGTCGGCGCGACGATCTTCCCCCACAACGCCGGCCTGGGCGCCGCCCGCGACCCGGACCTCCTCGAGCAGGCGGGCGAGATCACCGCGAGGGAGGTCAAGGCCACCGGCATCCCGTGGAACTTCGCCCCCTGCCTGTGCGTCTCCCGCGACGACCGGTGGGGCCGGGCGTACGAGTCGTTCGGCGAGGACCCCGCCCTGGTGACGCGGATGGCCACCGTCATCGACGGGCTGCAGGACAACGGGGTGCTGGCCACGGCCAAGCACTACGTGGGTGACGGCGGCACCGCGTACGGGTCGTCCTCCACCGGCGACTACACCATCGACCAGGGCGTCACCCGGACCAGCCGCGCGGAGCTGGCGGCGCTCCACCTGGCGCCGTTCGCCGAGGCGGTCGAGCGCGGCGTGGCCACCGTGATGCCGTCGTTCTCCAGCGTGGACTTCGGCGACGGGCCGCTGAAGATGCACGCCCACGACGAGCTGATCAACGGCACGCTCAAGGGCAGGCTCGGGTTCAAGGGGTTCGTGATCAGCGACTGGCAGGCCATCGACCAGCTCCCCGGCGACTACCCGAGCGACGTGCGCACGTCGGTCAACGCCGGACTCGACATGATCATGGTCCCGTACGCCTACCAGGAGTTCACCGGCGCGCTCAAGGCCGAGGTCGAGGCGGGCCGGGTGCCGATGGCGCGGGTGGACGACGCGGTCGCGAGGATCCTGACGCAGAAGTTCCGGCTGGGGTTGTTCGAGCGTCCGTACGCCGACCGCTCCCGTCTCGGCGACGTGGGCTCGGCGGCGCACCGCGCGGTCGCCCGTACGGCGGCGGCGAAGTCGCAGGTCCTGCTGAAGAACGAGGGCGACCTGCTGCCACTGCGTCGCGGCGCCAAGGTGTACGTGGCCGGCTCGAACGCCGACGACATCGGCAACCAGTCGGGCGGCTGGACGATCAGCTGGCAGGGTTCGTCCGGTCCGATCACCACCGGCACCACGATCCTGCAGGCGGTCCGGTCGCGCGCCGGGTCCGTGACGTACTCGCGGGACGCCTCCGCCGGGCTGGCCGGACACGACGTGGGTGTCGTTGTGGTGGGCGAGACGCCGTACGCCGAGGGCCAGGGCGACGTGGGACGCGCGGGCCGCACGCTGGAGCTGTCCCCCGCCGACCGGGCCACCGTCGACCGGGTGTGCGGGGCGATGAAGTGCGCCGTCCTGGTGGTATCAGGGCGTCCGATGGTGCTCGGCGACCTGTCGGGCGTCGAGGCCGTGGTCGCCTCCTGGCTGCCGGGCACCGAGGGCGACGGCGTGGCCGACCCCCTCTTCGGCGCGGTGCCGTACACCGGGCGGTTGCCGTTCACGTGGTTCCGCTCGACGGAGCAGGTGCCGATCAACGTGGGCGACGCCGCCTACGACCCGCTGTTCCCGTACGGGTGGGGGCTGCGCACCGACCGCGCCCGCGACCGGCTCAAGGCCGTACAGCACGAGCTGGCCCGCGGTGACAGCCGCTCGAAGGCCGCGGCCCTGCTGCTGAGGCCCGCCCTGCCCGGCCGCCACTGGCACGCCGACGGCACCGTCCGCGACACACGGCTGGTGCTGGGCGCGCTCGAAGCGGCCGCGGCGCTGCTCGAACGCTCCGGGAGCGTCTCGTACGCCGAGGCCGACGCGCTCGTCTCGGTCGCCAGGGACGTCGCGCAGCACGCGGGCAAGCGGCCCGACCTGCAGGCCGCGGCCGACCACGAGCTGGCTGCGGGAGCGTACGGGAAGGCGGTGGACCTGCTGGCCCGGTCGATCCGCTGACGTGGGGACCGGCCCCGGTGTGGCGGGGCCGGTCCCGGCCCGGTCCCGGCGGCCCGGCCAGGGGAGCAATCCCCCTGCCCCGGGCCGGGGTCGCCGGACCGGGAGCGTCGTTCAGGGCCGGCAGAGGCAGAACGGGTGACCGGCCGGATCGAGGAACACCCGGAAGCTGTCCTCCTCGCTCGGCTGGTGCTCGTGCTTGCGCGCGCCGATCTTTATGGCCTGCGCCTCGGCCTCGTCCATGTCGTCCACGGTGAGATCGAGGTGGATCTGCTGAGGGTGGTGCGGGTCGGGCCAGGCGGGCGGCTGGTGGTCGGGGGCGAGCTGGAAGGCCAACCGCCTGGGCGGCCCGCCGTCGCTGACCACCACCCAGTCCTCCTCGGAGGACGTGATCGGCCACCCGAGGAGGTTCGAGTAGAACTGCGCAAGTCCTTGGGGGTCGGGGCAATCGAACGCGATGGTCCGGAACTGCGCGATGCCGCTCATCAATTCACCTTCCCGGCCGTTTTGCTTGGCCGATCGGAGACAAGAATGTTGCCATGGCTGCCAACTCGTTCATGGTTCCGCTCGGCACTCCCGCGCCTGCCTTCGACCTGACCGCCATCGACGGCGGCAGCGTCTCGCTCGAAGACCTCAAGGGCTCACCCGCCACCCTCGTCATCTTCCTGTCCAACCACTGCCCCTACGTACGGCACATCGAGCACGGCATCGGCGCACTGGCCGCCGACTACGACGCGAGACTGTCGATCGTCGCCATCTCCAGCAACGACAGCGTCAACTACCCGGATGACGACCCGACACACCTCGCGGAGCAGGCGGAGCGGGCCGGGTTCACGTTCCCCTACCTCCTGGACGAGAGCCAGGAGGTGGCCAAGGCCTACCGGGCGGCGTGCACACCCGACTTCTTCCTGTACGACGCGGAGCTGCGCCTCGCCTACCGCGGCGAGTTCGACGGCTCCCGGCCGGGCAACGCCGAGCCGGTGACCGGCGCGTCCCTGCGGGCGGCCATCGACGCCGTGCTGGCGGGCGACCCCGTACCGGAGGAGCAGCACCCGTCACTCGGGTGCGGCATCAAATGGAAGCCCGGCAACGCTCCCGCCTGAACGTCTCGCTCCTCTGCCGGGGCGCGGGGCCCGTCAGCCGGAGGCCGCGATGACGGACGGGATCGCGAGCAGCAACTCGTGCGGCTCGCCGCCCTCCCAGCGCCGGATCAGCCGGGTGGCCGCCTCCCCCGGGTCGAATTCCTCGCAGCCCAGCGGCCCGTAACAACCCGCCTCGTCCAGCATGAGGATGAGCGGATCGTCGTCGGGGAGACAGGCCGCGTAGGCGGCGGTGTCGAGGAGCGCCAGCGCGCTCCTGGCGTTGCGACCGTCGTCGTTGGACTCCACGCGGTCGAGGCGGCGCCAGGCCTGAACACGGAGAAACGCGGCAAGGGATTCGGACCTACTCACGAGCAACCTTCTTAGCTCCCGTACGTACGGCTACGACATCATCACGCAGAGAGAAGGGCGCTCGTGGGAGGTTTGCCAAGTCGGGCCATTCGTGACCCCCCGGGGCGCATGTTTTCCGGTGCGTGAGGGATATTTGTGGTCATGAGAGCGTTCGACGACCTGTACGCCGCCAACGCGAAGTTCGCCAAGGAGTTCGGAAACTCCACCCTCACCGGCCGGGCAGCCCGCGGGCTGGCGGTGGTGACCTGTATGGACTCCCGCATCGACCCGCTCGGACTGCTGGGCCTGAAACCGGGCGACGCCAAGATCCTGCGCAACGCCGGCGCCCGGGTCACGGACGACGTGCTGCGTACTCTGGTGCTCGCCGTCTACCTGCTGGGTGTCGACCGGGTGCTGGTGATGCCGCACACCGACTGCGGCATGTCCAAGGTGACGGACTCCGACGTGCACGCGCTCACCGGCGAACAAGGAGTCGACACCCGCAGCCTCGAGTTCCACACCGTGCCCGACCAGGACGAGGCGCTGCGCCACGATCTCATCCGGATCCGCAGCACCCCGTTCCTGCCGCAGAACATGCCGGTGACCGGAGCCATCTACGACGTGCGCACCGGCCTGCTGACCCCCGCCCCGAGACCGGACCCCTCGGC
>NZ_SMJZ01000149.1 GCF_004348345.1 Nonomuraea longispora
GTCGTCGGGGTGGGCAAGCCGAGTGCCCGCCGGAGCTTCGAGGTCAACGCCGACCAGGCCAAGCAGGTCATAGACAGGGCGATCAAGGCGCGCATCGGGGCAGGGACCATGCCCGAACCCGAGACGCAGTCCCGGCCCGACCCACCCGCCTATGACCTGCTCGTCGATGTTGCCAGGCTCTGGCCAGCGGGGGAAGACGCGGCATGGAACGCCGTCCTGTGTGAGCGGCTGGCCGAGCTACGGCCGGAGGTCTACGGCGGATGGCGCTCGGAACAACTCACCAGTGCCCTGAAGCCCTTCGGGGTCAAGGTCGGACCCATCGGCCGCCGCGTCGACGGCAAGAAGCACACCAGACGCGGAATCTACCGCTCTGATCTTGCTCAAGCCATCGCAGAACGTAACCAAAACCGCCCTCCGAGCTGAGTCATAGGGGCACTTCCGGAAGCGGGTGATCCCGCTTCCGGAAGCACCCCCGCTAGCACCCCAAAAGGCCCTCTGACCAGGCCGATAGCAGGTAGCAGCTCAATCGCTAACCAACCCCGCAACCCCCTCAGGAGGTGGTTTCTTGCCCACAGACACCCTGCTCACTTCCGTCGCGATCATGATCCCCATCCTGCTCACACTCCGTTACGCCTACCTCTGCTACGCGCGGCCCTTCCGCGAGCACGGCCGGTGCAGGGGCACCGGTCGCATCCCCTACCTGTTCGGCCGTGGCTGGCGCTTCTGCCCCCACTGCAACGGCACCGGCCTACGCCTGCGAATCGGCCGACGCATGTGGAACCGCACCCGCCGTCTGTACCGCGACGGAAACCGCTGACTCGCGAACACCCCGCCGTGCACGGCGGAAAGAGAAGTGTCCAGCTAGCGAAAGCGGTGATGCCCGACGAGTAAATCAAAAGCATCGAATCGAGAAAACGAAAAGCAGGTGGGAATACTCTCGCTCAGTCAGGCGGAGACGCCCGTACGTAACCAATGCGACGGAAAACTACATCCCTGGGCCAACGCGGATACTGGAGCGGTAGGTTGGAGAATTGTCACCCCAACTCGCCGGCTCGCCCATGCCGTAGCCGCTATTTCCGGCGGAACCGTCCATGCCCACGCAACAGGCGAATGGCAGATTCGCATTCCGGAAGCAGTCCTCACAGTCGTCGTCGTGGATGCCGACTCCGAAGCCCTATGGTGTCGTCTCGACGCCAAGCATTCTTATGCTGGCCTCTTCGTCCTGCCTTGTGCGCCTTGGCCAGTTACAACCGTATTGAGGTGCCCCTTGGAAGCACTGCCGAGACAGGGGCAACTATCGATGCATGATGTGCGAGTGACCACACGCATGGGCCGCATGGTCCGCTACCTGGTTCCCATATTCACCTCAACCTGAAGCCCTCCAGAGAAGGAATAGATCCCAACTCTGGCTACTCGCCGGAATTGGCCGCAGGCGAAACCGCCCGGTGCCTACATGCGTAGGTGCCGGGCGGTTGCTTCGCCACGTATGTCTCACTTAGCCGGTGAGATTGAGCCCATCTGGACTAAGCTCCATACCGGTAATGGCCACGCGCGGGTCATGGCCGGTGGGGTGAAGTACCACGCGAATCTCAAACTCTGCGAGTATTTCCCGTCGCTTGATGGAATCTCCTGCGTCCCATTCCTCGGATATCGTCCGGCCGGTGGGTAGCATTCGCATTCCCGGCTTGCGTTCCGGTAGCGCCTTCAGCGTCGCTATTTCCTCGCCGATTCGCCGATATTCGGTGCGGTACCATTCCGCTTCCTCTGGGTCGTCGTATAGCCCGGCTTGGCGGTCCTCACGCAACCGCGTACGTGTAGCCGTCAACTCCGCGATCTGGGCAGCATGGCCGGTGCCGGGATCGTAGACCTTTCGCATGACCTCCCCGCCGCCATAGCGAGAGAGAAGCCATTCGCTTACGAGGGCGTCCAATGTCGTGATCGGTATGAAGGGGGCAGGCTTGCAATGCGCTGATGCAGGAATCCCGCGAACCCGCGCGCTGCATCCGTACCGGCCCGAGACGTAGAGCCGAGCCCCGCAGTTACCGCAGAACGCGATACCCGCCAGCAATTGCGTGCTCTTCGGCGCGCGGCTTCCGCTGCGTTTCGGTGCAGTCTTCTTGACGAGAGCGTCATGAGTCGCCCGATCCCACAACGGATCTGCGATGCGGACTGGCCGCCCATCAGAACCTATCACCGGCCTCAAATCGTGCATGAGGTATCCGAGCGCAGCTTCGCTGCACAAGATGTACTTGACTGCTTTTGCCCTCCATGGCCTGCCTTTCGTCGGACGGCCATATAGCTGGGCACGCCGATCGGACGGGCAAGGGATTCCCTCGCGCGTCAGGCGTGCCGCCTCTGTGGCACATGTGATTTTGCCTGTCTCATCCGACAGAATTCGCTGCGCCACTTCCCGGATATTCTCTGCGGCTACTGGATCGATCGCTACGTGGTCGATCTTCGCCGTTGGGGCGAGACGGTGGTACATGTACCCATACGACGGGCGTTGCCTGGGCTGTCCTGCTGCCCTTGCACGTACCGCCTCGTCGCGGTTGCGTTTCTGGATCGCGCGCAATTCCATTTGCGATCCCCATGCCTTTACCAACCATTCGTTTTCTTGGTTTGGATCGCTGAAATCCCACACTCCCATGTGATCCGCTGTCACGATAACGCGACCTTGATCGGTCAAGAGAGCCTGCGTGTTCAACGTGTCTCGCACGTTGCGCCCGACGCGATCGACGCTGGCCGCCGCGATACCGTCGTACGGCCCCATCTCTCCCCGCAGCCACGGCCCGAACCCCCGCCGCGTCAACGGGTCCGTGGCACCGGAAACCTCCCAGTCGTCAGCCCATGCCACGATGTGCCCTCCGGCGTCCGCTGCGGCCCGTAGGATCTGGTCTCCCTGGCGCTGTGGGCTACTTGTGGCGTCGGTCTTCCTGCTCAGCCGTCGGACCCCCACCAAGCAGCGCCCGCACCCGTCGTACTCCGTCGTGAGCATGTCATCCATGGTGCCCCGCCTCCTCTGTGTGGATAGCGGAAGCAGCCGCGGGCGGTGGAGTACCACCCGGCGTTGTTCGCCGGCGACCGGCCCACGCACATGATCCTCGATCTCGACCCGCCCGATCAGGACGACTCCTTCGCACCGGCCGTGCAGGGCGCCCTCCTCGTCCGCCAGGCCCTGAGCGACGCCGGGCTGTCGGGGGCGGTGAAGACGAGCGGGGCGAAGGGCGTGCACGTGTTCGTACCCGTGGCCGGCGACACGGCGGTGGACGACCTCGCGGCGGCCACCCGCGCGCTGGCGGCCCGCGCCGAGCGGCTGGACCCGGCGCTGGCGACCACGGCGTTCATCCGGGAGGACCGCGAGGGCAAGGTGTTCCTCGACTCCACGCGCGCGGGTGGCGCGACGGTCGTCGCCGCCTACAGTCCCCGCATCCGCCCCGGCGTGCCCGTCTCCTTCCCGGTGCCCTGGGACGAGCTCGACCGCGTGACGCCCGCCGACTTCACCGTGCACACGGCGGCAGGGCTGCTCAAGGGGGGCGACCCGTGGGCGGAGCTCATGCCCGAGCCACAACGGCTGCCCGCGGACCTGGTGGAGGAGGGGCACACCATCCCGGTGGCCCGCGTGCAGGCGATGCACGAGGGCAAACGCCGCGCCCGCGCACGTCGGGGCGAGTGAACGCGTTGCTCGAACATGTCCTGATTTTGCCGTAGGAGCAGGCCTTGTCTGCGCCGTAGCTGGGGATTTACCTTCCGATCGCGGCTCGGGGGAATGTCGCATTCCCACCACGACAGGGGAATCGTTCATGCGCAGAATCGTCACCGCACTGATCACCGCACTGGGCCTGCCCCTGCAGCTCCTCACCGGGCCAGTGATCGGGCCAGTGATCGGGCCAGTGATCGGACCGGCGCCGGCCCAGGCGGCCGGGCCGGCCGACACGTACGCGGACAGGCTGGTCAGGCAGGTGCGGGGCGCGAACGTCGAGGAACATCTCCGCGCCTTCCAGACGATCGCCACAGCGCACGGCGGCAACCGGGCCGCGGGCACGACCGGCTACGACGCCTCCCGCGACTACGTGGCCGGCAAACTGCGCGCAGCCGGCTACAGGGTCACGTTCTCGCCTGTCGAGTTCGTCGAGAGCTGGTCCGAGAACGGCCCTCCCACCCTCACCGAGACCGCGCCGGGCCGGCGAACGTACGTCCCCAAAGAGGACTTCTTCGCCTTCGAGCCCTCCCCGGCCGGCGACGTGACCGCGCAGGTGCAGGCCGTGGACCTGACGCTGCCCCCGGCCGCCACGCCGTCCTCCACCAGCGGCTGCGAGGCCTCAGACTTCGACGGGTTCGTGGCGGGCCGGATCGCGCTCATCCAGCGCGGCACCTGCGCCTTCTCCCAGAAGGTGCGCAACGCCAAGGCGGCCGGAGCCGCCGCGGTCATCGTGTTCAACGAAGGCCAGGAAGGACGTACGGAGGCCGAGCAGCTCGACATCGGCGAGTGGCGGGCCGGCATCCCCATGGTGTACGCCGACTTCGCGGTGGGCGAGCGGCTGGCCGGCGCGCAGAACGCGACCGTCCGGCTCACCGTCGACTCCACCGTCGCGATCGGCACCGACCACAACGTCATCGCCGAGTCCCGCGCCGGCGACCCGGGCAACGTCGTCATGCTCGGCGCCCACCTCGACAGCGTGCCCGCCGGCCCCGGCGTCAACGACAACGGCTCAGGCGCCGCCGCCATCCTGGAGGTGGCCGAGGAGATGGCCCGCTTCCCGGTCAAGAACCGGCTGCGCTTCACCTTCTGGGCCGCGGAGGAGCTCGGCCTGCTCGGCTCCGACCAGTACGTCGGGGCTCTGCCGCAGACCGAACGCGACCGCATCCGGCTCTACCTGAACTTCGACATGGTCGCCTCGCCCAACTTCGCGTACAAGCTGTACGACGGCGACGACTCCGACGACACCGGCGCAGCGGCGGGCCCGCCCGGCTCCGCCCAGATCGAGCGGCAGTTCCAGAACTTCTACCGCTCCCGCGACCTGCGCACCGTCGGCACCGACTTCGACGGCCGCTCCGACTACGGCCCCTTCATCGCCGTCGGCATCCCGGCGGGCGGCATCTTCACCGGCGCGGAAGGCGTCAAGACGGCCGCGGAGGCGCGGCTGTTCGGCGGTACGGCGGGCACCGCGTACGACGCCTGCTACCACAAGGCATGCGACACGATCCGCAACGTCAACACCACGGCGCTCGACGTGAACGCCGACGCGATCGCCGACTCCGCCGCCCGGTTCGCCTTCGACCTGCGCTCGATCCCGCGCCGCACGCCTCCCGCCAGGAAGGGCCAAGGCTCATGAGGGCACGGTCAGCCGGGGGCGCAGCGCCGCCGGCACCGCCTCGGGGTCGTCGGCGAAGAACCGGATCGAGGTGACCTCGGCCCGGCGGCCGAGCGGGCGGACGACGGTGACCGGCCCGTCCAGCTCGACCGTCAGGTTGGTCTGCGAGCCCACGGCCACGGCGAGCCGCCCGTCCGCGACGGAGATCATGCTCTCCTCGTTGAGGTTGCGGCCGGTCCGTACCGACACGATCCGGTCGAGGGGCACCCGTACGTCGAAATAGGCGGCGTACCTGATGCGCAGTTCCCCGTCCGTGACGACGTGCGGCCGGTTGGCGGAGGCAGCGGCCAGCATGACCGCGAACAGCAGCCCGTAGAGGTCGGCCACCAGCACGGCGTACCGCAACCATCCGGGCACGCCGAGCGCGACCAGCAGCAGGTCCACCACCACCGTCTCGATCGCCATCGCGAACAACATCAGCGTCAGCATGAACGCCTGCTCCTTGGCGTAGGAGAAGGCGCTCGCCCCGGGCGGGACGCCGTGGGGTCTGCGCACGATCCACAACGCGATGCTGGCCAGACCCTTCAGCTCGAACCCCAGGACGCGCAGCGCGGCTCTGACCATCGTGCTCCCCTCTTCGGCTGGACGCCTCCCATGAGAAACGTTGACGCCGCGTCAAGGTCAACCCCGTGACATGCGTACGGTCAGCGCGGTCAGGGCCGCGACGACGCAGGTCGCGCTCAGCACCGCCCAGACGGCGTCGTACGTGCCGAACAGGTCGCGGGCGGTCGCCCCGAGGAAGGCCGCGGCGCCCGCGCCGAGTTGGTGGGCGGAGTTGGCCCAGCCGAAGACGATGGGGCCGTCGTCACCGTAGCGGCGCTGGGCGAGCGCGATGACCGGCGGGACGGTGGCGACGTCGACGAGGCCGTAGACGACCGCGAACACGACCAGGGACGGCTGCACGGTGGCGGAGAGCACCATCGGCAGGGCCAGCAGGGTGAGGGCGCGGACGGTGAAGAAGCAGGCCAGCAGGTGGCGGGGGTCGAACCGGTCGGTGAGCCAGCCCGAGACGGCCGCGCCCAGGGCGGAGAAGACGCCGATCAGGGACAACATCGACGCGGCGGCGGTCGCGTGCATCCCGTGTTCGTGGGCCACGGGCACCCAGTTGCTCCACATGATGCCGTTGGTGGTGGCGCCGCAGATGACGAACATGCCGGCCAGCAGCCAGAACGTACCGGTGCGGGCGGCGTCGATGAGGACCGTGACGGTGCGGCACGCGGCTCCGGTGGCGGGAGCGGGTCTGGCGACGACACGCTCGCCCCCGTACGGCGGCACGCCGACGTCGGCCGGGTGGTCGCGCAGGAGCAGGGCCACCACGGCCGACACCGCCAGGGCGGCGAGGGCCAGCGTCACGACCGAGGGCCGCCACCCGAACCGGTCGACCGACCAGGCGAGCAGCGGCAGGAAGACGAGCTGCCCCAGATGGCTGGACGCGCTCAGGACGCCGGTGACCAGCCCGCGACGCCGTACGAACCAGCGGCCGGTGATCATGGCGGCGAAGGTCATGGTCAGGCAGCCGCTGCCGAGGCCGATCAGGACACCCCAGTACACGACGAGCTGCCACGGCGCGGCCATCACGCTGGTGAGCAGGGCTCCGGCGGCGATGAGCAGCAGGGCGCCCGCCGCCACGCGGCGGATGCCGGCGCGTTCCATGAGGGCCGCCGCGAAGGGCGCGGTGAAGCCGAAGAAGATCATGTTGACGGAGGCGGCCAGGGCGATGTGGCCCCGGTCCCAGGCGTACTGCTGGTGCAGCGGGGAGATCAGAAGGCCGGGCACGGTCGTGAAGGCGCCCGCGGCCACGATGGCCGCGCCCGCGACGGCCGCGACGACCCACGCGCGGCGCGTGCCAGGGCGCGAGCCGGGCGGTGACGGCGACGAGGTCTGCACGTGCTGAACCATGGCTCCAGCCTTCCGGCAGGGCGCCACCCCGGCGAGTGTCTGGATAGCCGTGATGCGCAACAATATGGCCATGCGCCCCGTCTTCTCCCACCCCGCCCGCCACCACGTCGCCGTGCTCGCCCGGCAGATGACCCTGCCGATCGAGCTGGGCATCGTCCACCAGGTGTTCGGGCAGGCCCGCGCGGGGGCGTCGGCGGACGGGAAGCCGCTGTACGAGGTGGTGACCTGTGCCCTGCGGGCGGGCGCGGTGCGTACGGACGGGGACTTCACCGTCAACGTCGCGCACGGCCCGGAGGCGCTGGCGGAGGCCGACACCGTGATCGTGCTGTCCTCCTACGACGACTATGAGCAGCAGGACCCCACGCTCAGCGCGCCGCTCGCCGGCGCGTTCGCCCGCATCCGGCCCGGCGCCCGCGTGGCCTCGATCTGCACGGGCGCCTTCGTCCTGGCCTCCACCGGCCTGCTCGACGGGCGGCTCGCCACGACGCACTGGCGCTTCGCCGACCGCTTCGCCCGGCTGTTCCCGCAGGTGGAGCTGGACGCGAACGTCCTGTACGCCGACGGCGGCGACGTCCTGACGTCGGCGGGGTGCGCCGCGGGGATCGACCTGTGCCTGCACATGATCCGCCGCGACTTCGGCATGGCCGTCGCCAACGACGTCGCCCGCCGCACCGTCGTGCCGCCGCACCGGGAGGGCGGGCAGGCACAGTACGTCCGCCATCCCGTGCCGGAGCCGTCGTCGCCCTCCACCGCGGCCGCCCGAGAGTGGGCCCTGCGGCGGCTGGGGGAGCCCGTCACCCTGGCTCAGATGGCCGCCAAGGAGGCCATGAGCGTACGCACCTTCACCCGGCGCTTCCGCGACGAGGTCGGCACCACCCCGATGACCTGGCTCACCCAGCAGCGCGTCGAACGCGCCAGGGAACTCCTGGAGGAGTCGGACCTGCCCGTGGACCAGGTGGCCGAGCAGGCGGGGCTTGGTACGGCCGCCAACCTGCGCAAACACTTCCACGCCGCCGTGGGGACCTCGCCCGGCGCCTACCGTGCCGCCTTCCGCGAACTGGACGCCGCGGTCTAGATTCCGCCGCTTCGGCCGGGTCTCCTGGGGTGGGATGCCATAGCGGATCCGTGCACCGGGCCGAGCCGTTGAACCCGCCCGGCCCGGACGGCGTACCCCCTGACGACACGGCGGTGCCCGTCGGCAAGGGACCCCGGCGTGCCCGAGCCCGGCTGCCAGGAGGACGACGATGGACTTTCTGGGATGGAGTGACGGACTGGCCCTGCTGCCGCGCGACTACCTGGCGGAGGGCGAACCACTCGTCGCCGTCGTCCAGGCGGCCGGGCCGTACAGCGGAGAGGCGCTGCACCTGCTCGCGCTGGGCACCGCCGCCACCATGACCAGGCTGCACCTGGGCGGGATCGCGGGGCTGCGGCTCAACCCGGGCAACGTCATGATCGGGCCCGAGGGGCGGGCGTTCTTCGCGCCGGGCCCGCGCAGCAGCGAGTTCCCCTCCGCCGACGTCAGAGACTGGGCGGACGTGATCGTCTTCGCCGCCACCGGGCGGCCGGTTCGCGACGGCGAGCGCCCCTACCTCGGGCCGGTGCCCGAACTGCGGGTGGTGATCGAGGAGTGCCGCCGCCCGAACGCGCTGTCCCGCCCGGCGGCGATCGACGTGGTACGCGCCCTGCTCGGCGACCCGTGGGAGGACCGCCGCGCCACGGTCCGCGAACTGCTGCTGGAGGCCGAGCGCTGGACGGTGCCGAAGGCCCGGCCCAGCCCGTCGATGGCGGACGGACGGTCCGGAGGGTCATAGGAGGCTCGCCGGCGTGGGGCGTGTCACAGGCGCGCTTCCGTCCGTACGTGTAGCGTGCGCCACCCGGCCAGGGCCAGCACCGTCATCGTGGCCGTGGCCGCCGAGGCGATCGCGAAGCCGCCGTGCGCCCCGGCCGCGTCCACCGCGTGCCCGGCGGCCGCCGCCGCGGCGGCCGAGCCCGCCGAGCTCGCCGAGGAGAGCCACGCGAACGCCTGGGTGAGGGCGTACGGGTGCACGGCCGATTCCGTGAGCACCGACGCGAGCGTCAGGAGCGGCGTGACCATCGTGCCGGTCAGCGCGATCGCCACTCCGGCGCCCGGCAGCGAATCGGCCACCAGGAGCGGCAGGCACGCGCCCGCGAGCAGGGACGTGCCGAGCACCAGTTGCGTGCGCGGTGCGACCCGCGGGCGGCGCAGCCCGTACAACCAGCCGGTCAGCAGCCCGCCACAGCTCGACGCCGCATAGAGCGGAGCGGCGGCGGCGGGGGCCCGTGCTCGACGGCGAGGGCGGTCACCGAGACCTGCATCGCGCCGAAGAACACGCCGACGGCGAGGTTGAGTGCGGCGATAACGGCGAATCCCGGCCGTAGCACCGGCCCGCCCGGCGGCGTTCAGTCGAGCAGCCGGCCGAGCTGCGGCCCGGCCAGGGCCTCCGCGACGGCGAAGGCGCCGGTCACCAGGCCGGCGACGGCGTAGGAGCCGGTTCGGCCGTGGACCAGCCAGACGAGGCCGAGGCTGGTCATCGCGATGCCGACGCGCCCTGCGGTGGCGGTGGAGAAGAAGGCGGTGGCGCCAGGAGTGCGCAGCAGCGCGCGGTAGGTCGCCGGTAGCACGGCGCGTCCCTTTCGCCGCCCGGCGGGGCGGACCACCCGGGGTCGTCGGCGTCCTGATGTGCCGACCCGTGGTCATCGCCTGGAACCGTCCAGTGCCGGCGCGGTGCGGGGACGCTCACCCCACGCCGGGCTCCGTCACCGGGCAGAAGTCTCACATTGATCGTTGTCGGCTCAGAGCTTAGGTGGGTGCCTCGGGCCGGGTCCAGCGGCAATCCGTGCGTCGGCGGCCCCGGCGTGTTTCCGGCCGTCTCGCGTGCGCCGCCGTACGGTGCGCAGGTCAGAGCGGTCGCGGCCGGCCAGGCCAAGATCAAATGATGAACTCGGGAGAGTTAACGCGATTTATCGATTAAATCTGGCTGGGTGGCGAATGGGGCAAACGACCTGCCCTGCGACCAGCTGCTGGCTAGAGTACTAATTCTCAATACCAACGTACCTAGCGCGATATTTCGTGATAACTCAGCGCAAGGAGTCCGGCCCCTTGTGAATCACCGCGTAACGGACGAAGCCATGGTCCGAGCCCTCTACGCCGAGTACGGCGCCCCCCTGATGGCCTTCGCCATCCGGCTGACGGGCGGCGATCGGCGCTGGGCCGAGGACGTCGTGCAGGAGACCCTGGTACGCGCCTGGCGCAACCTCCACGACCTGCGTACCGACACCGGCTCGCTGATGCCGTGGCTGGCCACGGTGGCCCGCCGCGTGGTCATCGACGACCACAGACGGTCGGGCACCCGCCCCCTCGACACCGTCGACGACATCCGGGACCGAGCCGCGCCCGTGGCCGCGGAGGACGAGCGCCTGTTACGGGAGATCGTGGTGACCGAGGCGATGCTCTCGCTGTCACCTGCCCATCGTCAGGTGCTCACGGAGACGTTCCTCCTGGACCGCACCGTCCAGGAGGCGGCGGAGACGATCGGCGTGCCGGTGGGCACGGTGAAGTCCCGCGTGTACTACGCCATGCGCGCGCTGCGCGTGGCGCTCGAGGAAAGGGGGGTGACGCTGCCATGAACGTGGTGCGTCACGACGACAGGGGGGTGGCGCCACGATGACGGAGGTGCGTCACGAGGACGTGGCCGCGTACGCGCTGGGCCTGCTCAGCGAGGAGGAGAAGACCGCTTTCGAGCATCACCTGGCCGGCTGCGGAAGCTGCGCCGCGGAGGTGGGGTCGTTCACGGCGATGGGGGAACTGATCAAGGGGGTGCACCCGGACGACCTGCTGCCCAGCCCGCCCGACCCGCAGGTGGAGTCGGTCCTGGTGCGCAGGGCGGTCGTGGAGCGTCGGCGCCGCCGGTTCCACCGCACGTTCATGACGGCCGCCGCCTGCCTCGTGGTGGCGGCGGGGATCTTCCTCGCCGGCAGCTCCCTCACCGGCGGCCCGAACCCGGACAGCATCCACAGCCCGGCCCGCGCGCTGCTCATGACCGGCCGCACCTACGCCGCCACCGACCCCGCGACCGGCGTGTCCAGCGTCATCGGCCTGGAGGACAAGGGCTGGGGGACCCATGTCGCGCTGGAGCTCAAGGGCGTCAAAGGCCCGCTGCAGTGCCGGCTCACGGCCGTGGGCGACGACGGCCGCTCCGAGGTGGTGGCGAGCTGGGGTGTCCCCGACAAGGGGTACGGCGTGCCGGGCTCGCCCGATCCGATGTTGCTGCACGGAGGCACCAGCCTCCCGCAGGACGAGCTGAACCACTTCACGATCCAGACCTCCGACGGCAGGATGCTGGCCACGATCACCGTCTGACGGCGGAGAAGTGGCCGGTGAACCAGTCGCTCGCCTGGTCGGCCACGATCTCGAGCGCGCCGGGCTCCTCGAACAGGTGGGTGGCGCCCGGCACGACCGACAGGCGGCTTTCGGCGTTCAGCCGACGCTGGGCCTCCTCGTTCAGCCTCAGCACGACCGGGTCCCTGCCGCCGACGATGAGCAGGGTGGGGGCGCGTACCGCCTCCAGCTTCTCCGCGGCCAGGTCGGGCCGGCCGCCTCGTGAGACGATCGCGGTGATCGGGTTGCCGGGCTCGGCCGCCGCCGCCAACGCCGCCGCCGCGCCGGTGCTGGCGCCGAAGTAGCCGATCGGGAGGCCCGCCGTCGCGGGCCGCTCACGCACCCATGCGGTACGTTCCAGCAGCCGCCGCGTCAGCAGCCCGATGTCGAAGACGTTCTCCCTGGCCGCCTCCTCCTGCGGGGTGAGCAGGTCGAACAGCAGGGTGCCCAGCCCGGCCTCGTTGAGCGCGCCCGCCACGTAACGGTTGCGCGGGCTGAGCCGGCTGCTGCCGCTGCCGTGCACGAACACCACCATCCCCCGAGCACCGTCGGGGACGACCAGATCGCCGGGCACCGGCCACACCTCCTTCACGGCCTTCGTGCCCGCTACCCCTGTTCGACCAGCTCTATCCGCTGCTCCACTGGGCAGGGCATGTGCATGGGGACCGAACCGGGGCGTCGGCGTGAGCCGTACGCGCCGCCGCTCCAGCGCATCGTCTCGGGTGGGAAGGCGGCGCTCGGCCGGGCCAGGGGCCTGGGCATCGGGCGCTGGCTGCGCATGGAACGCGAGTCCTTCGTCCAGACGATCAAGGTGACGGGGGCATGCGTCCTCGCCTGGTGGCTGGCGGCCAACGTGCTGAAGGTGGGCCTGCCGGTGCTGGCGCCCATCGGCGTGCTCCTGACGGTGTCGGCGACCGCGTACAGCACGGTGGTGAGGGGCCTGCAGCAGGTCGGCGCGGTGATCGTGGGCGTGGCGGCGGCCACGGGGCTGATCTGGCTGCTCGGCGTCAACGCGGTGACGCTGGCGGTGCTGACCTTGTCCGGACTGATCCTGGCCCGCCTGCTGAACCTGCCGGCCCAGAACGTGCAGATCCCGATCACGGCGCTGCTGGTGTTCGCGCTGGGCAGCACGTACGGCTTCGCCCGCCTGGCGGACGTGCTGATCGGGGCCTGCATCGGCGTGGCGGCGAACCTGCTGATCCTGCCACCGCGGTACGTGGAGCGCGCGGCGAAGGAGTTGTGCGGGCTCTCCGGCGAGCTGGCCGACCTGGCCGCGGACATGGCGCGGGGGCTGGGCGGCGAGTGGGACCGCGAGATGGCCGGCGGGTGGCTGGAGCGGGCCAGGACGCTCTCGCAACGGCTGGAGGAGGCGAAGGCGGCCGCGGACCAGGCGAAGGAGTCGGTGCGTTTCACGTTGCGGCGCAGCCGATACGACACCCGCCTGCGCCAGGTCGCCGAGGCCGCCACCTGCCTCGACCACGCCTGCAGCCAGCTCAGGGGGATCGCCAGAGGGCTGGTCGACCTGATCGCGGGCGCGCGCGGCCTGCCCGGCGAGCGAGGGGCGGACCTGCCCGACCCGCTGGCGCAGGAGCTGGAGTCGCTGTCGCAGGTCTTCGGCGCCTTCGGGATGTTGCAGATCGGCCGCAGCGGCAGGGGCTCCTACCAGAAGGACATGAAGGAGCTGCGTGCCGCGCTGGGCGAGGGCAGGCGGCGGCAGAAGGTGCTGGCCGAGGAGTTCGACCGGACCAGGCACAGGGAGCTGAAGACGTTGCAGGGAGCGCTGCTCGACGACTGCGCCAGGATCCGTTACGAGTTCGACCCCGACAACGGCCCGCACAAGGGGGCCTTTCCCCCGTCCGCATACGAGTAGGGGCAAGCTGGACTCATGATCGATGCCCCTGAGCCCGACTGCTGGACACATCCCGCGCTGGAGGTGCGTCCCTCGCTCATCGCCGGCGACGGGCTGTTCGCCACGGCCGCGATCCCGGCCGGCACCGAGGTCGCCCGCGTCGGCGGGCGGCTCGTGACCTGGGAGCGGCTGCGGGAGCTCTTCGACGACCCCGCGGTCCCGTACGTCGACACCATCACCGTGTCGGACGACCTCCACCTGGTCCTGCCGTTCGGGCGGCCGGTCGGCAAGAGCAACCACAGCTGCGACCCCAACCTGTGGTGGACCGGCCCCTACAGCCTGGCCGCGCGCCGCGACCTGCTGCCTGGCGAGGAGCTGACCAGCGACTACGCCACCAGCAGCGCGGCGCCCGAGTTCACCATGGACTGCCGGTGCGGGGCGGCCCTGTGCCGGGGCCGGGTGACCGGCGAGGACTGGCGGCGGGCCGAGCTCCAGGAGCGGTACGGCGAGCACTGGGTGCCGGCCCTGCTCGATCTCATCCGGCGTACCGGCTGAGGCGGCATACTGCTCGAATGTCCGAGTTCATCGAGTTCCGGGCCACTGGGTGCACGGCGGCCCGGCCCTGCACGTCACGCTCAGGTCCCTGGATCCCATGCCCGCAGCTCGGTCAGCGCGCCGATCATGACGCGGTCGGCGGCGCTCCAGAAGGCGAGCTCGCCCCACGAGGTCGCCGTCGCCGCGCAGGTCGTGCACGGTCTCGACATGACAGGCATGAATCAGCCCCAACGAAAACCTGTCACATCAGTGGACGCCAGGGGCGAGCCCGCTGTCGATCGCGTGGGTCAAACGTGTGCGTTGTCGGCCCGGTCGGGGACGAAGCGGTAGCCGACGTTGCGGACCGTCCCGATGAGGGATTCGTTCTCGGTGCCGAGCTTGGCGCGCAGCCGCCGCACGTGCACGTCGACCGTCCTGGTGCCGCCGAAGTAGTCGTAGCCCCAGACCTCCTGCAGCAGCTGGGCGCGGGTGAAGACCCTGCCGGGGTGCTGCGCGAGGTATTTGAGCAGCTCGAACTCCTTGAAGGTCAGGTCGAGCACGCGGCCGCGCAGCCGCGCGGTGTAGGTGGCCTCGTCGATGGCCAGGTCACCGCTGCGGATCTCGTCGGGCGCCTCCTCCGTGGCGGCCTGGGACATGCGGCCGGTGGCCATGCGCAGCCGGGCCTCCACCTCGGCGGGTCCGGCGTTGTCGAGCAGCACGTCGTCGACGCCCCACTCGGCGCTCATGGCGGCCAGCCCGCCCTCGGTCACGATCACCAGGAGCGGGCAGTCGACGCCGGTGGTGCGGATCAGCCGGCACAGGCTCTTGGCCTGCACGAGCTCCTTGCGCGCGTCGACCAGGACGGCGTCGGCAGGCGGCGCGTCGATCAGCGCGGCGGCCTCCGCGGGCGCGACTCTGACCGAGTGGAGGAGCAGGCCCAGCGCCGGAAGCACCTCGGCTGACGGCTCCAGGGCGTTGGTCAGCAGGAGCAGGTTGCTCATCCGGGCCTCCTCAAACGCGCAAGGACCCGGGGGCTACGTCGCCCGAGTCCTGTAGGCGAGGATATCTCACGGGTAAGTGGCGTCCATTGCGCGTCCACGAGATGAACACGGCGTCTTGTGAAACATGTGCGTTAAGGACGGCGCACAATGGACTCAAAGGGATTGTGAGGTGCCCATGGCCAGGGGAAAAGTTCGTTATTGGGCCGCCGCCAAGGAGGCGGCCGGCGTGGCGGAAGAATCGTTCGACGCGGCCACGCTTGACGAACTCATGACGCAAATCACACAAAATCGTGCCGATCTGGCACACGTTGTGCGGCGGTCCTCGTTCCTCGTGGACGGTCTCCCCGTCGGCAAGCGGTCCCACGCCGAGGTGGTGCTCGGCGACGGCGCGACCGTGGAGGTGCTGCCGCCCTTCGCGGGCGGGTGATCGCCCTCTCCGGTGGGGAATGAATCGGTAGGCTCTTTTGACCCCCGTTTGAGACTGGGAGCCCCATGCGGAAGCTGCTCGTCGCTCTTATCGTGCTGATCGTTCTTCTTGTCGCCGTCGACAGGGTCGCCGCGGCAGGGGTGCAGCGCGACCTCGCCAACAGGATCGCCGCGGCGACCGATCTGTCCGGCAAGCCGACGGTGACGATCGAGGGCATCCCCTTCCTCACCCAGGCGCTGTCCGGGCACTATCCGGAGGTACGCTTCGACCTCGGCACGCTGACCTACGGCGGCGTGCCGGTGGAGAACCTGCGGGGCGCCGCCTACGACGTGACGGCCCCGCTGTCCGACGTCCTGCAGAACAGAGCCAACGTGCACGCTCGCCGCGTGGCCGTCAGCGGCACGCTGACCAGGGCCACGATCGACAAATACGCCCCGCGCGGCGTCAAGATCAGCGGGAACGGGCGGCGGCTCGTGGCATCGGGTGAGGTGACGGTCGGGGTGCGGAAGGTGACGTTCGAGGCGGAGCTGAGGGTCGAGTTGGCCGACGGCGGCATCAGGCTCCAGGCGGAGAAGATCCAGGGCGTGCCCGACCAGGCGGCGCGGTTCGTCTCGTACACGATCCCGTTCAAGGGCGAGCTGCCCTTCGACGTCAAGGTGACCGGGGTGAGGAACGTGGCCGACGGGCTCGAGATCGCGGCCGAAGCGTCTGACGTGCCGATTCGTGGATAAGGATGAACCGCGGCGCCCCCGCGTACGTGATGAGGGGCGTGAGCGAACGCAGCGAACGCGCCAGGGCGGAGCTCGCGGGGGGAGGGACCCCGTGAGCGCAGCCGGCACGGCCGACGAGGAGCTCGTGAGGACCCTCTTCGACGAGCACGCCGGGCCCCTCTACGGCTACGTCCTGCGGCTGACCGGTGATTCGGGGCGTGCGGAGGACGTCGTGCAGGAGACCCTGTTGCGGGCCTGGCGGCACCCCGAGGCGCTCTCCGACCGGCCGATCAGGGCCTGGCTGTTCACCGTGGCCCGCAATCTCGTCTTCGACCAGCACCGCGCCAGGAGGGCCAGGCCGCAGGAGACCAGCGACGAGGCACTGGCGGTCATACCGGCCGACGACGAGCTGGAGCGGGCCGTCGAGTCGTGGTCGGTGGCCGAGGCCCTGGCCGCGCTGCGACAGGAGCACCGTGAGGTGCTCCTGGAGGTCTACTACCGAGGGCGCACGGTGAAGGAGGCGTCCGCGACGCTCGGCGTACCGCCGGGCACCGTCAAGTCGCGCACCTACTACGCGCTGCGCGCCCTGAAACTGGCGCTCGAGGAGCGGGGGCTGGCGCCATGATGACGTGTGAGGAGATCCGGCTGTCCATGGGGGCGCACGCCCTCGGAGCGCTGGAACCCGACGAGGCAATCGAGATCGACAACCACCTGGCGACCTGCGAGGCGTGTGGCGGCGAGCTGGTCGAGCTGGAGGGCGTGGCGTCGTTCCTCGGCAAGGTGTCCGAGCGCGACGTGGAGCTGGTGTCCAGCCCTCCTCGCCAGGTGCTCGACCGGCTGCTGAACGACCGCGTCAGGCGCAACAGGCGCGGTCGCGTGCTGATGGCGGTCGCCGCGTCCGCCGCGGCGGTGGTGGTGGGCGGCACGGTCTGGACGACGCTCGGCACCGCGGGCCATGAAGACACGGCGGCCGCGCCGGCCTCCGCGCCCTCGTCGCAATCCGCCCAGGAGAAGGCGGAGCCGAGAGCGGAGCTCTACAGCGACTCCAAGCCGAGCGCTAGCGAGGCGCCCGAGCCGAAGGCGTCGGAACGGGCGGTCGCGGGCAGCCGGTTCTCCGGCGAGAACAGCGCCACGGGTTACCGCGCCACCGTGACGGCCGTGCCCGGCGCCGGCGGCACCGAGCTGAGCGTGAGCCTCGACGGCGTGCCCGCCGGCACGACCGCCCGCCTCGTCGTCGTCGCGCACGACGGGCGGCGCGACCCCGCGGGCAGCTGGGACGTCCGCTCGCGCGACAGAGCCGCCTTCCAGAGCACGACGTCGCTGCCCATGGACGACATCGCCAGGTTCGAGCTCGTCGACGAAAAGGGGAAGGCACTCGTACGCATACAGGCGCGGAAGTAATCGCGGCCGTGCGCGGTTGCACGGGATGTGTCCGGACTGTGGGTGGCGCTGGCCACGCCGGCGCTCGGCACGGTGATCGGCGTGGTCCACCTGCGCCGCCGTGGAAGGGTGCGTGACGTGGGCGGAGAGCGGCTGACAGGAGCCGACCTGCGGGAAGAGCTCGGCGAGCGGGTGACGCTGGTGCAGTTCTCCACCGCGTTCTGCCAGCCGTGCCGGGCGACCAGGCGGATCCTGTCCGACGTGAGCACGCTCGTGCCGGGGGTGAGGCACGTCGAGATCGACGCCGAGTCGCGGCTCGACCTCGTACGCCGGCTGAACATCATGCGCACGCCCACCGTGCTCGTGCTCGACGCCGCGGGCGCCGTCGTCAAGAGGGCCTCGGGCCGGCCCCGCAAGGCCGACGTCCTGGCCGCGGTGGCCGACGCGCTGCCGCCCGGCTGACAAGGCCCGCGACGCCCGGGCGCCGTAGGTCCGCGTAATAGACAGATCATCTCAATAAACGGACGAGAAGTGACAGATGACGAGACGCCGAGTAGGGTCGTGAACATGAACCCATCGACAGAGCTGCTGACGAAGCGGCGCGCGGTTGACTTCTGCCGCGTCGCCACCGCGCTCTGTCGCGCTGCCTGAGGACGATCTCGCGGATATCCGATCCGCTCCAATCGACCCCTTCAGGAGCATCCCACGATGCCTGCCGACCCTAGAGCGCTGCGTTTCGGCGCGGCCGTCACCACCCTGGTCCTGGCCTCCGTCCTGGTGACGGAGAGTCCCTGGCTGCTCGCCGCTCAGGCGGTGGTCTTCGCGCTCGGGGTCGCTCGCCGCTCGCCCTACGTGGTGCTCTTCAAGGCGTTCGTCACGAGCACGCCCAAGAAGACGGAAGACCCCCGCCCGCCGCGTTTCGCGCAGCTCGTGGGGCTGGTCTTCGCGGTCACGGGCCTGGCCGGATACCTCACCGGGACCGTACCGCTGGCCCTCGCGGCCACGGCCGCGGCGCTCCTCGCCGCATTCCTCGACGCAGCCTTCGGATTCTGCCTTGGCTGCGAGATTTACCTGCTCATACGTCGTTCAACGCCCGCTGCCAACATGGAGGTATCCCAATGAGCCGCTCCGCCGCCCTGGTGGACGCCGACTGGGTCGAGGCCAACCTCGACACTCCCGGAGTCGTTCTCGTCGAGGTCGACGAGGACGTCAGCGCCTACGACAAGGGCCACATCCGTGGCGCCGTGAAGGTCGACTGGCAGCAGGACCTACAGGACCCGGTGCGTCGCGACTTCGTGGACAAGACCGGTTTCGAGGCCCTGCTCTCCGACCGCGGCATCTCCAACGACGACACCGTCGTGCTCTACGGCGGCAACAACAACTGGTTCGCCGCCTACGCCTACTGGTACTTCAAGCTCTACGGCCACGACAACGTCAAACTGCTCGACGGCGGCCGCAAGAAGTGGGAGCTCGACTCCCGCGAGCTGGTGCGCGACGTGCCCCAGCGGCCCAAGACCCAGTACGTCGCCAAGGAGCAGGACGCCGCGATCCGCGCCTTCCGCGACGACGTGGTCTCCGCCATCGGCAAGCTCAACCTGGTCGACGTGCGCTCGCCCGACGAGTTCACCGGCAAGCTGCTGGCCCCGGCGCACCTCCCGCAGGAGCAGGCGCAGCGCGGCGGCCACGTGCCCACGGCCCGCAACATCCCGTGGTCCAAGGCCGCCAACGACGACGGCACGTTCAAGTCCGACGACGACCTGCGCACGCTCTACTCCGAGGCCGGTGTCGACTTCGGCAAGGACACCATCGCCTACTGCCGCATCGGCGAACGTTCCGCGCACACGTGGTTCGTTCTGCACGAGATCCTGGGGCAGGAGAACGTGAAGAACTACGACGGTTCATGGACCGAATACGGCTCGCTCGTGGGCGTGCCGATCGAGCTGGGGGAGGCCCGCTGATGACCAGCGCTGCACAGGGCTGCGGAGCGCCGGAGCAGACGATCGCGCTGCCGGCCGGGATCGATCTGTCCAACCAGGCCGTGATCCAGGGGGTGGTGACCGGCGCCGGCACGGCCTACGCCCGGCTGCTCGACGGGTCCGGCGAGTTCACCGGCGAGGTCGTGGTGTCCGACGACGGCGTCTTCCGGTTCTTCGCCGCTCCCGGCGACTGGACCGTACGCATCATCGCGGGCGGCGGCGTCACCCGCGACGTGCAGGTCGAGGCCAAGCTGGGCGAGGTCGCCCAGCTCGCCGTGGCCGTCTGAGCCCGTTGGCCACGTGAGGCCCGCGTCGTTCCGGCGCGGGCCTTCGCGCGTCGCGGGGCCGCGAGGGGTGCGGCGCGGTCAGGGTTTGGCCGGGTAGCGCATGAGGAGCGTGGCGCGTACGACGTCGGGGCCGTGCGCGCGGTAGCCGTGCGGCACGTCGGAACGCCACGAGATGTGGTCGCCCGGTCCTGCGGTGAGGGGCTCGCCGAGCGGGCCCGCGCTGAGGGCCCCGGTGAAGACCGTGAGGTGCTCGCTGACGCCCTCGTGGTGGGCAGGCGAGGTCTGGGTCAGGCCGGGGGGGACGCGCAGGCGGTAGAGCTCGTAGGTGACGGTGTCGTCCTCGAACACCTCGAGCAACCGCGCCTCGATGGCCGTGCCGCGCATGACCTGCGGCTCGGGCGGCGAGTCGAGTATCGCGCCGATCGGCACGCCGAGCTGCGCGGTGATCGCCCAGAGCGTCTCCAGCGTGGGGTTGCGGGTGCCCGTCTCGACGCCCGACAGGGTGGCCTTGCCGATGCCGGCGCGTTTGGCCAGCTCCGAGAGCGACACACCGCGCGCCTGGCGGAGCTGCCGCAGGCGTTCTCCCACCACACGGGGATCGGTGTCGAGCGCGGGCCTCGAATCCATAACGTCATGGTGCCGTACGCGCCGCTCACCGTCGCCGGGTTGGCCCGCGCATCACTCATATGTCACCGCCCTGCAACTGATCGTGCGCGCAATCGCGGAGTTGCGGCTGCGGCAGATGGGACATCCCGATACGATTCGGCAGATGTCCGGTTCGACAGGTGTGATGGATCCGCCCCGGCCTGGGCCTACGCCGGCTCAGCGGATGCCGTCGCCGTACTCTCTGCCCCTGCACACGCTGCGGCTCGTGGGCAGATCCGCGCTGCCTCTGGTCCTCTGGTTCGCCGCCGGGGAACTGGTGCGCTTCGTGCTGCTGTACGGTGCCACCGAGGTCGCGTACGGCGACGCCCGCCAGCTGCGGCTGGTGGCCGTCATGACCCTGCTCACGTTCGTCGTCATGTCCGCGATGACGGTCACCGCCGGCATGCTCCACTGCCTGCGCAACGCGCTGTGGGAGATGCGCGCCAGAGCCGGCGACGGCGTGCCCGACGAACGTTTCTTCCGCACGCTGGACCGGATCGCCCCCGCCTTCGCCGTGCTCTACCTGGCGTGGGGATTCCACAACGAGGACGCCAGGGACATCTACCAAATGGACCTGTTCCACAATTTCCAGGAAATGACGGACGCGTCCTGGTTCGGTGAGGATTCCTACGTCGGCCGCGGCCTCGTCGACCTCGACTGGCGCGTGTCGCTCGGCGCCATGATCGTCATGTTCGGGCTGAAGACGCTCTTCGCCAAGTTCATCGAGCAGGGCAAGACCCGGTTCTACGGCTTCGCCGCGGCCTTCTCCGAGTTCGCGTTCATGTTCTACGGGCTGAACGCCACCGTCGCCGTCGCCGACGCCCGCTCCGAGTGGATGGAGCACCGCAACGTCGTCGCCGGCTCCAAGGAGGTGCTGGCCGAGGCGCAGGAGAACGTGCCTGTGTGGGACGGCATCGTCGGCGCGCTCGGCGAGATCTGGCCGCTGTTCCTGGACGCCGTCGCGGTGCCGCTGGCCTGGCTGACCGTGGCCATGCTCGTCTACGGCGCCTTCTCCGACGAGGCCCGGACCCTGCTCAAGGGCACCCGGCTGGAACGCGGCGTGAACCGCCTCGAATCCAGCCACGACCTCACGAAGAAGTCGTTCGACCAGGTCACCGCCGGCTTCAGGGACCGCTGGGTGCCGCTGGCCAACTCCCTGCGCATGGTCTTCAACGGCGGCGCCCCGCTCTTCGGCATGATGTGCCTGTGCTACGTGGCCATCTCCGTGGCGGGACAGTACGGCGACCGGGGGCTGCGGGCCCTCATCGGCTCACGCGCGGAATGGACGTGGGCCTACGCCGGGCCGCCCATCGGGTTCCTGCGCGACCTGATCACGACCGTGCTCACGATGGCGCTGCTGGCGGCCACGTTCGACATCGCGGCCACCAGGGCCCGCGCCAAGGGAGAGCGCCTCAGCGACGCCTGAGCGCCCCGGAGGACGTGCGCCCTCGGAAAGGTCAGCGCCGCCTGAACCGCAGCACCGTGTCGTCCTTCTCCGCCTTCTCCATGGCCTCCCTGTCGAACAGGTCGTCCACCGGCGTGTCCGAACGGTAGGCGCTCGGCCTGAACGAGATCTCGACCTCGTTCGCCACCGGGGTGGGCACGATGGCCAGACCCTCGATCTTGTACGTCTTGCCCACCACCAGCCTGTCCGTCGGCCGCTCGCCGTCCTTCAACTCCACGGTCCACGTACGGTCCGCGCGGTCCGACAGCCTGATGTCGTAGGGCATGGCGGTCATGGTGGCGCTGGCCTCGTCGACGACCTTCTTGGTGATGTTCACCTGCAGCCAGGTGACCTCGGGGCCGTGCTTGCTGCCCGCGGGAGCCTTCATGGGCGCCACCGCGGCCGTCCACTCGATGTTGTGCACGTTGCCCGCCTGGCCGGCGGCCACGACGACCTCCTTCGTCTGCTCCGCGGACACCTTCTCGTAGAACAGGTAGCCGTCCACCGTCTGCGCGCCCATGGCGAGCAGCGACACGACCACGGCGCCGGCGGCGATCAGGATCTTGCGGTTGCGCGACCCCTTCGCCGAGCGCCTGCCGCCACCGGCCCGCGCCCTGCCTCGAACACCGTCCCGCGCCCTCACACCGTCGTGAGGGCCGTCCTGCGAGGGGGCCCCGTCATGAGACGCGGCGATCGAGGCCGCCGCTCCGACGCCTGCCGTGGCGGCCCCAGCGGCGCCCTGAGACGGTGATCCGGCCGGGCCACCGTACGGCGGCGCCTGATCGTAGGCGGGTGACTGGTCGTGCGGGGGCTGGTCGGCGGAGGGCTGGACGGCCGGGAGCGGTTGCGTGAGGCCCTCAAGCGGCTCGCGGGGGGCGGGCGCGGGCGGCCAGACCTGCTGGTCCGGGTGGCGATGCCGGGCTCCCCTGCTCTGCGGCATGGCCGGGGCACCCGCCATGCCGTGCCGTGGCGCCTGTCCCCGCGTGCCACGCGCGGCCCTCCGGCCCTGCGCGCCCTGTTCGGGACGCACGCCCTGTTCGGGACGCACGTCCCGAACAGGGCGTGCCTCCTGCTCGGCCGCGCCGCCGGCCCGCTCGGCCTGGCCACCTGCCCCGAACACCGGACCCTGCTCGTGCGAGCCCTGCCCGGACGGTTCCCGCCCGAAGAAGGAGTCCTGACCGCGCCGGCCAGGAGCGTCCTGTCCGTACGGGGTGCCCTGGGCGGTCGGGTCCTGTCCGAAGGGGGAGCCCTGGCCGGACGGGTCCTGGCCGATGGGAGCGCCCTGGGCGGGCGGTGTCTCCTGTCCCTGGGGTGGCGGGGTGTAGCCGGACGGCGGGGTCTCGCGGCTGCGACGTCCCCCACGGCGGGCAGGCCTCTCACGGTCCGTCGGCACCTCGCCCGCCGCGGGCATCCGCGGCAC
>NZ_SMJZ01000014.1 GCF_004348345.1 Nonomuraea longispora
GGGCTGATCGTGGTGGCCGCCGTGGTGCTGCGGTCCACCGCGCCGCCGGCGGACAACGGCCGGTCGAGCGAGCCGCCGGCGGGAGTGTCGGTGGCCCTGCCGCAGGGGTGGCGTGAGGGGCCGGTGCCGCCGGTGACCGGGTTCACCTCGGTCATCAGGGACGACGCGGGAGCGCTCGTCATGGCCAGGCCGATGCCGCCGGCGAAGGACGCGGGCAAGGCCGCCAAGGAGGCGGCGGAGCTCTACTCCAGGCTCCTGCTCAAAGGGGACCGCGTGACCGTCGTCGAGGACAAGAAGCTCCCGGACGGCCACACGCGGGCACTGCGCGCGGAATATCGGGACGTGGTCAACCGGCCGGCGTTCCTGCGCGTGATGCTGCTCACCCGTGGCGCCAGGACCGTGCTGCTCGTCGGGCTGCTCCAGCCCGCCGACACCGATCGCAGGCAGGAGCTCGACATGGTCATGACGAGCATCCGGCCGGGATGAGAAGCCCCCGCCCCCCTAACACGTGAGGACCACCTTGGCCAGAATCCTCGGCTCACGGCACGTCTTGTCGGTGGGCCCGATTACTCTAGGGTCACTGTGAGAAAGCGAAGCACACCAACCCCAGAGGTGATGCGGTGAGCACCTTCGCCGCGTCCCACCTTTCGCCTTCCTATCCCGACCGAGCAGCCTGGGGCACCGCCCAGAAGCTGCGCGCGTGGCAGCAGGAGGCGTTCGACCTCTACTTCAGGCGCGAGCCGCGCGACTTCCTCACCGTGGCGACCCCGGGCGCGGGCAAGACCACCTACGCCCTGCGCATCGCCAGCGAGCTGCTCGCCAAGGGAGTGATCAGGGCGGTCACCATCGTGACGCCCACCGAGCACCTCAAGCGCCAGTGGGCCGACGCGGCCGGGCGGGTGGGCATCAACATCGACCCCGAGTTCAAGAACAGCCAGGGCGCCACGTCCCGCGACTACACCGGGGTCGCGGTGACCTACGCGCAGGTCGCCATGCACCCGGCGCTGCACCGGGCGCGCACCGAGGCGCGCAAGACCCTGGTCGTCTTCGACGAGATCCACCACGCCGGCGACGCCAAGTCGTGGGGCGACGGCGTGCGCGAGGCGTTCGAGCCCGCCACGCGGCGGCTCCAGCTCACCGGCACCCCGTTCAGGTCCGACGACAACCCCATCCCGTTCGTCGGTTACGAGGAGGACGCCGAGGGCTTCAAACGCAGCGTCGCCGACTACTCCTACGGCTACGGCCCCGCCCTCGACGACGGGGTCGTGCGCCCGGTCATCTTCCTGGCCTACTCCGGCGAGATGAAGTGGCGCACGCGGGCCGGCGACGAGATCGCCGCGACCCTGGGCACCCCGCTCACCAAGGACCAGCTCTCCCAGGCCTGGCGGGCCGCGCTCGACCCGAAGGGCGACTGGATCCGGCAGGTCATGCAGGCCGCCGACCGCCGGCTCACCGAGGTGCGCAGGGGCGTCCCCGACGCCGGAGGCCTGGTGATCGCCACCGATCACGAGACCGCCCGCGCCTACGCCCGCCACCTGCGCAACATCAGCGGCGAGGGCGCAACCGTGGTGCTCTCCGACGACCCCGGCGCCTCGAAGAAGATCAAGCAGTTCGCGGCGTCCGAGGACCGCTGGCTGGTGGCCGTGCGCATGGTGTCCGAGGGCGTCGACATCCCCCGGCTGTGCGTGGGCGTCTACGCCACCTCGACCTCGACCCCGCTCTTCTTCGCCCAGGCCGTGGGCCGGTTCGTCCGCGCCCGCAAGCGCGGCGAGACCGCGTCCGTCTTCCTGCCCTCGGTCCCCACGCTCATGGGCCTGGCCAACGAGATGGAGGCCGAGCGCGACCACGTCCTCAACAAGCGGCCCCCGGAGGACGGCCTCGACGACACCCTCCTCGAACAGGCCAACCGCGAGAAGGACAACCCCGACGTCCTGGGCGACGAGCTGCCGTTCGAGACGATGGAGACGTCGGCCACGTTCGACCGCGTGCTGTTCGACGGGGGTGAGTTCGGCACGGGGGCCGAGCTCGGCTCGGCCGAGGAAGAGGACTTCATCGGCCTGCCCGGCCTGCTGGAGCCCGACCAGGTGGCCACGCTCCTGCGCAAACGCCAGTCCGACCAGCAGGCCGCGAAGCGCAAGCAGCCGGACGCCGAGCCGCGGCAGACCCTGGCGCCGCACGAGCAGATCGCCGAGCTGCGGCGCGAGCTCAACGGCCTGGTCGGCGCCTGGAACCACCGCACGGGCCAGCCGCACGGGGTCATCCACTCCGAGCTACGCCGCGCCTGCGGCGGGCCGCCGATCGCGCAGGCGACCGCCGAGCAGATCCAGGAACGCATCGCCACCATCCGCCGCTGGGCCACCCAGCGACGCTAGCGCCCTGGGCCGGTGAGGGTTCGCGGGTGGGGGCGAGGTGCCTGACCATGATGAGGCATCGTTCGGGCCGGCGTTCGTGCCTGCCGTCGGGGCGGTAGGCGACCTCGGTGGTGGCGGCCTCTCGGCGGAGGCGCCAGATCGAGATCCCGCCCTTGCACCGCCTCGAGAAGTACGCCGGGTTCTTCGCCACCAGGCGCGGTCGCGCTGAGTGACTATGTGTGTTTGGACACAGAGCAGTGACCTTCTGTTAGAAGCTCGACCCAAGCGGCAACAACCACGATTGGCTGTCTCGAGATATGCAGAAGGACTCCACCCATGTCGTCTGAGGCCACCGGTAGGTCGACGCTGATCGTCACTTCCGGCCTCTCTCAGAACGCCGTCATCATCCGGCTCGAAGGCGAACTCGACGTCAACGGGCTGCCGGTGCTGAGGGAGCACCTGCAGCGCGTGTGGGACGTGCCGCCGACGCCGTTCCTCGTCATCGACCTGAGCGCCGTCTGGTTCTGCGACTCCATGGGCGTGAACGAACTCGTCGAGATTCTGCAGCGCTGTGAGACCAGGGACACCAGGCTGCTGCTCGGAGGCGTGCAGGGGGTGATGGAGCGCGTGTTGTCGATCACCGGGCTCCGGCACGCCTTCGAGGTCTTCGACCAGGCCGACGACGCCCTGCGGCTGGCCCAGGGCTGAAGGTCCTGTCGCCCGGGTGAAGATCTCCCACTCCTCGCATGAGGTTGCCGCGTGCCGATGTTGACCTCCTCATGACCGCAGGGTTGCCACGAGATGTCCGAAGGGGACTACATCCGCGAAGCGGTCACACGCGCTCTCGCCGAAGAGGTCGTCGGCGAACGTCCCCTTGTCCGGCCCAGGGCCGCTCCTGCTGTCCCCCTACGTGCTCGCCGAGGTGGACTACATGTTCCCGGAACTCGCCGGGGAGCGCGGGGAGCTTCCGTTCCTGCACGACGTCGGCGACGGGAGCTACGAGATGGTCTCCATGACGGCCGCCGACGTCCGACGGGCGGCGCACATCGCCGAACGCTATCAGGGTGCTGACGCGCGATCAGAGGCTCTTCCGGGCGGCGAAGCCGCTCTGGGGCGACGCCTTCACGGCGCTTCCCTCCGATGCCAACCGATCAGCCCAGCACGGGCGTGCCGCGCAGGGCGGCGCCGGCGGCCTTGAGCTCCGCCAGCGCCGCCTCCGTGGTCGCCGGTGCCACGCCCGCCGTAAGGTCGAGCAGCACCCGCACCTCGAACCCGTGCTTGAGCGCGTCGAGGGCGGTGGCGCGCACGCAGTGGTCGGTGGCGATGCCGGCCACGTCGACCTGGCTCACCCCGCGTTCCTTCAGCCACTCGTGCAGCGGCTCCCCCTCGCGCGAGGTGCCCTCGAACCCGCTGTACGCCGCGTCGTAGGCGCCCTTGCTGAACACCTCCTGCACCGCCGACAGGTCGAAGGCGGGGTGGAAGTCGGCGCCGGGCGTGCCGGCGACGCAGTGGGCGGGCCAGGTGGAGGCGTAGTCGGGGGTCTCGGAGAAGTGCTCGCCCGGCGAGATGTGGTGGTCGCGGGTGGCCACCACGTGGTCGTAGTCGTGGTCGGCCACGTGACGGGTGATCGCCTCCGCCACCTGCGAGCCGCCGGCGACGGCGAGGCTGCCGCCCTCGCAGAAGTCGTTCTGCACGTCGACGATGATCAGCGCGCTGCCCATGGTGCCACGATACGTCAGGCGAACTCGGTGGGGATCGCCGCATAGCCCCGGCCGAGGTGGAGGGCGTCCTGGGGGAGACTGGTGACGGCCTTGGCGTGACGTTCGCGGGCGGCGGACAGGGGCTCCCTGCCGACGACCTCGCCGTCTCGTACGAGCTCGTGCAGCAGGGGGATGCCGCCCTCCGGGGCGAGCCCGCCCGTCGTGATCAGCTCGGTGTCGCAGTGGCCGCTCTCGTCGTACAGCCGGTACGCCTCCTTGCGCCCCCCGCGCGACGGTTTGCCGACCGAGCGTTTGGCCACGGCCTCCAGCTTGCCCGTGGCCGTCTCCCGCGCCACCAGCTTGTACACCAGCGCCGCCGTGGGCACGCCCGACCCGGTCACCAGGGAGGTGCCCACGCCGTAGCCGTCCACGGGGGCGGCCGCCAGCGCGGCGATGGCGTACTCGTCGAGGTCGGAGGTGACGAGGATGCGGGTGTTGAACGCCCCGAGCGCGTCCAACTGCTCACGCACCTCCTGCGCGGCCGCCGCGAGGTCGCCTGAGTCGATGCGGACGGCCCCCAGCTTGGGTCCGGCCAGCTCGACGGCCGTGCGGACCGCCTCGGCCACGTCGTACGTGTCCACCAGCAGCGTCGTCTCCGCCCCCAGGGAAGCGATCTGGGCCTCGAACGCGTCACGTTCCGAGTCGTGCAGCAGGGTGAACGCGTGGGCGGCCGTGCCGGCCGTGGGGACCCCGTACACGCGTCCGGCCATCAGGTTGGAGGTCGAGGCGAACCCCGCGATGTACGCGGCCCGTGCGGAGGCCACCGCGGCTCTCTCGTGCGTACGGCGCGAGCCCATCTCGATGAGGGGGCGCTTGCCGGCGGCGTTGGCCATGCGGGAGGCGGCGGAGGCGATGGCGCAGTCGTGGTTGAGGATCGACAGCGTGATCGTCTCCAGGAGCACGGCCTCGGCGAAGGTGCCCTCCACGATCATGATGGGGGAGGCGGGGAAGTAGAGCTCGCCCTCGCGATAGCCGTAGATGTCACCCGAGAATCGGTAATCGGCCAGAAACGCCAGAGTGGACTCGTCGGCGGCCCGGTGCTCGCGCAGGTAGGTGAGTTCTTCGTCACCGAATCGGAAGCGTTCAAGCTCGTCCAGGACACGTCCCGTCCCGGCGACAACCCCGTAACGCCGCCCGCCCGGCAGGTGCCTGGCGAACACCTCGAAGACGGCGCGCCTGTGCGCCGCGCCGCTCCGCAGGGCCGCCTGCAGCATCGTCAGCTCATAGTGATCTGTGAGCAACGCAGTGCTTATGGTCATTGTCACGAGTCGAAGACTACGGCCCAGATAGGGCAGACTCGGGGATGTGGGTAGCACCGCTCCAATCGCCGTTGAGCGTCCGTCATCGGACGTCCGACCCGATCTGCCTTGGGTGACCATCGTCTGGAACGACCCGGTCAACCTCATGTCCTACGTGACCTATGTCTTCCAAACGGTCTTCGGCTATACCAGGGAGAAGGCCGAGAAACTCATGCTGGACGTCCACCACAAGGGCAAGGCTGTCGTGTCCAGTGGCACGCGTGAAGAGATGGAACGCGATGTGCAGATTCTCCACTCCTACGGCCTGTGGGCGACGGTCCAGCCGGATTCGGTCAAGTGAGGCGGCACGGGTGAGTTCGGGGTTCAAGCCGGGCAGGAACGGCGGCGTCATCGCGGTCTTCGAGGCCGCGGAGGTCTCGCTGCTGCGCTCGCTCGTGTCGATGATGCTCGGCATCGTCTCTCCGGGCCAGACGAGCGACGACCCGCTGGAGCGGGCGCTCGGGATCGGTGACACGGCGGTGCCGTCCGATCCGGTGCTGGCCAGGTTGTTCCCCTCGGCGTACAAGGACGAGAAGGACTCCGCCGAGTTCCGCCGCTACACCGAGGCGACGCTGCGCGACGGCAAGCGGGCCGACGCGCAGACCGTCTTCGACACCGCCGCTCCCGGCCATGCGGAGCTCACGCCCGAGCAGGCCCAGGCCTGGCTGCGCTCGCTCAACGACGTGCGCCTGACGCTCGGAGTCAAGCTCGAGGTGACGGAGGAGATCCACGACGAGATCGCGATGATGTCGGAGGACGACCCCCGCTACCCGGCCTACGTCACCTACGACTGGCTGACCTACCTGCAGGACAGTCTGGTGCGGGCACTCTGGTAGCTTCCGGGTCATGCTGTCGATCTCGCAGGAACTCGCCGACAGGATCGTCGCACACGCCCGGGCCGATCACCCCGACGAGGCGTGTGGCATCATCGCGGGCCGGGGCGGCGTGCCCGAGCGGTTCATCCCGATGGAGAACGCCGAGCGCTCGCCGACCTTCTACCGCTTCGACTCGATGGAGCAGTTCAGGGTCTGGAAGGAGATGGACGAGCGCGACGAGGAGCCCGTCGTCATCTATCACTCCCACACTGCCACCGAGGCCTACCCGTCGCGCACTGACGTGTCCTACGCCTCCGAGCCGGACGCCCACTACGTCCTGGTCTCCACCAAGGACGACACCGAGGTGGAGTTCCGCTCCTACCGCATCCTCGAAGGCGTCATCACGGAGGAAGAGGTAAGGTTCATCCCATGATGGTCCGGCAGGTGCAGAGCTTCCTTTTCGCGCACACCCCGGCTGTCGTCGTCTACGACTGTCCGTGAGAGAGCCGCTGCGCGGGCTGCCGTCACGCCCCTGAGGGCGCGGCGCCCGGCGAGCAGATCCCTGGTGAAACTTCCCCGGAATCCGCATCCTGCCGTCGGCGTTGCTGCCGATGGGACGACGACTGACCTGAGGAGACTGACCGCGATGGCCATCGAGGTTCGCATTCCGACCATTCTGCGCAACTACACTGACGGCGCGAAGGCCGTCGACGCCGAGGGCGCCACCCTCGACGAGCTGATCAGCAATCTCGAGTCGCGCCACCCCGGCATCAAGGACCGCCTGGTCGACCAGGGTAATCTGCGCCGATTCGTCAACGTCTACCTCAACGACGAGGACGTGCGTTTCCTGGGCGGGCTTGGCACGCCGCTGTCCGACGGCGACACGGTGACCGTGCTTCCCGCCGTCGCCGGTGGCTGACATGCGTTTCGACTCGTTGATCGACTCGGTCGGGCGCACGCCTCTGGTGGGGCTGCCGAGGTTGTCCCCTTCCGCGGAGGTGCGGATCTGGGCCAAGCTCGAAGACCGCAACCCGACCGGGTCGGTCAAGGACCGTCCGGCGCTGTGGATGATCCAGGAGGCCGAGAAGGACGGGCGGCTCACTCCCGGTTGCACCATCCTCGAGCCCACCAGCGGCAACACCGGCATCTCGCTGGCCATGTCGGCCAAGCTCAAGGGCTACAACCTGATCTGCGTGATGCCGGAGAACACGTCGGAGGAGCGCCGCCAGCTGCTGCGCATGTGGGGCGCCGAGATCATCTCCTCGCCGGCCGCGGGCGGCTCCAACGAGGCCGTGCGTGTGGCCAAGGAGCTGGCCGAGAAGAACCCGTCGTGGGTGATGCTCTACCAGTACGGCAATCCCGCCAACTGGCGCTCCCACTACGACTCAACGGGCCCGGAGATCCTGGAGGACCTGCCCACCGTCACGCACTTCGTGGCCGGGCTCGGCACGACGGGCACGCTGATGGGGGTCGGGCGGTTCCTGCGCGAGCGGGTGCCGGACGTGCAGATCGTCGCCGCCGAGCCGCGCTACGGCGAGCTGGTCTACGGGCTGCGCAACGTGGACGAGGGCTTCATCCCCGAGCTCTACGACGAGTCCGTGCTGACCACGCGCTTCTCGGTCGGCTCGGCCGACGCGCTGCGGCGCACCCGCGAGCTGCTGGCCGCCGAGGGCATCTTCGCCGGGGTGTCGACCGGAGCGGCGCTGCACGCGGCCCTGGGCGTGGCCAGGAAGTCGGTCAAGGCGGGCGAGCGCGCCGACATCGCCTTCGTGGTGGCCGACGGCGGCTGGAAATACCTGTCCACGGGCGCGTACGAAGGCACGCTCGAGGAGGCGGAGGACCGCCTCGAAGGCCAGCTCTGGGCCTGACGGCTCCCGGACCAAGGACGGCACGAGGGCGGCCGGTTCGCTGAACCGGCCGCCCTCGTCGCGTGTACGGCTGTCTCGGGCCCCGTCTAGTTGACCAGCACCCTCAGCGAGAACGTCGCCGAGCTGTCGGTCATCGACGTGCTCATGCCGACGGCCTTGAGCACCTGCGCGTTGGCCTTCTCGTCGCCCTGCATGGAGTTCAGGTACAGGCTCTCGATCTTGTCGAGGTCGACGAAGAGCGCCATGTTGGCCTCGTCCGGGTCGGCGATCGCCGTCTTGAACGTCTCCGAGTCGGCCAGCGTTCCCGTTTCGGCAAGCTTCTTGGCGTAGTCGTCCGTCGTCGCCACGGTGAAGACGCCGTCACCGGCGACCTTGGCGATCTGCGGAGCGCCCTGCCCGCCGTTGGCCATCGCCTGCTGGATCTTGTCCAGGACGGCCTGTGCCCTGGCCGGGTCGGTGGCGATGCGCGCGCCGGCCCTGAACTGGTTGTCGCTCAGGCCCTCGCTGTCGACCGCGAACGTGAAGTTCTTGCCGAAGAGCGTCGCGAGGTCGCCCGGCAGCTCCAGCCCGTAGCGGGTCTTGATCTGCGCGAGCATCTGCTGGACGTCGGCGGAGCCGGTGGCCGTGGCCTGCTTCTCGATGTCGGCCCAGTTCTTGGTGAGGACCTGGTCGAGGCCGGAGATCGACAGGGCGCCGGCCGTGCTCGCGGGCAGGACACCCAGGTTGGCCGGAGGCAGGTCGCCCTGGGGGGTCATGCCCTTGGCGCCGTTGACGACGCCGGCCAGCTCGACGTAGGCGCTGTCGAAGCGGAGCGCGCCGGCGAACCTGGCGTCCTTGACCTGCTGGAGGCCCGCGGCCTGCTCGGGTGTCATCGCCTTCTTGGTCGCCTCGGCGATGCTGCCGACGTGGGCCCAGAACGACAACACGCCCTGCTCACCGAGCGCGGCGATGTCGTCGTTGAAGTCGGCGTTGTCACCCAGGCTGCCTTCTGCCTGCGCGTACTTGTCGGCGAGTTCCTGCGAGGCGGCGAGGAGCGCGTAGTCATCGCGGAAGGCGATGCCGTACCTGTCGCCGTCCATGAGCTTGGCGATGCCGGCCTTGGCCAGCTCCTCGTCCGTGACCTGCACGGCCACGGCGAAGTCGGGCTCGTCCTTGCCGGAGGGGACGGCGGCGAAGCCGATCCTGCTGCCCAGCCACGGGTCGACGTCCTGAGCGAAGTCGACCTGCGAGTCGTCGCCCTGGGTGATGGTGTCGAACAGCGCCTTGCGCGGGTCCTCGCCGGAGAAGGTGTCCTTGGTGGCCGTGAACTTCCCGGCCAGCTGGAACAGCGCCACCTTCTGGTTGGCGGCCGGGTCGAGGTCGAGCCGGGCGTAGGCGAGGCTGTCGGCGGGCAGCACCTCGTGCGGCTGCGCGCCGCCGCCGATGGCGCCCACGGCCCACACGGCGCCGCCGCCGAGCAGCACCACGGCCAGCGCGGCCGCCACGGCGATGATCCACGTTTGGGGGCCCTTCCTGGGCGGCTGCGGCGGGCCGGCGCCGTCAGGGCCCTGCTGCTGCCAGCCGCCGCCCTGCGCGTACTGGCCCTGCTGCTGCCAGCCCTGCTCCTGCTGCCAGCCCTGCTGGGGCTGCTGCTGTTGCCAGCCGCCCTGCTGCCACTGCTGCTGTGGCTGCTGCCCGTAGGGAGGCTGCTGGCCGTACGGCTGCTGCGGCGGCGGCTGCTGGCCATAGCCCCCCTGGGCCTGCTGGCCGTAAGGCTGCTGCGGCGGGTACGGGCCACCCGATGACATCGGCATCGTCGGGGGGTTCTCCGGCTGCTGCCCCTGGTTCCAGTTGTATGCCGTGGTCCGGTCAGGGTCCTGACCGGACGGGGGATTATTCACAGACATCACTCAACTCACAATGTGGACTTATGGCCACAGTGAAGGTAGCTGATGTTGGTAGACCACCGCTTGCAATGCGCTGAAGTACGACTTCCCACCAGGAGTCCCACTCGTGGCGGTACGCCTGCCGTCACGCGGCTACAGTAAGGGGGCACTAGAACTAAGTTCCAGACGAGGTGGGTGCGGATGACGAAGTTCGACGAGGCGACACAGGCGATCAGGGTCGACGACAACACTTATGATGTGTGCCTCGACCCGGGATACGGCATCGGCGGACCGCTCAACGGCGGCTACCTGCTGGCCGTGATCATGCGTGCGGCCGCGCAGGCCTCGCCGTTCGACCATCCCGTGACCACGAGCGCGCAGTTCCTGAAGGCGCCGGTCCCCGGCCCCGCCCAGATCGTCATCGAGCCGCTCAAAGTGGGCAGGACGGCCGCGTTCGCCAGGGCCACGCTCGTGCAGGACGGCGTGGCGCAGATCGCGAGCTCGGTCACGACCGCCACCCTGCACGGGGCCGAGCCGGTCTACGCCGCCGAAGCGCCCTTCGCCATGCCCGGCATGGACGACTGCGTCCCGCTGCCCCACCCCAAGCCCGAGTCGGGCATGATGCTGAACGCCCAGATGGAGGTGCTGTTCGACCCGCCCACGATCGGCTGGCTGAAGGGCGAGCCCAGCGGCAGGCCGGAGTCGCGCGCCTACTTCCGGATGGCGGAGCCGCAGGACCCCGACCCGTACGTGCTGGCCCTGGCCGTGGACGCGCTGCCGCCCGTGGTGTTCTCCGCGGGCGCGCGCGGCTGGGCGCCGACCGTGGACCTCACCCTGCACCTGCGAGCCCTGCCCGCACCCGGCTGGCTCACCGTGCTCTGCGGCGGCCGGCTCGTCTCGGACGGCTGGTTCGACGAGGAGGCGGAGGTACGCGACTCGACCGGCAGGCTCGTGGCCCAGTCGCGCCAGCTGGCCCGCGTCGGCAGGGGATGAAAGTGTGGTGGCGGCCAAGGCGCCACCACATCACCACCATGTTTCACTAATGAGCGAGCGCGGCGCGCGACTGTGAGCATTCTTACGCAGAGTTGATCGGGCAGGTCGCCTACCCTCGAAGGCGTGCCGGACGCGAGTATTGGGATCTTCGACAGCGGGGTCGGCGGCCTGACGGTCGCCCGCGCGATCATCGACCAGCTGCCCTGCGAGTCGATCACGTACGTGGCCGACACGGCCCGCCAGCCGTACGGGCCGAAGAGCATCGCGCAGGTCCGCGCCTACGCCCTGGAGGTGATGGACCATCTCGTCGAGCACGACGTCAAGATGCTCGTGATCGCGTGCAACAGCGCGAGCGCCGCCGTGCTGCGCGACGCCCGCGAGCGCTATGACGTGCCGGTCGTCGAAGTGATCCAGCCCGCCACCAGGCGGGCGGTGCGCGCCACCCGCACCGGCAGGGTGGGCGTGATCGCCACCAGGGCCACCATCGACTCGATGGCCTACCACGACGCCTTCACCGCGGCGCCCGACGTGCGGCTCACCGGCGTGGCCGCCCCACGCCTGGTGGAGTACGTCGAACGAGGGGAGACGATGAGCGACGAGCTCATCGAGGTCGTCCGCGACTACCTGGAGCCCATCAGGGCCGCCGGGTGCGACACGCTCATCCTCGGCTGCACCCACTACCCGCTGCTCACCGGCGCCATCTCCTACGTCGCCGGCGACGGCGTGACGCTGGTCTCCAGCGCTGAGGAGACGGCCAAGGACGTCTACCGCATCCTGCACGACCGCGGTCTGGCGGCAGGAGGCGAGGCCGCCCCCCGGCACCGCTTCCGCGCCACCGGCGACTCCCTGCTGTTCGCCCGGCTCGGGCGGCGCTTCCTGGGGCCGGAGATCGACGCGGTCGAGGTCGCACCGCTGGGGGGCACCACCTGGAACGGGCACTCGGCCGCACCCGTTTCCGGGGCTTGGAACGGCGGCGCGACAAGGGAGCACACCGGGATCGAGGGGCCCAGCGACGCGGAGCGTCGTACCGGGAAGGAGCCCACTTGACTCGGGTCCCTGTCCGGTGGCACCGACACCGGTCCTGCTCGACGTCGTTCCGCCCGGACGGCGAACCGACGTGCACGGCGCCGCTCCGCGGCGTGTTCGCTCTCCTCCCCAGGGTCGAAGCCCGGGGTCCCCAGCGAAGGAGAAACCGTTGAAGGTGACCATCGTCGGATGCTCGGGGAGCTACCCCGGCCCCGACAGCCCCGCGTCCTGCTACCTCATCGAGGCGGACGGGTTCAGGATGGTGCTCGACCTCGGCAGCGGCTCGCTCGGCGCGCTCCAGCGCCACATCGGCCTTTACGACGTGGACGCCATCTGCCTGACGCACCTGCACGCCGACCACTGCCTCGACATCTGCGGCTATCACGTCGCCCGCACGTACGGGCCGGCGGCTCCGTACCCGCTGGTGCCCGTCTACGCGCCCGCGGATGCGCCGCGACGGCTGGCGGCGGCGTACGGCATGCCGGACGAGCCCGGCCTGGAGACGGCGTTCGACTTCGTGCCGCTGGAGCCCGGCTCGTACGAGATCGGGCCGTTCACGGTCACCGCCGGCCTGGTCAACCACCCGGTGGAGGCGTACGGCTTCCGGGTGGGCGGCGGCGGTAGGTCCGTGGCCTACAGCGGCGACACCGGCGAGTCCAACGAGCTGGTGAAGCTGGCCGCGGGCGCCGACCTGCTGCTGTGCGAGGCGTCTTTCGTCGACCGCCCTGACCTGCCGTCCGGCCTGCACCTGACCGGCCGCCAGGCCGCCGAGCACGCCGCCATGGCCGACGTGGGCCGGCTCGTGCTCACCCACCTCGTCCCCTGGAACGACGAGGCGACGGTGCTCGGGGAGGCCTCGGAAGGCGGCTACGGCGGCCCGATCGAACTGGCCCGCAGTGGCGCCGTCTACGACCTGGCCTGAACCTCGCCGAAGTCGCGCATGCGGGGCAGCGGCGAGAACAACAGCGGCAGGAACGCCAGCAGCCTGCCCCCCATGAACACCCACAAGGCCTGCCGTACGCCGATCTGCTGGGCCACCAGACCGCCGAGCAGCGCGCCCAGGGGCATCATGCCCCAGGTCATGAACCGCACCGACGCGTTGACCCGGCCGAGCACGTGCTCGGGGGTCACGGTCTGCCGGTAGGTGACCTGCCCCACGTTCAGCAGGACGGAGCTCCACGACAGGCCGATCGAGGTGATCGCGAAGAACACCGCCCGCCAGTCGGGCTCCGTCATCGGCAGCAGCAGGCCGAAGGGCGAGCCGACGGTGACGGCCAGCCAGGTCATCCGCGCGGTGCCGTACTTCCTGGACAGCCAGCCGCCGGTCAGGCCGCCCATCAGGCCGCCGATGCCGCCCGACATGAGCAGCACGCCGATGAGGCCGGGCGTGAGCATGACCTCGTCGGCCAGGAACAACACCGACTGTCCGAGTACGGCGCTCACGAAGAGGTTCATCGCCGCCGACGTGATCACGAACGTGCGCATCAGGCTGTCCTGCCAGACGTGTGCGAGCCCTTCGCGGATGCCGCGTATCAGCGGCGTGGGCTCGGCGGCGGCCGGCGGTTTGTCCGGCGCCTTGATCCTGCTCAGGACGAGCACCGAGGCGAGCGCGCCGAGCGCCGTTGCGACCAGCGTGCGCGAGGCCCCCAGCAGTTGCACGAGCGCGCCGCCGATGGCGGGCCCCGACAACGACCCGCTGGAGCGTACGACCTCCAGCTTGGAGTTGGCGTCGGCGAGCTGCCCCGTGGTGATCAGATCGGGCAGGTAGGTGCGGTCGGCCACGTCGTTGAAGACCTGCGCCGCGCCCACCAGCAGCGCCACGAGGAACATCATCTCGATGGTCAGCACGCCCAGCTCGGCCGCGACGGGAATGCTGCCCAGCAGCAGGAACCTGGCCAGGTCGGAGACCATGAGCACGCGGCGCCTGCGCATCCGGTCGACCCACACCCCCGCGGGCAGGCCGATCAGCAGCAGCGCCGTCGTCTGCAGCGCCGACAGCAGGCCGACCTCTGTGGGGCCGGCGTGTAATACCAGCACGGCCACCAGCGGCAGCGCCACTCGCGAGATATTCGCGCCGAGTTCGTTGGCGACGTGAGAACTGAGGAACCGTAGGAAGTCAGGGTTTCGCAACACCCCCGTTGTCATTGCGTAAGGATCCATGTGTCGGACACATTTGGTCAAGGGTGTCGTGGCGCGGAGATAGGGTGATCTGCATGTCGCGACAGGATGGCCGCAGCCCTGACCAGCTTCGTCCCATAACCATCACGAGGCAATGGCTCACCCATGCCGAAGGATCCGTGCTCGTCGAATTCGGCGGCACCAGGGTGTTGTGCGCGGCCTCGGTCCAGGACAGCGTGCCCCGGTGGCGCCGCGGCAGCGGCCAGGGTTGGGTTACCGCCGAATATGCCATGTTGCCCCGCGCGACCAATACTCGTAACGATCGTGAATCGGTTCGGGGAAAAATCGGTGGCAGGACCCATGAGATATCGCGGTTGATCGGCCGTTCCCTGCGCGCCTGCGTCGATTACAAAGCGTTGGGGGAAAACTCCATTGTGCTCGACTGTGACGTCCTGCAGGCCGACGGCGGCACCCGCACCGCCGCCATCACCGGCGCCTACGTCGCGCTGGCGGACGCGGTCGCGTGGATGCGCGGGCGCAAGATGTGCCCGGGCGACCCGCTGATCGGCTCCGTCGCGGCCGTGTCCGTCGGCGTGGTCGGCTCGGTGCCGATGCTCGACCTCTGCTACACCGAGGACGTCGCCGCCGAGACCGACATGAACGTCGTGATGACCGGCGAGGGCAGCTTCGTCGAGGTGCAGGGCACCGCCGAGGGTGCGCCGTTCGACCGTTCGGCGCTTGACCGGCTGCTCGACCTCGCCGTGCAGGGGTGCGAGGAGCTCACGCTCGTTCAACAGGAGGCTCTGGGGTCATGAAGATCGTGCTGGCCACCCGCAACGCGGGAAAGATCGCGGAGCTGCGCCGCATCCTGGCCGGGTTCGAGATCGTCGGGCTGGAGGAGTTCCCCGAGATCGGCGAGGTCGCCGAGACCGGCGTCACGTTCGAGGAGAACGCCCTGCTCAAGGCGCACGCCGTCGCCCAGGGCTCCGGGCTGCCCGCGGTCGCCGACGACTCGGGGCTCTGCGTCGACGTGCTCAACGGCATGCCCGGCGTCTTCTCCGCCCGCTGGTCGGGCAGGCACGGCGACGACCAGGCCAACCTCGACCTGCTGCTGGCCCAGCTGTCCGACGTGCCCGCCGACCGGCTGAGCGCCCACTTCGCCTGCACCGCCGCGCTGGCCGTGCCGTCGGGGGAGTCGCGGGCGGTCGAGGGCGTCCTGCCGGGCAGGCTCGTCAAGACCCCGCGCGGCACCAACGGGTTCGGTTACGACCCGATCCTGGTGCCCGACGGCTACGACCGCACGACGGCTGAGATGTCGCCCGACGAGAAAGACGCGATCAGCCACCGTGGGCGGGCCTTCCGCGCGCTGACGCCGATCGTGCGCGAGCTGCTCGGCTCGTAACCACCGCGTAAGAACCGCTGGGCACGGGCCGGCGTACCGTCGAGACGTGCAGAGTAAATCGGTGGTGCCCGCCTGGGCCAGGGCTTTGCCGGGACTGGTCGCCGGGTGCGCGGCTCTCGGGACGGCGCAGCTCGTGTCCGCGTTCGTCGGGCCTGAGACGTTTCCCGTGCTCGCCGTGGGCGATGCGACGGTCGACCTGACGCCCGCGCCGGTCAAGGACTTCGCGATCAGGACGTTCGGTGAGAGCGACAAGGCCGTCCTCGTCGGTGGCGTGCTGGTGGTCGTGCTGTTCGGGATCGCGCCGCTCATCGGGATGCTGGCCCTGCGCCGGCTCGCCCACGGCTTCGCGGGGCTGGCCGCCTTCGGCGTGGTGGGCCTGCTGGCGGTGCTGACCCGGCCGGAGGCGGGGCTGCTGGACGCGCTCCCGACCCTGGCCGGCGTGGGCGTGGGCGCCTGGGTGCTGGCCTGGCTCGTGCGGCGGGCGACCGGCGACGGCGACCCCGCCCACGGGATCGAGGCCCGGCCGCCCCTGCACGCCGCCGAGGCCGGCGCGCCGACGAGCTCCTCCACGAGCGGTGCGCGCAGCGGTGAGGAGGGCGCCTCGGTGAGCAGCGCCGGGAGCGGGGCCGCAAGTGGTGGCGGCGGGGGTGTCGTGGAGCGGCCCGCCGTGATGTGGGTGGCGGGGGAGCCGCGGGTGTTCGACCGGAGGCGGTTGCTGACCGGCGCGGCCGGCGGCGTGGCCGCAGCCGGGGCCGTCTACCTGCTCGGGCAGACAATCGGCGGCAGGCAGAGCGTCGGCGTCGCGCGGGCCGGGGTGGCGCTGCCCAAACCCGCGACCCCCGCAAAGCCGATTCCGGCCGGCGCGGACCTGCGCATCGGCGGGCTGTCGCCGTTCGTCACGCCCAACAAGGACTTCTACCGGGTCGACACCGCGCTCATCGTCCCCCAGGTCAACCCGGACGACTGGACGTTGCGCATCCACGGCATGGTCGACCGGCCCGTCGAGATCACGTACGCCGACCTGCTGAGGATGCCGCTCACCGAGGCGGACGTCACGCTCACCTGTGTCTCCAACGAGGTCGGCGGTCCGCTGGCCGGCAACGCCCGGTGGCTGGGCGTGCGCATGGCCGAGGTGCTGCGCCGGGCCGGGCTGCAGTCCGGCGCCGACATGCTGCTGTCCACCTCCGCCGACGGCTTCACCTGCGGCACCCCGGTGGACGTGGTGATGGACGGGCGCGACGCGCTGTTCGCGGTCGCGATGAACGGCGAGGTGCTCCCCGTCGACCACGGCTTCCCCGTGCGCCAGGTGGTGCCGGGCCTGTACGGGTACGTCTCGGCCACCAAATGGGTCGTGGACATCAAGGTGACCCGGTTCGACAGGGACCAGGCGTACTGGACGCCCCGGGGCTGGTCGGCCAAGGGCCCGATCAAGACGCAGTCGCGCATCGACGTCCCGAAGGCGGCGGACACGCTGAAGCCTGGGCGCAACACGGTCGCCGGGGTGGCGTGGGCGCAGCACAAGGGGGTGGACGCCGTGGAGGTGCGCTTCGACGGCGGCGAGTGGACGCAGGCGAAGCTGGCCGAGGTGCCCGGGCCCGACACCTGGCGGCAGTGGTCCATCGACTGGGACGCCAGGCCGGGCGAGCACCGCATCGAGGTGCGCGCGACGGACGCGTCCGGCTACACCCAGACCGACCGGCTCGCGCCGTCAGCGCCTGACGGTGCGACGGGCCGGCACACGATCACGGTGAACGTCGTCTGATCCCTGTCATGGTTTGCTCTGTTTGCCCAGGTAGGGAGGGGAACTCTGGCGGTCAATCTGCCTGACTTCACCTCCCTGGCACGGTGACGCCTCTACGATCGGTCGTCGAGCATGACAGGAGGCAGGCCGTGTTCCGCGAGCGCAAGCCGAGTGTCCGGTGGGTCCTTCAAGATGAGCGTTACGACCCTGTCGTGGCCGAAGGGGTGCGATGGCTCGACTACGAGCGGGCCGCCGAGGTGCCCCCTGACAGCGGCTCCACCTCGGCGAACCAGGCCGCCGCCTCGGTGCGCGAGCACCCCGCCGCCGACCCCGCCGGGCGCACCGGACGTGCTGAGCCCTGGGAGTGGCCGGCCTGCGAGGAAGACACCGAGCTCGGGAAGTCCGGGGAGCCTGAGCAATGGGCGGGGGACGCGGAGGTCGCCGAGCCGGTGGAACATGACTGGTTCGACGGGCCGCGGCGGCCGCCCAGGCTCGCCGACTCCCGTCCGTACGGCGTGCCCGGCGGGCTGGCCCGGCCGGACCCGCAGGTCGAGCGGGACCTGGCGGAGTCGATGACGCCAGGCACCCGCTTTCCCGACCCGCGTGGCACCTGGGTGCGGCTGATCAACGGCGGCGGGCCCGCCGACGACCCGTTCAGGGCCTCCAACGCCGCCGACTGCGCGCTGGCCGTGCTGTCCACCTGGCACGGCGAGCCCGCGACGGCCGCGCCGCGGCTGCCCGAGTACGACAGGATGGGCCGGCCGGTGCTGACCGGCGAGCGGGGCAGCCTGGCCAGGATCGAGCGGTGGGCGGGCCACCGCCTGCAGTACGCGGGGCAGGGGCGGCACGCCTACCCCCTGATCGCGCGGCGGCTGATCGACGCCGGGCACGGGGCGAGCGCCGTCATCGTGGTGCGCTGGCCCGGCGGCGGCTCCCACGCCTGGAACGCGGTCAACGCGGACGGCGAGGTGATCTGGATCGACGCGCAACGGGGGCACATGTCCGTCGAGCCGCCGTACACGACGGTGACCGGGGTGTTCTGCCTGATGCTCGACCGGCGGGGACGGCCGCGATGAACCTGGATCAGGCCAGGGCCGTGGCCGAGGAGTACTTCAACGGGGTGCGCCTGCCCGACGAGGCACTGCCGGTGGGGGTGTACGGGTTCGACGCGGGTTATGTCGCCTGGGTGCGGGAGCTGGACCCCGACGATCCCGCCAGGCTGCCGGACGTCGTGGGCGGCGGGTGCATCGTGATCGACCGGGCCACGGGCGAGGTGGTGGCCCGGCCGCTTCTCGACCCCGAGACGGTGGCCGAGTTGTGGCCCGGCCGCACACCTCGCTGAGACCCGGTCGGCCGTCAGGTGCCGCTCTTGGGGCACACGGTGCCGGATGCGGGGAGGCGCAGACTGATCAGATAGCGGTTGACGTGGCCGATGACGCAGGAGTTCCCGGCGTTGTAGAGGCCGTGGCCGTATCCCTGGTACTGGACCGCGGCAGAGCCGGGTACCCGCCGTACGATGTCCGCGCTCCTGTCGAAGTCCGTCCAGGAGCCGACGCCCAGGTAGGGCGGCAGACCTCTGGCCGGCAGTGGTCCGGGCGGATTGGTGACGGAGGTCGGCCAGCCGACACAGCCGAGCGGGTGCCAGAGCTCGGTCCCGGCGATGTTCGGCAGCAGGCGCTCACCTTCGCGGCGCCTCCTCCGGTATTCCTCGTAGTCGCGGAATACGAGGCCGTCGAGGCAGTGGGTCATGTTCATCCCCGTGGACGAGGGAACCTTCGGGCTTTTCGTGGCCTGCCGGACGTAGTCGGCGAACCCTGAGGCGTCGCCGTCGGCGGCCCGCTTGATCGCCTCCGCAAGCTCCGTCCATCGGGGGAGGCCGGGCTCCTCACCCGGCGAGATGATGCTGGGGGCGGCGGCCTCCTTGATGTCCAACCCACTGTAGGCGGCCGCCGGCGATTCGCCTCTGACCGGCACCGGGACACGGTCGGCCCGCGCCACCAGCGCCCTCCAGACCTCGCCGACGTCCTGGCCGTGCAGCGCGCAGGTGGTGGTCGCCGCGCACCAGGCGGCGAAGCGGGTGAAGGACTTCTCGTGGGCGAGCCTGTTGTGCGCACCGTGCAGGTACGGGTTGACCGAGCCGTCGAACACCATCGCGCGCACCCGGCCGGGGAACAGCCGGGAGTATTCGATCCCGGGTCTGCCGCCGTAGGAGTTGGCGATGAAGCTCAGCTTCTCCTCCCCCAGAGCGACGCGGATCGCCTCCATGTCCCGCGCCACGGAGGCGGAATCCATGTGGTCGAAGAACTCGGGGTCGGCGCTGCGGCATCGCTGAGCCGCCGCCCGGTTGCGTCTGCCCAGCTCGGCGTACTCGGCGGGGGTTTCGGGCAAGCTGATCCACGGGCCGGAGAACAGACAGTCGAACGACAGCACGCCCTTGTCGACGGTGTTGCGGGGCTCGACGCTGACCACGTCGAAACGATCGCGCAGTTCGGTGAAGCTGCCCGCGTTCTTGCTCAGGTCCTCCACGCCCGAGCCGCCCGGCCCGCCGGGGATCGCGAACACCGTGCCCATCCTGCGTTGGGCGCCGGTGGCCGGGAGCAGGCCGACGGCCAGATCGATACTCCGTCCGGACCGCTCGGCCCAGTTCACGGGCACCTTGATCGTGGCGCAGCGCATCTCCTTGACGAGGGTCTTGTCCGCGCAGTCCGCCCAGGCCGGCGTCGGTGAGGGGCCCGGCGAACCTGCCGCGGCGGCAGGCACAGCCGAGACCAGGAGGGCCGCGGCAGCGCCGATCGCCAGCACCTTGATCCGGCGCCCGGCCGGCGTGATCATCGTGGCGCCCGCGGTCAACGCGGCGAGCACGTACGCGACCAGCAGCCCCGCAGCCGCGGCGGGGGGCAGGATCCCGCCCCCGACCCCCGCGATCTGGAGCGGCAGTTTTTCGATCATGAAGGAGCCGGCCTGCGCGCGCAGCGGCATGGGCAGCGTCTTGGCCACCACCGGCAGCACCACGATGAGCACGGTCAGCACGACCAGCGCGCCCGGGGTGGAGCGGACGGCCGCCCCGACGCCGAGGCCGATCAGCGCGACCGCGGCCATCGACAGCCCGGCGACGATCACCGAGGCGAGCACGCCCGGCTCTGACAGCGGCGTGCCCAGCGTCACCCCTTCGCGGAGCAGTTGCCCGGCCCGGTCGCCGAGCGCCGCCATGGAGGCCGCGTGCATGATGAACGCCAGAACCTGACCGGCCACCAGAGCCACCGCGGCCAGGCCGGGGATCTTGGCCAGCAGGAGCACCCGCCTGCGGGGCACGGCCACCAGGCTCGTCTGGATCATCCCGGTGCTGTGTTCCGAGGTGATCGCCAGCGCGCCCAGCACGGCGAACACGAAGTAGGCGACCGCGATCCCGTTGCCGAGGCCGTCCCCGTTGCCGGGGAAGGCCATCTTCTCGTCCAACGTCTTGCCGTCGAACCCGCGGCCGATCATGAACGCGATCCCGGCGCAGGCGAGGACGGCCGTCACCGAGCAGGCCAGCACGTGGAGATTCGAGCGGAGTGTGCGGAGCTTCATCCACTCGGAAGCGATGACGTCGATCATCGCACGGTCTCCTTCGGAGTGGTCCCGCTCTCGCTTCTGTACTCGGTGCTGTCCTCCGTGAGCCGCATGAAGGCCTCCTCCAGGGACGCGGCGCGCGGAGTCAGCTCCACCAGCGCGATTCCCTGGGACAGCGCCAGTACGCCGATCTCGGACGCGTCCAGTCCACGGACGGACAGGGCAGCGGACAGGGCAGCGGACCGGGCAACGCGGGCGCCGTCGTCCGCGGCCACCACCGTCCCGCCGTGGGCGCGCATGATGGCGGTGAGCCGCTCGGGGTGACGCGTGCGGACCAGCACGTCGCCCTGGAAGTGCGCGGCCAGGGCGTTCATGGCGGCGTCAGCGATCAGCCGGCCGCGTCCGATGACGATGACGTGGTCCGCGGTGAGCGCCATCTCGTTCATCAGGTGGCTGGACAACAGCACGGTACGGCCCTCGTCCGCCAGCGAACGCAGCAGGCCGCGCAGCCAGCGGATGCCCTCAGGGTCCAGTCCGTTCAGCGGCTCGTCGAACATCAGCACGGCCGGGTCTCCGAGCAGCGCAGCCGCCATGCCCAGCCGCTGCTTCATGCCGAGGGAGAATCCGCCGATCCTCTTGCCCGCGACGTCCGTCAGGCCGACCTGATCGAGGACGGCGGTCACGCGGGCCCGGTCGATGCCGTTGCTGCGCGCCAGGCAGCCGAGATGGTCGCGGGCCGACCGGCCGCCGTGCACGGCCCCGGCGTCCAGCAGCGCCCCCATCGTGCGCATGGGCCGGCGCAGCGACGCGTACGGTCGCCCGTCCACCAGCGCCTCACCCGAAGCGGGGACCTCCAGTCCGAGTACGGCCCGCATGGTGGTGGACTTGCCGGCGCCGTTCGGTCCCAAGAACCCGGTCACCAGCCCCGGTTTCACCGTGCAGGTCAGGTCGTCGACGGCGAGCGTGCGGCCGTACCGCATGCTCAGTCCCCTCACTTCGATCACGTCGCGCTCTCCTTGGCTTGCCGGGCAACGATCGGCAAGTTCCGATCGGACCTGCCCAGCTTCGCGGTCCGGAGGGCCGGCCTCCATGGAAGCCGGCCCACCCCGCGTGGTAGGAAATCGCCACCTGAGAGGTGGACCCAGCACTACCGCCTGCGAGAGGACCAGGGTTCCGCCCGGGGCGTCGAAAGCCCCGGGGTCAGCCGGCGGCGAGGGCTCCGGTGATCGACGCCCGTGCGGCGCGGCGGGCCGGCAGCACGGCGGCCAGCACCCCGGCCACGCCGGAGAGCGCCACGAACAACGCGATCTGTCCCACCGGCAGCGAGAGCAGGGCGCCGTCCAGCATGGCCATGATCGCGGCCCAGCCGAAGACGCCGCCGAGCACGGCCCCCACCAGCGCTCCGATCAGACCGAGCACCAGAGCCTCGACCGACAACATCGCGCGCAGTTGCCGCCGCGTCAGGCCCAGTGCCCGCAGCAGCGCCGACTCCCTGGTGCGCTCGTGCACCGACAGCGAGAGCGTGTTGGCGATGCCCAGCAGCGAGATCAGGATGGCCAGCCCCAGCAGCCCTGTGATGATCATGAGGAGCATGTCCAGCGTCTCGTCGAACTGACCGCGGGTCTCCGCCGCGCTCGACACCTTCACGTTCGGATAGGGCGCCGCGGCCGCGTCGACGACCTCGCGCGCCCGTTCTCGCGGCACGCCGTCCGCGATGCGGATCATCAACCGCGCGTCGGGCACCGCGCCGAAGTACGTCTCGAAGGCCGCCTCCGCCACGGTGACCGACGGCAGCGTCCCCTGGTTCCCGTCGACCAGGGCGACCACCTTGAGCGGCACCGTCCCGGCCCTCTCGGTCCGCAGCCGCACCGAGTCGCCGACTTGGACGCCCAGTCTCTCGGCGTCGCTGTCCCGCAGCGCGACCTGGCCGGGACCGAAGCCCGCCATGGAGCCGGCGGTCACGTACGGCTCGACGGGCCCCCGGAACGTGCCGGCGGACACGTGCCGGCCGTCGATCGTGGCGTCCGCCTGCCGGATCTGCACCACCGAGGCCAGCTCCGGCGCGCGCCGGAGGCGCTCGGCGACGGATCTCGGGACGACGGAGTCGCGCTCCTGGTCCATCACGGCGTAGTCGACGGGGAACTGCTCGTCGAGCTTGGCCGTCATCGTCAGCCGGGTGGAGGCGGTGACCACCGAGATCAGCGTCATGAGCGTCACCCCGATCGTCAGCGCGACCGTGGTGGTCGCGGCCCGCTTGGGGTTGCGCCCGGAGTTGCCGACGGCCAGGCGGCCCGGCACCCCGAACACCCTGCCGGGGATCCAGCCGACCAGCACGCTCAGCGGCCTGACGAGCACCGGCCCGAGGATCAGCACGGCCAGGAACGTCAGCGAGCCCCCGGCCATCACGGCGAGCAGCGACTCGTTCCGGCCGGGTTCGAGCACGAACACGCCGACGGCGGTGACGCCGGATCCGGCCACCAGGAAGAGGGCGGCGAACAGCCCGCGCAGCAGGCCCGCGCGGAACGTCTGCTCCTCGGCGTGGGTACGCAGCGCCGCGACCGGCAGGACGCGGGTGGCGGACCTGGCGGGCAGCAGGGCCGCGCACACCGTGACCACCAGGCCCACGGCCATCCCGGTCGCGATCGTGACGGGTGAGAGCGCGGCGCCGGCGTCGGTGGGCAGCGGGGCGTCGACCGCGCCGAGCACCGTCAGCGTGAGCGTGGCCAGGCCGTACCCGAGCAGCAGGCCGAGCGCGGAGGCGAGCACGCCCACGACGGCCGACTCCAGCAGGATCGAGCCGAACACCTGCCCTCGGGTGGCGCCGATGCACCGCAGCAGCGCCATCTCCCTGGTGCGCTGGGCGACGAGGATGTTGAAGGTGTTGTAGATGACCAGGGCGGCCACCATCATGGCCACGACGCCGAACAGCAGCAGGCCGAGCGTGAACATCTGCGTCTCGACCCCGGCCGCTCTCGCCAGGTCGGAGGCCAGCTCGTGGCCGGTCTTGACGGTGTACGCGTCGCCGACGGCCGCCGCGACGGCCTGCTTCAGGCCCGGGGCGGTGCCGGCGACGTCGATCTCGCGGTACCCCTTGAAGTCCGTCATGCGCTTCGCGGTGGCCGTGGTGAAGCCGACCGCGCCGGTGAACGAGAGTTCCTGGTCGACGCCGGTGTCGAGAAGACCGACGAGCTTGAACCGGTGCTCGGCCTTGCCGGCGTCGAGCACGGTGATGGTGTCGCCGAGCCGCATGCCCTGGGCCTTGGCGGTGTTGTCGTCGAGCACGGCTGCCCGGTCGTCGGTGCCCGGTCCGGTGCCGGCGACGATGTCGGCGCGGTCGAGCGGGCCGGTGACGATCGAGACGGCCGTGGTGGGAAGGTTTCCGACGGTCTTGCCGTCCTTGCCGATCAGCGGCGCGGCGCCGCGTACGAGACCCTGCGCCTCCGTCACGCCGTCCAGGCCGCGGATGCGCTCCAGCACCCGCTCGGACAGCACGGCACCGGAGCCCTTGGGCAGGACGGCGACGTCCACCTTGCCCGCGTCGGCGCTGACCCGCTGGTCGAAACCGGCCTGTACGGTGTCGTTCAGCACGAACGTGCCCGCGATGAACCCCACGCCCAGCATGATCGCCAGCGAGGTCAGCAGCAGCCGGAACATGTGGGCGCGCAGCCCGGCCAGAGCCGTCTTCAGCACCTCACGCCTCCAGCTTCACGAGCGTGTCCAGCACGCTCTGCGGCGTCGGCGTGGCGAGCTCGGTGACCAGCTCGCCGTCGCGCAGGAACACCACGCGGTCGGCGTACGACGCCGCGACCGGGTCGTGCGTGACCATGACGATGGTCTGGCCCAGCTCGCGCACCGACACGCGCAGGAACGACAGGACCTCGGCGCCGCTGCGGGAGTCCAGGTTGCCGGTCGGCTCGTCGGCGAAGATCACCTGCGGCTTGCTGATGAGCGCCCTGGCCACGGCCACGCGCTGCTGCTGGCCGCCGGACAGCTCGGTCGGCCGGTGCGAGAGCCGGTCCGTCAGCCCGACGGTCGAGATGACGCGGTCGAACAGCGCCTGGTCGGCCTGGCGGGCGGCGATCTCCAGGGGAAGGCGGATGTTCTGCTCGGCGGTCAGCGTGGGCAGCAGGTTGAACGCCTGGAAGACGAACCCGATCCGCTCGCGGCGCAGCAGGGTGAGCTGCCGGTCGGACAGTCCGGTCAGCTCCACGTCGCCGAGGTGCACGGTGCCCGACGTGGCCGTGTCGAGGCCGGCCAGGCAGTGCATCAGCGTGGACTTGCCGGAGCCGGACGGGCCCATGATGGCGGTGAAGGCGCCGGTGGCGAAGGCCACGTTCACCGCGCGCAGGGCGTGCACCCGGGCGTCGCCCTGGCCGTATACCTTGGTCAGATCCGTGGCCACGACAGCGGGCGCGGTTCGGCGTTCGGTGAGGGTCACCATCACTCCTTCTCCCTGCGGGGGCGGGTTTCGACCCGACCCACGCTAGGTGTGAAGGTTCGGCGATCCATGGGCCCTGAGGAGGGACTTCGGGTGCGCCCGCAGACGACCCCGGTCAGCCTTTCGGCCGATGGGACGGCACGACCAGCCCGGCCTCGTACGCGTACACCACCACCTGCACCCGGTCGCGCAGGCCCAGCTTGGCCAGCACCCGGCCCAGGTGGGTTTTCACCGTCGCCTCCGCGACCGCCAGCCGGGCCGCGATCTCCCCGTTGGACAGGCCGCGCGCCACCATGAGCAGCACCTCGCGCTCGCGCGGCGTCAGGTCGTCCGCCGCCGTCGGCTCCTCGTTCGGGAGCTGCGCGGCGAACGTCTCCAGCATCCGCCGCAACGTGCGCGGCGACATCGCGGCGTCGCCCGCGTGCACGAGCCTGATGGCGTTGACCAGGTCGGCCGGGGGCACGTCCTTCAGCAGGAACCCGGCCGCGCCCGCCTTGACCGCCGCGAACACGTACTCGTCGAGGTCGAACGTGGTGAGGATCAGCACCTTCGCCCCTTCGATGAGGCGGGTGGCCTCGACGCCGTCCATGCGGGGCATGCGCACGTCCATGAGCACGACGTCGACCTCGGTGTCCTTGAGGACCTCCAGGGCGGTGACCCCGTCGCCCGCCTCGGCCACGACCTCGATGTCGGGCTGAGCGTCCAGCACCATCCTGAACCCGGCCCGCAACAACTCCTGGTCGTCGACGAGCATCACGCGTATCACCCGGCCGCCTCCTCTACGTTGCTTCCGCCATGGGCAACCGGGCCAGCACCTCGAAGCCGCCGCCCCGCAGAGGGCCGGCCGAGACGTCGCCGCCGTACATGCCGACGCGCTCGCGCATGCCGATCAGGCCGTGCCCGTCGGCGCTCCTGGGCGCCGCCGCGCCCCGGCCGTCGTCGCTCACCCGTACGAGCACGTCGGGGCCGGTGAAGTCGATCTCCACGTCCGCCCGAACGCCGGGGCCGCCGTGCTTGAGGGCGTTCGTCAGCGCCTCCTGCACGATGCGGTAGACCGCGAGCTGCTGGCCCTCGGGCAGGTCGGTGGGCGTCCCGCCGACGCGGAACCGGGCGGGCACCGCCGATTCCCGCACCATCTTCTCCAGCTGGTCCAGGCCGGGCTGGGGGGTGTAGTCGGGGTCCGCGTTCTCGTTCTCACGCAGGACCCCGACGAGCCTGCGCATCTCGGCGAGCGCGGCCCTGCCGGTCCTGGAGATGGTCGTGACGGCCTGGCGGGCCTGCTCGGGATCGTGGTCGAGGGCGTAGCCGGCGCCGTCGGCCTGCACCACCATCACGCTGACGTTGTGGGCCACGACGTCGTGCAACTCCCTGGCGATCCTCGCGCGCTCGGCGGCGGCCGCCATCCTGGCCTGCTGGTCGCGCTCGCGCTCGGCCCGTTCGGCCCGCTCCTCCAGCCCTTCGAGATAGTGCCTGCGCGTCCTGGCGTACAGGCCGGTCAGCCAGATCGTCACCACGAGGATCGAGCCGGTGGAGAACATGCCGAACGTGGGCACCAGCCGGTCGATCAGCAGCAGCAACACCCCGACCTCGGTCACGAGGAGGGCCGCCAGCGCCCAGCGGAACGCGCACCGGTAGGCCACGCCCCACAGGGCGATCAGCACCGCCACGTTGGCGGGCACCGGGCCGACGTCCGCCAGCCACTGGACGAAGCTGACGAGGGCGATGACGGCGAAGGACAGGCGTGGCCTTTCGCGCCACACGAGCGGTACGACCAGTGCCGCGGAGACGCCCACGTACCAGATCACGCCGGGGTGGACGCCGCCGTCCGGTGCGCCGCTGCCCGCGTACAGCACCGTCGTCAGCAGACAGAGCGCGCCGAGCGGCGCCACCCGCAGGACGGCGGCCACCTTCTCGTGGCGCCTCGACCACGCCTGTACGCTACCGAACACGTCCTCACGATATGTACCTATAGTGGGGGCTTGGTCAGCCTGAAGGGTGAAGTGCGAGTACGACCCAGGTCTGACGTCACGGGCGCTTACGCTCGGCTTACGCACGCTCGGGCATGCTGGGTGCTCGGGAGCGCCCCTCGTGGGTGAGTAAAGGGAGATCGTGATGGTGGATCATGATCATGACGCCCGGGTCGCGCGGCGATGACGAAGCGCCGCGCGACCCAGTAGGGTCGTCCCGCGCCTAACGTCGGACGTGCAGACTGACCACGGTGCTCATCTCGTCGTCGCGGATCTCGCGCCGGATGCGCCCCACGATGTCCTGGTCGAGCTTGCCCACCACCGCGCCCATGTCCGCCTCCGACGGGCAGGTCACGCTGATCCGCAGCCCGTCGTCGCCGACTCGCACCCTCGCCTTCCCCAGGCCCTCCACGTTCTTCAGCCCCACGAACAACATGGCGGTGCCCGTGCCGTTGGGCGTGCCGCGCCGGCCCCAGCCCAGACAGAGCAGCAGCCAGCGCAGTGAGACCAGTGACAGGAGCACCAGGGCGAAGGCCAGCAGCCACAGGCTCCACGGCTCCTCCGCGAGCGTCCGGTGCAACTGCGCCGGAAGCACCCTGCCCTTGGCCGGCAGGCCGGACAGGCGGTCCTCGCCGCGCAACCACGCGTACGTCCCCAGCGCCGCCAGCACCGCGCCCACGACGGCCAGCCCGATCCGGTTGCCGGCGTACTGCCGCATCACAGCGCCTTCCTGCGCAGCCGGACGACGACCTCGCCCGTGCCGAGCGTGCCCACGCCCGCCAGCCGGTCGCCCACCGCGGTGCCGACCTGCCTGAGCATCGCGCCGGTGCTCTCCGCGTCCGTCACGACGGTGACCTCGATGGTGCGCAGGCGCAGGCGTACCCGGGCCCTGTCCACGCCCGCCACCTGCTGGGCCGCGGCGGCGAGCGTACGGCGCAGGCCCGAGCGGGTGATGCCGATGACGATCAGCGGGTCCGACGTCTCCACCGCGACCAGCCTGGACCTGCCCGGCACGACGGCCAGCAGCACCATCAGCACGCCGATGCCCGCCACGACGAGGGCGGCGGTGGACACCTTCGGCCACGCCGTCCTGCCCGCGAGCTCGACCACCTCGTTCACCGGCACCCAGCCGAGCGGCGTGCCGAGCAGCCCCGACACCAGCTCCGCCGCGGTCAGGCCCATCCCGGCGGTCAGCACGGTCGCCACGACGGCCCCCGGGACGGTACGTGCCGGTCTGAGCGCCTTGTTCGCCCTGCGCAGTCCGGTGAGCCGTGGGGTGGCGGCGGCGCCGGGCAGTATCTGCTGAAGCGTGGTCATCACAGGGACACACGTACAGGGGGGCCGCCTGCTCTGTACCGCACCCTCGCCGCCGATTTGCCCGATCATTACGGGGACCAGGGCTCGCCGGGGGAAGCCCGGTCACCGCTCTCACCCTCCGTGCCGGTGCTGGCCGCTGTGCCTGGTCCGCGCGTCCGGCCCCTGGGTTCGGCGCCGACCAGCCGTTACGCTGCTGGTATGGATGCCCGCCAGCGCTATGATCGCGCCACCGCGGCGATCGAGCCTCCGTTCGCGATCCTCGACCTGGCGGCCATGCGGGCCAACGCGGCCGAGCTAGTACGCCGGGCGGCGGGCAAGCCGATCCGGGTGGCGAGCAAGTCGGTGCGCAGCCGGCCGCTGCTCGAACACATCCTGGCCATGGACGGTTTCCAGGGCGTGATGGCGTTCACGCTGCCCGAGGCGCTGTGGCTGGCGGGGCACGGCTTCGAGGACGTCCTGGTCGCCTATCCGACGGCCGACCGGCAGGCGCTGGCCGCGCTGGCCGGTGACGCGGTCGCGGCCGGGCGCGTCACCGTGACCGTCGACTCGCTCGCGCACCTCGACTTCATCGAGGCGGCCGTGGCAGGTGTGCATCCGCGGGCGGAGCTGCGGATCTGCATCGACATCGACGCCGGATATGTCGCTTTCGGTGGGAAATTTCGGGCGGGAGCTCTCCGCTCTCCGATCCGCGAGCCCGAGGACGCCGCCGACCTCGCCGCCGCCGTCGCCAAACGCCCCGGGCTGCGCCTGACCGGGCTGCTGGCGTACGAGGCCCAGATCGCCGGAGTCGGCGACGACCCTCCCGGCAACGCCCTCCTCACCCGCGCCATCAGGCTCATGCAGGCACGCTCCGCCCGCGAGCTCATCGTGCGGCGCGGCCGCGTCGTGAACGCCGTCCGCCGGGTCGCCGACCTCGAGTTCGTCAACGGCGGCGGCACCGGCTGCGTCGAGCGCACCGTACGCGAGAAGGCCGTCACGGAGGTGGCGGCCGGATCTGGGCTCTTCCACCCGAGGTTGTTCGACTTCTACCGCGGCTTCACCGGCCGTCCGGCCGCGCTCTTCGCCCTGCCGGTCGTACGCCGCCCGGCCCCGGACATCGCGACCGTGCTCGGGGGCGGCTATCCGGCCTCGGGCGAGCCCGGCAGCAGCCGCCTGCCCCAGCCGTACCTGCCGGCCGGGCTGCGCTACTCCCCGGACGAGGGCGCAGGCGAGGTGCAGACGCCGCTGCTCGGCCAGGCCGCCGAGGACCTGCGGATCGGCGACCGCGTGTGGTTCAGGCACGCCAAGGCGGGCGAGTTGTGCGAGCGCTTCGACACACTCCACCTCGTGGACGGCGACACCCTGGCCGGGGCGGCGCCGACGTACAGAGGCGAGGGCAGGGCCTTCCTCTGACCAGCGCCGGATGCGGCGCGGAGGCGTCAGCCGCGCCTGCGGCGGCGCCAGAGCACGATGGCCGCCCCCACGATCAGCAGCGCCCCGGCCCCGATCAGGACGGGACCCAGGTCGGGCCGCTCGTCCTCCCACAACCGCTCGGGATCGTCGTCGTAGGCGACCGGCCGCGGCGCCACCCCGAGCGCGTCGCCCACGGACGCCACGAACTGCCCCGCCCTGCTCTTGACGTCGGTCACCGTGCGCTCGGCGACCCGCTTGGGGCTCACCCGGTCGGCAATGGCGTCGACCGTCTGCGCCAACTCGGCGCGTGTCCGCGCGATCCGCCGCTCCAACTCGTCGGGATCGGTGTCAGCCATGGCGTCTCCTCTCGACCGTACGCGTGGCCGCGCCCGCTTCGTGTGCCGTGCGAGCTCCGTCCGTTGTGGTCGTGATCAGTCTGTCAGGTCGGCAGGCCGTACGGCACGGCGGCCGGGCCGGTAGGTTTGCGGGAAGCACTGAGGAGGGCCCATGACAGAGACCAAGCTGGCGCCAGGCGACGCCGCGCCCGAGTTCACGCTACCCGCCGCCGACGGAACCCCCGTTTCCCTCGGCGACCAGCGCGGCAAGCGGGTGATCCTCTATTTCTACCCCGCCGCGATGACGCCCGGCTGCACCAAGCAGGCCTGCGATTTCCGTGACAACCTCAGCCAGTTGACCGCCGAAGGTTTCGCGGTCCTCGGCGTGTCGAAGGACAAACCGGAAAAGCTGGCCAAGTTTGTCGAGCGTGACGCCCTGACGTTCCCGCTGCTGTCCGACCCCGACCTCGTGGTCCACAAGGCGTACGCCGCCTATGGGCCGAAGAAGTCGTACGGCAGGGAGATCGTGGGAGTCATCCGCTCGACGTTCGTCATCGACGGCGACGGCAAGGTTGAGCAGGCCCTCTACAACGTGAAGGCGACGGGACACGTGGCCTCGCTGAAGAAGAAGCTGGGCCTGGCCTGAGCCGGTTCGCAGGCCCCGGCGAAATGGCCCGTGCCTTCAATGCCGGGGTCATCAACGGATGCGCCCCGCCCCACCCAGAGCGCTAAACTGTCACGAGCCCGCTTAAGGCGGGGACTGCGCGGGCGTGGCGAAATGGCATACGCGGCAGGTTTAGGTCTTGTTGGTGGTGACACCGTGGGGGTTCGAATCCCCCCGCCCGCACAATTGAGCGCCCGGCCTTTGTCATAGGCCGGGCATTTTCAACCCGACTCGGCACCACGTCAGCATTCGATCACGTTGACGGCCAGGCCGCCGCGTGAGGTCTCCTTGTACTTGTCGAGCATGTCGCGGCCGGTGTCGCGCATGGTCTTGATCGCCTTGTCCAGGGCGACGAAATGGCGGCCGTCGCCGCGCAGGGCGATCCTGGCCGCGGTGATGGCCTTGTTCGAGGCGACCGCGTTCCGCTCGATGCACGGGATCTGCACGAGCCCGCCGATCGGGTCGCAGGTCAGCCCCAGGTTGTGCTCGATGCCGATCTCGGCGGCGTTCTCGACCTGCTCCGGCGTGCCGCCGAGCGCCTCCGTGAGGCCCGCCGAGGCCATGGAGCAGGCGGAGCCGACCTCGCCCTGACAGCCCACCTCGGCGCCCGAGATCGAGGCGTTCTCCTTGAACAGCACGCCGATCGCGCCGGCCGTGAGCAGGAAACGCACCACGCCGTCCTCGTCCGCGTGGGGGACGAAGCGGGTGTAGTACGTCAGGACCGCCGGGATGATGCCGGCGGCGCCGTTGGTGGGGGCGGTGACGATGCGGCCGCCCGCGGCGTTCTCCTCGTTGACCGCCAGCGCGAACAACGTCACCCAGTCCATGGCCTGCAGCGGGTCCTTCTCGGCCGGCTCCGACTGCAGGCGGCGGTGCAGCTGGTTGGCGCGGCGCTTGACCTTGAGCCCGCCGGGCAGGACGCCCTCCTTGGAGATGCCGCGGCGCACGCACTCCGACATGACCTGCCAGAGGCGCAGCAGCTCCGCGCGGACCTCCTCCTCGGTGCGCCCGAACGCCTTCTCGTTCTCCAGCATGATCCCGGACATCGACAGGCCGGTGTTCGTGCAGTGTTTGAGCAGCTCCTCGCCGGTCGTGAAGGGATAGGGCACGACGGTGTCGTCCGGCTTGATGCGGTCGGCGCCGGTGGCCTTCTCGTCCACGACGAAGCCGCCGCCGACGGAGAAGTAGACCTTCTCCCTGAGCCCCTCGCCCGCCGCGTCGTAGGCGGTGAAGCGCATGCCGTTCGGGTGCTCGGGCAGCGTGATCCTGCGTTCGAAGACGAGGTCCTGGCCGACGACGAACGGGATCCCGTGGCTGCCGTACAGCCGGACGGTGCCCGACTCGCGCATCTCGGCCAGACGGTCGTCGATGGTGTCGACGTCGACCAGTTCGGGCTTCTCCCCGGACAGGCCGAGCAGGACCGCCTTGTCGCTGCCGTGGCCCTTGCCGGTCAGGCCGAGCGAGCCGTACAGGATGGCCTCGACGCGGGCCACGCGCGGCAGCAGGCCGTCATGGTGCAGCCCGCAGGCGAACTTGTGTGCGGCGGCCATCGGGCCTCCCGTGTGGGAGCTCGACGGGCCGATGCCGATCTTGAAAAGGTCGAAGACGCTGATCGCCATTGATGATGCGCCCTTCATGAGTGCCGGGGCCCGGCCGCGAGCCCCGGCGTCGGCCGATGAGGCCTGGCAGGGTCAGGACTCGCCCGAGGTGAGCGCGGCGTACTCCTCGGCGGACAGCAGATCCTCGGGGTCGCCCTCCATGCGCACCCGGAACATCCAGCCCTCGCCGTACGGGTCGCTGTTGGCCAGGCTAGGGTCGTCCACGATGGCCTGGTTGACCTCGACGATCTCGCCGCCGACGGGCGTGTAGATCTCGCTGACCGACTTGGTCGACTCGACCTCGCCGACGGAGTCGCCCGGCTCGGCGATCGAACCGACCTCGGGCAGCTGCACGAAGACGACGTCACCAAGGGCGTCGGCGGCGTAGGCCGTGATGCCGACGGTCACGGTGAGGCCGTCCTCGACCCCGGAAACCCACTCGTGTTCCTTGGTGTAGCTCAGGTCGTCAGGGATGTTGCTCACTTGTTCCTCCTGTAAAAGGGCAGCTCGACCAGGTCCATGGGTTCATGGCTGCCCCGGATGTCCACAGCCAGGCCTGAGACGGCGCCGGTGTCCACGTAGGCCAGCGCGATGGGCTTGCCCAGGGTCTGGGAGGGAGCACCGCTGGTGACCTCGCCGACGACGGCGCCGTCCTTGGTGACCGGGTAGCCGTGGCGCGGCACCCGGCGGCCCCGGGCGACCAGACCGACGAGCCGGCGCCGCGGCGGGTCGTCCTTGACCGCCTCCAGCGCCGACCGGCCGACGAAGTCTCCCGGCTTGTCGAATTTCACCACCCTGCCCAGCCCCGCGTCGAACGGGGTCAGCTCGGCGCTCAGTTCGTTGCCGTACAGGGGCATGCCGGCTTCGAGCCTGAGGGTGTCGCGGCTGGACAGGCCGGCGGGCCTGAGCCCGTACGGCTCGCCCGCGGCCATGAGCGCGTGCCAGAGCGGCGCCGCGTCCTGGTCGGCCACGAACAGCTCGAACCCGTCCTCGCCGGTGTAGCCGGTACGGGCGATGAGCGCCTGCCGCCCGTCGACCTGTCCCGGCAGGCCCGCGTAGTACTTGAGCCCGGCAAGGTCGGCGTCGGTGAGCGTGGCGAGGATCTCCTGGGCGCGGGGCCCCTGGACGGCGATCAGCGCGTACTGCGGCGAACGGTCGTCCACCACGGCGTCGAACGCCTTGCAACGGCTCTCCAGCTCGCCGGCGACCTTCTCGGCGTTCGAGGCGTTCGCGACGACCATGAACTCCTCGTCGGCGAGTCGGTAGACGATGAGGTCGTCCAGCACCCCGCCCTGCTCGTTGACGATCATGGTGTAGCGGGCTCGTCCCGGCGTCACGGCCGACAGGTGACCGACCAGCGCGTAGTCCAGCGCCTGTGCGGCCTGCGGCCCGGTCACGAAGATCTCGCCCATGTGCGAGAGGTCGAACAGTCCGGCGGCCTCACGGACGGCCCTGTGCTCCGCGGACTCGCTTCCGTACCGGAGCGGCATGAGCCACCCTGCGAAGTCGGTCAGCGTCGCGCCGAGGCTTTCGTGCACGTCTCGTAGCGGAGTAGGTCGGGACATTTATCGCACCTCAGGACAGGATTGGATGCCAGCATCCTCCCCCTCTGTCATCGATGCCTGAGAGCTTCGTCCGAGTTTTGCCGGACTTTCACCTTCGGCGAGGCCCCGTGGGCCTGCTTTCCAGAGGTCACCTTCCGAGGAGACGTGCTCCCGGTCAGCCGTGCGGTCCTTTGCCTTGAGAGGTTTGCGGGGAGGGCTTGCTCCTTCAGGGACCCTGACCGGCTGTCAGGGTGCTCTCCCGCACGGTTTGCTGGTGTGTCCCGCCAGCCTAGTAGTGATTTGGGGGTCTTGTCGCGTTCGCCCCTCAGCAGGCCGCGACCAGGGCTTCGAAGAGGGCGTGGTCCTCGGCCGCCTCCGGATGCCACTGCGCCGCCACGGTGAACGGCCCCGAGTCCAGCTCCACGCCCTCGACGGTGCCGTCGGCGGACGTCGCGGTCACGGTGAGGCCCGGGGCCAGGCGGTCGACGGCCTGGTGGTGGTAGTGCGGCACCGTCACGGGCGCCGTGCCCAGCGCCTTGGCCAGGCGGGTGCCGGGGACGGCGGTGACGGGCAGGTGGCCGAACCGGCCGGGCGCGGGGGAGTGCTCCGTGTGGCCGACCACGTCGGGCAGGTGCTGGTGGAGGCTGCCGCCTAGGGCGACGTTGAGCACCTGGAGGCCCCGGCAGATGCCGAGGAAGGGCAGCTCGGCGTCGAGGGCCGCGGCCAGCAGGGCGAACTCGGCCTGGTCACGAAATCTGCGGATATAGCCGGTACGTTCCTCCGGCGTCTCCCCGTACCTCGCCGGATCGATGTCGCCGCCCCCGGCCAGCACGAGCCCGTCCAGCCGGTCCACCACCCGCGCGGCCTCCCCGGCCGGCGGCAGCACGACCGGCTGCCCGCCGGCGCGGACGACCTGCTCCACGTACATGTACGGCAGCAGCGCGACCGGCATGTCCTGCCAGACCGTGAACGTCGCCGGCTCCACGTAACACGTGACCCCGATGACGGGACGTCGCACGATGAAAACCCCCTAGAGCGGCGTGACATAGGCGCCGGAGATGCCGCCGTCCACCAGGAACTCGCTGCCCGTGATGAACGACGCGTCGTCGCTGGCCAGGAACGCCACCGCCGCCGCGATCTCCGACGCCTCCGCGAAGCGCCCGAGCGGGACGTGCACCAGCCGCCGCTGCGCCCGCTCGGGATCCTTCGCGAACAACTCCCGCAGCAGCGGCGTGTTCACGGGGCCGGGACACAGCGCGTTCACCCGGATGCCCTCCCTTGCGAACTGCACGCCCAGCTCGCGCGACATCGCCAGCACCCCGCCCTTGGACGCCGTGTAGGAGATCTGCGAGGTCGCCGAGCCCATGACCGCCACGAACGACGCGGTGTTGACGATCGAGCCCTTGCCCTGGCGCCGCATGTAGGGGATGGCGTGCTTGCAGCACAGGTAGACGCTGGTCAGGTTGACGTCCTGAACGCGGCGCCAGGCGTCGATGCCGGTCTCCAGGATCGAGTCGTCGTCGGGCGGCGAGATGCCGGCGTTGTTGAAGGCGATGTCCACGCTGCCGTAGGTGTCGAACGCCGTACGGAACATCCGGACGACGTCGTCCTCGTCGGCCACGTCGACCCGTACGAACAGGCCTCCGACCTCGTTCGCGGCCTTGACGCCCGCCTCCTCGTCCAGGTCGGCGCAGACCACCTTCGCGCCCTCGTCGGCGAACCTGCGCGCGGTGGCCAGCCCGATGCCGCCGCCCGCGCCCGTGACCACCGCCACCCGGTCCTGCAACCGCTTCATGTACACGTCGCTTTCTACCTCACTCCCAGGAGATGAAGACGTTCTTGGTCTCCGTGAACGCCGCCAGGGCGTCCGGCCCGAGCTCCCGGCCCAGCCCTGACTGCTTGAAACCGCCGAACGGGGTCCAGTAGCGGACCGCCGCGTTGGAGTTCACCGACAACGCGCCCGCCTCGACCGCCCTGGACACGCGGAGCGCGCGCCCCACGTCGCGGGTCCAGACGGAGCCGCTCAGCCCGTACGGGGTGTCGTTGGCGATGCGTACGGCGTCCGCCTCTTCCTCGAAGGGCGCCACCGACACGACCGGCCCGAAGATCTCTTCGGTGAACGCGCGGTCGGTGACGTCCGGGGTGAGTACGGTCGGCGGGAACCAGTAGCCCTTGCCGGCCGGACAGGACCCCTGGAGGTAGGGAGCGCCCTGGACGAAGCCGCGTACGCGGTCGAGCTGCTCGGCGCTGATCAGCGGGCCCATCTCGGTGCGTTCGTCGAGGGGGTCGCCGACGACGACGCCGCGTACGGCCTCGGTGAGGCGCTCCATGAAGGCGTCGTACACGCCGGCCTGGACGAGCAGCCGGGACCTGGCGCAGCAGTCCTGTCCGGCGTTGTCGAACACCGCGTAGGGGGCGGCTTGCGCTGCTTTGTCGAGATCGGCATCCGCAAAAATGATATTTGCGGATTTGCCGCCTAGTTCCAGCGTGACCCGCTTGACCTGGGCCGCCGCCTTGGCTGCGATCTCCTTGCCCACCTCGGTCGAGCCGGTGAACACGATCTTGGCCACGCCGGGGTGCTCCACCAGCCGGGCGCCCGCGACCTCCCCCGCTCCGGGCAGCACCTGGAGCACCCCCTCGGGGAGGCCCGCCGCCAGGGCCAGCTCGGCCAGCCTCAGCGCGGTCAGCGGGGTCCACTCGGCCGGTTTGACGATCACCGTGTTACCGGCCGCCAGCGCGGGGGCCACCCCCCACGACATGATCAACATCGGGAAGTTCCACGGCACGATGACGCCCACCACGCCCAGCGGCTCCTGGAAGGTGACGTCCACGCCGCCGGGCACCGGGATCTGCTTGCCGTGGTCGCGCTCGGGCGCCCCGGCGTAGAAGTGCAGCACGTCGCGTACGGCGCCCGCCTCCCAGCGGGCGTTGCCGATCGGATGCCCGGCGTTGGCGAGTTCCAGCCGCGCCAGCTCCTCGCCGTGCTCGTCCACCAGATCGGCGAACCTGCGCAGCAGCCGCGCCCGGTCGCCCGGCGCGACCCGCCGCCAGGCGGCGTACGCCGTCCTGGCACGCTCCACCGCCCGGTCCACCTCGGCCGCGTCGGCGAGTTCGACGTCGGCGATGACGTCCTCCGTCGCCGGATTGACGATCTTCATCGGTCACCCGTCACATTCGCTCGAAACCACGGAACATCTCCCAGTCCGTCACCGCCGCGTCGAACGCCGCCAGCTCCACGCGCGCGTTGTTCGCGTAGTGCTCGACGACGTCCTCGCCGAACGCCTCGCGTGCCAGCTTCGACCCCTCGAACAGGGGCAGCGCGTCACGCAGCGTGTGCGGCACGGTCTCCGCGCCCGAGTCGTAGGCGTTGCCCTCGAACGCGTCCTCCAGCGGCAGCTCGTTGTCGATGCCGTGCAGCCCGGCCGCCACCAGCCCGGCCACCGCGAGGTAGGGGTTGACGTCGCCGCCCGGCACGCGGTTCTCGATCCGCAGCGACAGCCCGTGACCGACGAGCCTGAGCGCGCAGGTGCGATTGTCGACGCCCCATTTGATCGCCGTGGGGGCGAAGCTGCCGGGCATGTAGCGCTTGTAGGAGTTGATGTTGGGGGCGTACAGAAGGGTGAGCTCGCGCAGGCAGGCCTGCTGACCGGCGATGAAGTGGGCGCCGAGCTGCGAGAGCCCGTACGGCCCCGGCCCCGCCATCACGGGGTCCCCGTCAAGGCTCCTGAGCGAGATGTGGATGTGGCAGGAGTTGCCCTCACGCTCGTTCGGCTTGGCCATGAAGGTGATCGACTTGCCCTCCTGGGCGGCGATCTCCTTGGCGCCGTTCTTGTAGATGGCGTGGTTGTCACAGGTCCGCAGCGCCTCGGCGTAGCGGAAGGCGATCTCGTGCTGGCCCAGGTTGCACTCGCCCTTGGCGGACTCGACGTAGAGCCCCGCGCCCTCCATGTCGCGCCTGATCCGCCGCAGGAGGGGCTCGATGCGGGCGGTGCCCAGCAGCGAGTAGTCGACGTTGTAGAGGTTGGCGGGCGACATGTCGCGGTAGCCGCGCTGCCACGCCTGCTCGTAGGTGTCCTCGTAGACGCAGAACTCCAGCTCGGTGCCGACGTACGCGGTCAGCCCCCGCTCCGAGAGCCGGGCGAGCTGCCTGCGCAGGATCTGGCGAGGGGAGGGAGGCACGTCGCCGCCGTTCTCCCAGGCCAGGTCGGCCATCAGCAGGGCCGTGCCCTCCTGCCACGGCACCCGGCGCAACGTCGTCAGGTCGGGTTTCATCACGAAATCGCCGTAGCCGCGCTCCCACGACGACATCGCGTAGCCGGCCACGGTGTTCATGTCCACGTCGACCGCGAGCAGGTAGTTGCACCCCTCGGAGCCGTGGTGCAGCACCTCGTCGAGAAAATAGCGTGCGGACAGTCTCTTGCCCTGCAGTCTGCCCTGCATGTCGGCGATCGCGAGGAGCACGGTGTCGATCCGCCCGGACGCCACCTCGTCGCGTAGCTCGCTGACGGAAAGGTATCCGGTGTTCGCTCCATCGCTCACGCTGCGCCGCTCCGATCTGCGCTGACACGCTTCCCCATTGATTGGGCTAGTCTTAGACCATTGATGTGTATGGCGGGATCGCTTGTCAAGACCTGAGGACACCTTGGACGAGTCGGCGCGTTTGATGACGGTGCTGCGCCCGGTCAGAGCCGGCAACGCCTTCGAGGAGACCGTGGAACGCCTGCTCCAGGCGATCAAGCTCGGCCTGGTCGCGCAGGGCGAGAAGCTTCCTCCCGAGCGCGAGCTGGCCGTCAGGCTCGGCATCAGCAGGGTGACGCTGCGCGAGGCCATCCGCGCGTTGTCCGACGCGGGCTACCTCGACGTGCGCAGGGGCCGTTACGGCGGCGCTTTCGTCACGTACGCGCCGCCCGAGCCGGACGCCGGCCACCTGCGCGAGGCAGTCAACGAGATGGGCATGGCCGACCTGTCCGACGCCCTCACGTTCCGCCTGGCGGTGGAGTGCGGCGCCGCCCAGGTGCTGGCGATGTCCCGGCCCGGGCAGGAGCAGCGGGCGGTGCTCGTCCGCAGGCTCGCCGACGTGAACGAGGCCGGCCTGGAGGACTACCGCCGGCTCGACACCGCCTTCCACCTGTCGATCGCCGAGCTGACGGGCTCGCCGCTGCTCGCCACGACCTGCGCGGACGCGCGCTCGCGGGTCAGCGACCTGCTCAACGCCATCCCCATGCTCCAGGTCAACCTCGACCACGCCGCCGTGCAGCACCAGGCCATCGTGGACGCCATCCTGGCCGGCGACCCCGACGCGGCCCGCCGGGCGGTGGCCGAGCACCTGGAGGGCACGGCGGCCCTCCTGCGCGCGTTCCTGGCCTGAGAGCCACCCGGTTGCGCGCATAAAGGGCTCATCGGCTCGTAGCATCAGTTCCAGCATCATGGGGAACTGGTTCCAGCACACCATCATCGCCACAGGACGGCTGCCGCTGTTCTGCTACTTCGTCGCGCTCATCGTCGCCTTCATCGCCACGCGCATCAACGTACGCCTGATCAGGGCGAAGATCGGCTGGTTCCGCAACGTCAGCGTGGGGGAGATGCACATCCACCACGTCGTGTTCGGCGTCGTGCTGATGATGGTCGGCGGGGTCGCCGGCCTCATCGTCTCTCCCGGCTCGCAGGTGGGCACGGCGGCCGCCGCGTGCGTGTTCGGCATCGGGTCGGCGCTCGTGCTGGACGAGTTCGCGCTGATCCTGCACCTGCACGACGTCTACTGGGAGGAGGAGGGGCGCACCTCGGTCGACGCCGTCTTCATCGCGGTCGCCGTCACCGGTCTGCTCCTCATGGGGCTGCGCCCGCTCACCTGGGACTACGGCACCCCCGTCAACCCCGCCATGCTCATCATCGCCAACCTGGCGCTGGCCGTCGTCACCCTGCTCAAGGGCAAGATCTGGACGGGGATGGCGGGGCTGTTCGTCCCGCCCATGCTGCTGGTGGGCGCGATCCGCCTGGCGCGGCCCGGCTCGCCCTGGGCCCACTGGTTCTTCACCAAGCAGTCGCCGCGGAAGATGGCCAAGGCGATCCACCGCGAGGAACGGTGGCGGCGGCCGGTGATCCGGGTCAAGATCGCCTTCCAGGAGTTCCTCTCAGGGCGGCACGACCTGCCGTCCACGCGCCGCCAGCGCCGGCACACGTGAGGTCGCCGGCGGTGCGTCTCGCCCCCTTTCACGAACGGCTGCTGCACGCGGTGCTGCCCGTCTTCGACCGGTACGGCCTCGTCCTCGCGGGCGGCCATGCGAGGAAGGCGTATGGGTTCACCGATCGGCCGAGCGGCGACCTCGACCCCGCCACGGCCGCCGAGTTCCCCCCGGCCGGTGCCGAGTGTGGAGGACACGACCGGGCTCACGATGCGGGCCCTGCACGACCGGGGCCACGCGCGCGACATCTTCGACGTCGCCTCGGTGGGGCACCTCTACGCCTTCCGTGAGCTAGAAGGCCGGGGAGGGCGCACAACGACGGGTTTCCGGACATCGACTGATTCTCGGGATTGACGGGGCGGCCACCGGCCGGAAACGGGTCGGGGGTGGCGCGACCCGGCGTGTCGGCCGTCCCCGGGACGGACGGGCCGGGTGCGGCGGAAGAGGTGGCCGGCCGGCCGTGACGGGGGGCACGGCCGGCCGGCGTGGCGGCAGGCGGTGGAGACGGCCGGCCCGCCGCCGGACGGACCGGACGGCTCCGGGTGTGAGCCGCCGGTCACGAGGGTCGGTGCTCGCGACGTGCCGATGGTCCGGCCGGGTTCCTCGACGCCCTATTCGTATGGGGGCCGCTCCTGGATGTCCTCTCCTCCTCAAGAAGGATAAGTCAACCAAGGTTGACATACTTAAGTCGTCAATTTAGGTTGACCCTGGCGGATCGGTGCCGAACGGGGGCTTCCGTTCGTTGGAGCAAAGTCGAGAAATGTCGTGAAAGGGGTTGCGGTGATCAAGGAGTTGCTCGCCTACGTACGCCCGCACAGGAAGATCCTGATCGTGGGCGGCCTGCTGGGGCTGATCGGCTCGGCCGCGGGCCTGGCGATGCCGTTGTTGGCCAAGTACGTCGTCGACGCCTTCGGCGAGAACACGTCGATGGCCGGACCGCTGTTAGGGCTCACCGTCGCGGTGCTGGTGGGCGCGGTGGTGTCGGCCGGAGGCAGCTACCTGATGGAACGCACGGGCGAGGGCATCGTGCTCGGCGCCAGGCGCGGCCTCGTGGACCGGATGTTGCGGCTCAAGGTCGCCGACGTCGACCGGCTCAAGCCCGGCGACCTGATGTCACGGGTGACCAGCGACACGACGCTGCTGCGCGCCGTGCTGACCAACGGCATCGTCGAGTCGGTGAGCGCGGCTTTCATGCTGGTCGGGGCCATCGTCATGATGGCGGCCATGGACGGCGTGCTGCTGCTGATCACGCTGCTCGTGGTGGTCGTGATCGGCGCGCTGGTCGCGTTGATCATGCCGAAGATCCGGCGGGCCCAGACGCACGCCCAGGAGGCCGTGGGAGAAATGGGGGCCGTGCTGGACCGGGCGTTGCAGGCGTACCGGACGGTGAAGGCGAGCGGCGCAGAGGAGCGCGAGATCGCCGAGGTCGGCGAGGCGGCGGTGCGCGCCCGCGACAGGGGGTTGCAGGTCGCCGGGTGGACCTCGCTCGCGGGTGTCGCGACGTGGATGGCGGTGCAGATCGCGTTCCTGTGCGTGCTGGGCGTCGGCGGCTCGCGGGTGGCCTCCGGCGCGCTGGAGGTGTCGTCGCTGATCGCGTTCCTGCTGTACCTGTTCTACCTCGTGCCGCCGATCGGGCAGCTCGTCCAGGGCGGGGTGCAGCTCCAGCAGGGGCTCGCCGCGCTCAAGCGGATCAGGGAGATCGAGGAGCTGCCGGCGGAGCCGACCGAGCCGGTCCGTGTCGCCCAGGGCAGCGTGGAGCCGGTCGGGGTGACGTTCGAGGACGTGGTCTTCCGCTACGGCGACGACCGGCCGATCGTGCACGACGGCGTCACCTTCGAGGTGCCGCCCGGCGGCCTGACCGCGCTGGTGGGGCCGTCGGGAGCGGGGAAGTCGACGGTGTTCGCCCTGCTCGAACGCTTCTACGACCACCAGGGCGGGACCATCAGGATCGGCGGGCGCGACATCCGCGACTGGCCGCTCGGCGAGCTGCGCGCCGCGCTCGGCTACGTCGAGCAGGACGCCCCCGTACTGGCCGGCACGCTGCGGGAGAACCTGCTGTTCGCCGCCATGGACGCCACCGACGAGGAACTGCGCCGCGCGCTCGCCCGCACCCGGCTCGACGACCTGGTGGCCAGGCTGCCCGAAGGGCTGGAGACGGCGGTCGGGCACCGCGGCGTGCTGCTGTCGGGCGGCGAGCGGCAGCGCGTCGCCATCGCCAGGGCGCTGCTGCGCAAGCCCAGGCTGCTGCTGCTCGACGAGGCCACCTCCCAGCTCGACGCGGTCAACGAGCTGCGGCTGCGCGAGGTCATCGCCGAGGTGGCCGCGGAGACCACGGTGCTGGTCATCGCGCACCGCCTGTCCACGGTGACCAACGCCGACCGGATCGTGGTCATGGAGAGCGGGGGCGTGCGCGCGGTCGGCACGCACGACGAGCTGGTCGGCCTGGACGACCTCTATCGCGAGCTGGCCGCCACCCAGTTCCTGGTGAGTTGAGCGATGTAGTCTGCGGGTGACATAGATGAATGCTCTCATTCAGGAGGGTCACCATGAGCCGCAGCGTGCGCGCGCCGCGAGGCACGACGATCACCGCCAAGGGGTGGCCGCAGGAGGCGGCGCTCCGCATGCTCCAGAACAACCTGGACCCGGAGGTCGCCGAGCACCCCGAGCAACTGGTCGTCTACGGCGGCTCGGGCCGCGCCGCACGTGACTGGCCGTCGTTCGACGCGCTGGTCAGGACGCTGACGACGCTCGAGGGCGACGAGACCCTGCTGGTGCAGTCGGGGCGCCCCGTGGGCGTGTTCCGCACCCACGAGTGGGCGCCCCGCGTGCTCATCGCCAACTCCAACCTGGTGCCCGGCTGGGCGAGCTGGGAGGAGTTCCGGCGGCTGGAGGCGGCCGGGCTCACCATGTACGGGCAGATGACCGCCGGCTCGTGGATCTACATCGGCACGCAGGGCATTCTCCAGGGCACGTACGAGACGTTCGCGGCGGTCGCCGACAAGCGCTTCGGCGGCTCGCTGGCCGGGACGATCACGCTGACGGCCGGGCTCGGCGGGATGGGCGGCGCCCAGCCGCTCGCCGTCACCATGAACGGCGGCGTCGCCATCTGCGTCGACTGCGACCCGCGCTCGGTCACCCGCCGCATCGAGCACCGCTACCTCGACGTGGCCGCGGAGTCGCTGGACGAGGCGCTGCGGCTGGCCTACGAGGCGCGCGACGCCCGCGGGCCGCTGTCGATCGGGGTGGTGGCCAACGCCGCGGAGGCCGTGCCCGACCTGCTGGCGCGTGGCGCGGAGATCGACATCGTCACGGACCAGACCTCGGCCCACGACCCGCTGATGTACCTCCCGGAGGGGGTCGCCTTCGAGGACATGGCGGCCGAGCGTGACAAGGACCCGGCCGGGTTCACCGAGCGGGCGCGGGCCTCGATGGCCCGGCACGTCACGGCCATGGTGGGCTTCAAGGACGCCGGCGCGGAGGTGTTCGACTACGGCAACTCCATCCGCGGCGAGGCCAGGCTGGCCGGCTATGAGCGGGCGTTCGACTTCCCCGGGTTCGTGCCGGCGTACATCCGGCCGCTGTTCTGCGCGGGAAAGGGCCCGTTCCGGTGGGCGGCGCTGAGCGGCGATCCGGCCGACATCGCCGCGACCGACCGGGCGATCCTGGAGCTCTTCCCCGAGAACGAGGCGCTGGCCAGGTGGATCAGCAAGGCCGGCGAGAAGGTGCACTTCCAGGGCCTGCCCGCGCGCATCTGCTGGCTGGGCTACGGCGAGCGCAACGTCGCGGGCGAGCGGTTCAACGACATGGTGGCCTCGGGCGAGCTCAAGGCGCCCGTCGTGATCGGGCGTGACCACCTGGACAGCGGATCGGTGGCCTCCCCCTACCGCGAGACGGAGGCCATGGCCGACGGGTCCGACGCGATCGCCGACTGGCCGCTGCTCAACGCCATGCTCAACACCGCCTCGGGGGCCGCCTGGGTGTCCATCCACCACGGCGGCGGGGTCGGCATCGGGCGTTCGATCCACGCCGGCCAGGTCACGGTGGCCGACGGCACCGCGCTGGCGGCGGAGAAGCTCGACCGCGTGCTGACCAACGACCCGGGCACCGGCGTCATGCGGCACGTGGACGCCGGCTACGAGGAGGCCGCCCAGGTGGCCGCCGACCGCGGCGTGCGCGTCCCGATGCGGGAGTCCTGACCCCTCTGTGACCAGGGTGAGGGATGAGAACGCGGGGCCGGTGACGTTGGAGGTGGCGTGGCGGACGGATATCACGGTGGGCTGAGCGTGCTGCTGGACGGCCGGCGGTTGTCGCCCGTGCAGCGCAGGATCGCCCACTACCTCAGTGAGCACCTCGACGAGGCGATCTTCCTGTCCAGCGTCGAGCTGGCCGAGCGGGCCGGGGTGAGCCAGCCCTCGGTGACGAGGTTCGCGATGGTGCTGGGGTTCGCCGGATATCCCGAGCTGCGGCAGGCGCTGCGGCCGCTGGTGCTGGGCGGCGGGCCGCACGCGCCGCAGGAGAGCCTGCTGCGCGGCGCCATCGACGCCGAGATCCGCAACCTCGCGCTCGTCAGGGAGCGGCTGCCGGCCTTCCCCCTGAAGGAGCTGGGCGAGCAACTGGCCGCCACCGAGCCGCTGCCGGTGGTCGGGCTGCGGGTCTCCTGCGGGCTGGCCACCACCTTCGCCTACTACGCCCGCCGCATCCACCCCGACGTGCGGCTGCTCACGCACGGCGGGTCGGAGCTGGCCGACGGGCTGCACGCGGCCCGCCGGGCGGGGGCCGAGTGGGTGGTGGCCGTGGTGCTGCCGAGATATCCCGTCGAAGCGGTCCAGGCGCTGGAGTACGCCGAGAAGCTGGGCCTGCGGGTGGCCGCCATCACCGACAGGACCACCTTCCCGGCGGAGGTCGTGCTGGACGCCCCCGTCGGCGACCGCCTCGTGTTCGACTCCCACGCGGCGCCGCTCGCCCTGGCGATGGCCCTGGTGGAGGCCATCGCCGACGCGGCGCCGCTGCGCACCCAGGCGCGGCTGGAGGAATATGAGCGGATGACCGACGAGACCGGCACGTTCCTAGCCGGCGATCCTGCGTAGCGAGCGCATCGACCAGATCGTGGTGAGCACCGCCAGCACGAGGAACAGCCCGAACGCGACCGGGATCGACGAGTCGGACAGCCGGCCCGCGAACAACGCACGCCCCGCCTCGACCGCGTGATAGAGCGGGTTGACCGGGGCCAGCGTCTTCATCCAGTCGGGCGCGAAAGAGATCGGCACGAACAACCCGGCCAGCAGCATGATCGGCAACATGAACAGATTGAGCGTCTGCGACATGCCGTTCTCGTCGCGAACGGTCAGCGCCAGCCCCTGCGACAACCCCGAGGCGAACAACCCCGTGGCCGCCATGAGCAGCAACACCAGCACCAGCTCGACGGCCCCGATGCGCACGCCCATCGCCATCGCCACGACCAGCACCAGGATCGCCTGGCACACCAGCACGACCATGTCCTTGGCCACCCGGCCGAGCACGATGGCCGGCCGCCACGCGGGGCTGACGGCGTAACGTTCGAGCGAGCCGTTGCGCAGTTCGGCGATCAGGCCGAACCCGGAGAACAACGACCCGAACACCGCGATCATCATCATCGCCGCCGGGGTGAACATGCGCAGCGCGTCGGTGGTCGTGCCGCCCGGCGTCATGGTTTTGAGCAGCGGCGCGAACATCAGGAGGTAGAGCACCGGCTGGATCATGCCGAACAGCGGCCAGATGGGGTTGCTGAACGACTTCTTCAACTCGTAGCCGGTGAACAGGACGGTGTGGCGGATCATGATTCGGCTCCGGCGTCACGAAGGGTGCGGCCGGTCTTGGCCAGGAACACGTCGTCGAGGGTGGATCTGTCGAGCGCGATCGAGCTCAGCCCGACGCCCTGCCCCTCCAGCGCCCGCAGCAGCGCGGGCAGCGTGTGCTCGCCGTCGTCGACGTAGACGCGCAGCACGTCCTCGTCGACACGGATCTCGCGGGCCAGCGGCTTGAGTGTGCCGGCGGCCTTCTCCAGGTCGTCGGCCCTGAGCGTGATCACGTCGCCGGACACCTGCCGCTTGAGGTCGCCGGGGGTTCCCTCCGCCACGACCTCGCCGTGGTCGACGATCATCAGCCGGTCGCACAGCGCGTCGGCCTCGTCGAGGTAGTGCGTGCTGAGCAGCACGCTCGTGCCCGCCTCGCGTAGTTGCCTGATGCGCTCCCACAGGTTGGCGCGGTTCTGCGGGTCGAGGCCGGTGGTGGGCTCGTCGAGAAAGAGCAGCGGTGGGCTGTGCACCAGCCCGATCGCGATGGCCACCCGCCGCTTCTGCCCGCCGGAGAGCGTACGGCCCGGGCGGTCGGCCATCTCGGTCAGATCGAAACGTTCCAGCACCTCGGCGGCCGCCTGCTTCGGGTCGGCCACGTCGTGGATCCTGGCGGCCATCACGACCTGGGCCCTGGCGCTCGTGGTGTCCTCCACGCCGCCGGCCTGGCTCACGTAGCCGAGGTTGCGGCGTACGGCGGCGGGGTGCTTGAGCAGGTCGTGGCCCGCGATGACGGCCGTGCCCGCGTCAGGGGCGATCAACGTGGAGAGCATGCGGATCGTCGTGGTCTTGCCGGCGCCGTTGGGGCCGAGCACGCCGAAGATCTCGCCCTTCTCCACCTCGAGACCGACGCCGCGTACGGCCTCGACGGTCTGTGTGCCCTTCCTGCTCTTGGTGGTGAAGCTTTTGCGCAGGTCGTCTGCCTGGATGATCATGAGAATTCCCGCTCTTTCTAGGGCAACTCGTCCGCCTCGACCCGCCCGATCGCCTGCTCCACCCAGTCGAGCTGGGTCTGCAGCATGGCTTGGGTCAGGCGGAGGTTCTCGTCCACATGCCGGGGGGTGAAGAAACGCTGTTTGGAGCCGAAGATGTGTCCGAAGGTTTCCACGCTCGTTGTGAGCTGACGCATCCTGCCATACAGGGCGTCCAGAATCTCCTGCTTTTCCAGCCGGTCCATGAATGTCAGCGCGACCTGGAAGGGGTCGATGATCGGTCGCACCTCGTGCCAGGCATGCAGCAACAGGCGGTGGAACTCCGCGCGGCCGACATCGGTGATCGCGTAGACGCCCTTGCCGCCCTTGCCGGCCTCGACGACCTCCAGCAGGCCCTCGTCGGCCATCTTGGCCAGTCCGTGGTAGATCGAGCCGAAGGCCACGTTGGCCCAGCGGTCGACGTTCATGGTTTCCAGTCGCCGGCGCACGCCGTAACCGTTCATGGGTTCGTCGAGCAGCGCGCCGAGGATGAGGATGCGGGTGGAGGACATGCAGTCAAATTTGAGTACAAACTTGAGCATCCGTCAAGGTCAATAAGCTGGGCTCATGAGTGAACGACCAACGGCGCTGGTCACCGGCGCTTCCCGGGGTGTCGGCGCGGCCGTCGCCGAAGCCCTGGCCCCGACGCACGACGTCATGCTGGGCGGCCGTGACGAGGCGGCGCTCGCCGCGATGGCGGCCGAGCTGCCAGGCGCGCGGCCGTGGCCGGTCGAGCTGACCCGTGTCACGCAGGTCGACGTCGAGCACGTCGAGCGGCTCGACGTGCTCGTGCACAGCGCGGGGATCAGCGAGCTCGGCCGGATCGCCGACCAGCCCGCCGACGTATGGCGCAGGACGATGGACGTCAACGTCGTCGCCGTCGCCGAGCTGACCAGGCTGCTCCTGCCCGCGCTCCGGCGGGCCGGCGGCCACGTCGTCTGTGTCAACTCGGGCTCCGGCCAGCGGGTCAACCCGAGCTGGGGCTCCTACTCCGCCAGCAAGTTCGCGTTGAAGGCCCTCGCCGACGCGCTGCGCCTGGAGGAGCCCGGGCTTCGGGTCACCACGGTCTATCCCGGCCGGACGGCCACCGACATGCAGCGCGGCGTGCGCGAGTTCGAGGGCGGGGAGTTCGAGCCGGAGCGATATCTGACGCCGGCGAGCGTGGCGCGGGCCGTGCTGGCCGCCGTCACCGCTGGTCCCGACGCCCACCTCACCGAGCTGACCATCCGCCCGCGGGCCTGAATGGAGCCATTCACTACAGTGGGGTCATGCTCGAACCACTCGCTCACGTAGGACGCGATCCGGCGACCGGCGGCTACGTCAGGGACGCGTGGTCGTCCGCGGACCTCGAACTCCGCGAATGGTTCGCGGGCGAGGCGCGGCGAAGGGGCCTCGCCCTGCGGGAGGACCGCAACGGCAACCTGTGGGGATGGTGGGGCGACCCCTCGCCGCGGCGGCCCGGCGTGGTCACGGGCAGCCACCTCGACTCGGTGCGCCAGGGCGGCGCGTACGACGGGCCGCTCGGCGTCGTCTCGGCCTTCGCCGCGCTCGACCTGCTGAGAGCGCGCGGCCTCACCCCGGCCGTGCCCGTCGGGGTCGCCTGCTTCACCGACGAGGAGGGCGCGAGGTTCGGCGTCCCCTGCATGGGGTCGCGGCTGCTCACCGGCCTGCTCGACCCCGAGCGGGCGCTCTCGCTCAAGGACGACGACGGCGACACGCTGGCCGACGTCATGACCAGGGCCGGCCGCGAACCCCACGCCGCGGGGCGTGACGACGAGACGCTCGCCATGATCGGCACGTTCGTCGAGCTCCACGTGGAGCAGGGCCGCGCTCTCGTCACCGAGGGCCGCCCCGTGGGCGTGGCCGGGGCGATCTGGCCGCACGGCCGCTGGCGCTTCGACTTCCGCGGCCGGGCCGACCACGCGGGCACCACCCGGCTGGCCGACCGCGACGATCCGATGCTGCCGTTCGCCCGCATGGTGCTGGCCGCGCGCGAGCTGGCGGCGCGGCACGGCGTGGTGGCCACGGTGGGCAAGGTCCGCGTCTCGCCCGGCAACGCCAACGCCATCCCCGGTCTCGTCTCGGCCTGGCTCGACGCGCGCGGCGCCGACGAGAGGGCCGTACGCGCCCTCGTCGCGGACCTGACGGCCGAGGCCGCGGCCGACGTACGGGAGGAGTCGTGGACGCCGGTCGTCGACTTCGACGCGGCCCTGCGCGACCGGCTGGCCAGGACCGCCGGAGGCGACACGCCCGCGCCGATCCTGGCGACAGGAGCCGGGCACGACGCGGGAATCCTCGCGACGGCGGGCGTCCCGAGCGCCATGGTGTTCGTCAGGAACCCCACCGGCGTGTCCCACTCGCCCGACGAGTACGCCGAACAGGCAGACTGCGAGGCGGGAGTCGAGGCACTCGCGAACGTGCTGGAGGATCTGTGTCGCTGACCGAGACGAAGCCGAGGTCCTGATGAGGGCGGGGAGCGGAGGGCCTTCCGGGAAGACCACGGAGGCTTTCAGGGGGGTCGCGGGGGGCGGAGCCTCCCACGTGTACTGGTGTGAGCAGGCCTGGCTGCCCGAAGGCGTCACCGACGGCGTGCTCGTCGAGATCGAGGGTGGGAGGATCGCGCGCATCAGCCAGGGCCCGCCGGGATCGGCGGAGCGGCTGGCAGGGCTCACCGTCCCCGGCCTGGCCAACGCCCACTCCCACGCCTTCCACCGCGCGCTGCGCGGCAGCACCCAGGAGGGCCAGGGCGACTTCTGGACCTGGCGCGAGCGGATGTACGCGGTGGCCGGCAAGCTGGACCCCGGCTCCTACCTGCGCCTGGCGAGGGCCGTATACGCGGAGATGGCGCTGGCCGGGGTGACGTGCGTGGGCGAGTTCCACTACCTGCACCACGGCGAGGACGGCCGGCCCTACGACGACCCGAACGCGATGGGCCACGCCCTGATCCAGGCGGCCCGCGACGCCGGTCTGCGCATCGCGCTGCTCGACACCTGCTACCTGTCGGGAGGCATCGGCGCGCCGCTGACGGACACGCAGAGGCGCTTCACCGACGGCGACGCCGAAGGCTGGGAGACCAGGGCGGAGGAGCTGGTGGCGGCGTACGACGGGCAGCCAGACGTGGAGATCGGCGCGGCCATCCACTCGGTGCGCGCGGTGCCGCCCGAGCAGATGCCGGTCGTGGCGGAGTTCTCCCACCGCAACGCGGCGCCGCTGCACGTGCACGTCTCCGAGCAGCAGGCGGAGAACACGGCCTGCATCGAGATGTACGCGGCCACGCCCGTCCAGGTGCTGCACGAGCGGGGCGTGCTGGGGCCGCGCTCGACCGCCGTGCACGCCACCCACCTGACCGACGTGGACATCGAGCTGCTCGGCCAGTCAGGCTCATACGTCTGCATGTGCCCCACCACCGAACGCGACCTCGCCGACGGCGTCGGACCGGCCAGGGCGGCGGCCGACCGGGGAGCCTCGATCACGCTCGGCTCCGACAGCCACGCCGTGATCGACCTGTTCGAGGAGGCCAGGGCGGTCGAGCTGGACGAGCGGCTGGCCACCCACACGCGCGGCCACTGGCGCGCGGACGAGCTGCTCACCGCCGCCACCGTCACGGGCCACACCTCGCTCGGCTTCCCCGGCGCGGGCCTGCTCGTGCCGGGCGCGTGGGCCGACCTCGTGTCCGTACGCCTCGACTCCGTGCGCACGGCGGGCGCGCGGGGGCTGGAGGCCGTGGTGTACGCGGCCACGGCGGCCGACGTGCACGCGGTCGTCTCCGGCGGCCGGCGCGTGGTCACCGAGGGCCGCCACGTGCTCGGCGACGTCGGTCCCATGCTCATCGAGGCGATCGCCGCCCTGCGCTGACCGCTCGGGCCGGCGACAACCGACACCCAGGAGGAACCCATGACGGGCACGACGCTGATCGACGGGATCGGGCTCCTGTACACCGGCGACCCGGAACGCGAGGAGATTCCCGACGCGGCGCTCGTCATCGAGGACGGCCTGGTCGCCTGGGCCGGGCCCGCGAGCCGGGCGCCGGACGCCGACGCGCGTGTGGACGCCGGAGGCAGGGCCGTCATCCCCGGCTTCGTCGACAGCCACGCCCACCTGATCTTCGCCGGCGACAGGACCGCGGAGTTCCAGGCCCGCATGTCCGGCGAGCCCTACACGGGAGGCGGCATCAGGACCACGGTCGCCGCCACGCGCGACGCGGGGGACGCCGAGCTGGCCACCCACGCCTTCGGCCTGGTCAACGAGATGCTCGCGCAGGGCACGACCACCGTGGAGATCAAGAGCGGCTACGGGCTGTCCGTCGGGGACGAGCGCCGGTGTCTGGAGATCGCCACCGTGCTGACCGACGAGACCACCTTCCTCGGGGCGCACGTGGTGCCTTCCGGCGTGGACGCCGACGCGTACGTGCGGCTGGTCGCCGGGGAGATGCTCGAGGCGTGCGCCCCCTACGCGAAGTGGGTGGACGTGTTCTGCGAGCGCGGGGCCTTCGACGGCGACCAGACCCGGGAGATCCTCACGGCGGGGGTGAAAGCGGGGCTCGGGGCGCGGGTGCACGCCAACCAGCTGACCGAGGGGCCGGGCGTGCGGATCGCCTGCGAGCTCGGGGCCGCCTCCGCCGACCACTGCACCCACCTCACGGCGGCCGACGTGGACGCGTTGGCCTCCTCGGGCACCGTGGCGACGCTGCTGCCGGGGGCGGAGTTCTCCACGCGCTTGCCGTACCCGGACGCGCGGCGGCTGCTCGACGCGGGCGCGACGGTGGCGCTGGCGACCGACTGCAACCCGGGGTCGTCGTTCACGTCGTCGATGGCGTTCTGCGTGGCGCTGGCCGTGCGCGAGATGCGGATGACGCCGCTGGAGGCCATCAGGGCGGCCACGTACGGCGGGGCGCGCGCGTTGCGGCGTACGGACGTAGGCTGGTTGCGGCGCGGAGCCCGCGCGGACATCGTCGTCCTCGACGCCCCCTCCTATGTGCATCTGGCCTACCGACCTGGCGTTCCCCTTGTCCACCAGGTGTTTCACGGTGGCCTCCTCCTTGAGGAGGACATCCAGAACCCTCCCTCCGACGTAGTGCTTTAGGGAATCTTTGCTTCTGGCCGGACGTTGGCCCGGTAGGGAACGCAGCTGCGGGAACGAGGTGCCTGGGGATGGCAAGGCCTACGGGGAGTCGCACGCAGGAGCAGCATGTCGCCGATCGCGACCTGCTGGGGACCTATCTGGCCGAGATCGGCCGGGTCCCCCTGCTCACGGCGGAGGAAGAGGTGGAGCTCGCCAAGCGGATAGAGGCGGGTCTCTTCGCCGAGCAGTTGCTCGACAGCGGGGGCTCGGAGCCGCGCATCGGGGACGCGGCGGACGAGGAGCTGGAGCGCCTGGCCATTTCCGGCCAACGGGCCAAAGACGAGTTCATCCAGGCCAACCTGCGCCTGGTGGTGGCGGTGGCCAGGAAATACTCAGGCCGGGGGATGCCGCTCATCGACCTGGTGCAGGAGGGCAATCTCGGCCTGGTCCGCGCCGTGGAGAAGTTCGACTACCGGCGGGGCTACAAGTTCTCCACCTACGCGACGTGGTGGATCAGGCAGTCGGTGGGGCGGGCGATCCACGAGCAGGCGCGGCCGGTGCGGCTGCCCACGCACGCGGGCGAGCAGATGACCCGGTTGATGCGCGTGCGGCGCGACATCCTGGCGGAGTTCGACGCCGAGCCGACCGACGCCGAGCTGGCCGAGATTCTCGACCTGCCGATCGAGCGGGTGCGTGAGCTGCGGCGGTGGGCGTCCGACCCGGTCTCGCTGCAGCTCGGGGTGGGAGACGAGGACGAGACCGAGCTGGGTGACATGATCGCCGACGAGACGTGGGCCGACCCGGAGCAGCAGGCCATCGACATCCTGGAGCGCGAGCGGCTGGACGAATGGCTGACCGGGCTGGAGGGCGTCACGAGCGAGATGCTGCGCTGGCGCTACGGTCTGCTCGACGGGCGCGAGCACACGCTCACGGAGGTCGGCGAACGTTACGGCATCGGCCGCGACCGCGCCCGCCGCATCGAGCGCGACGCCCTGGCCCGCCTCCGCAAGATGGCCACCGCCGCCGCCTGATGTCCCCACCGTGGACAGGCCACGTGGTCCACGGCGGGTCGAGCGGGCCGTGGGCACGCAGTGCGGCGCTCAGCCCGAGGGGATTCCCGGAAGGCTTGTCTCAGAGACCGCCGCACGCCGGGCAGACACCCGCGCACCCAGCAGATCGTGAGGTCGGGGTTGGCGCGCGGGTGCTGCGGCCCGGTCCGGTCAAGGAAGGGCGATCGGGTCACACCAGCGGGGTGAGGTGTTCGTCGAGGTCGTCGAGGATCTTGCCGGCGGCGGTGACGCCGATGCCGGTCATCCAGACCTCGTCGTCCACGTTGTGGGCGTTGCCCGAGGTGACGGCCTTGAGGTTCTTCCACAGGGGGCCGGCGGTGACCGTGGCCTGTGACTTGGCGGCGGCCTCGCCGTACGCGCTGTAGAAGATCGCGTCGCCGTCGGCCCTGGCGATGTTCTCCTGGCTGAGCTTGCCGAACCGTTTGTCGTCCTGGTCCTTCAGCAGTTGCGTCTCGGGCCGCGGGATGGCGGCGTCGCCCAGCACGATGCCGCTGAAGGACTCGGGCCCGTACATGCGGATCTCGGTGGGCATGAAGCGCACGATGCTCACCTTGAGTTTGGCGAACTTGGCGCCGACGTCCTTGGCCCGCTTCTCGTAGTCCGACAGCAGCCGCGCGGCCTGTTCCTTCTTGCCGAGCGCTTCGGCGTCGAGCAGGAAGTTGTCCTTCCAGGTGATGCCGACGCGCTCGGTGAAGACGGTGGGTGCGATCTTGCTGAGCTTGTCGTAGAAGGGGGCCTGCCGGAACTTGGAGCCGAGGATGAGGTCGGGCCGGAGCGCCATGATGGCTTCGAGGTTCAGCTCCTGGAGGGTGCCCACGGCCTTGGTGGTGTTGAGCGTGGGGCCGAGGTAGTCGGGCCAGGTCTGGTTCTGGGAGGCCTGCGCGGCCCCCACGGGCGTGAGGCCGAGCGAGACCATGGTGTCGAGCTTGTCGGTGTCGAGCACCACCACCCGCTTGGGGTTCATGGGCACGGCGGTCTCGCCCATGGCGTGCTTGACGGTCCGCGTGGGACCGGCCTCCTGGGAGGAGGTGGAACTACCGCAGGCGACGAGGGCGAAGGAGAGCGTGGCGGCGAGGGCCAGGCGAAGACGCATGGGCATTCCTTGATCGATTAGGTAAGGCAAGCCTAAGTATTCCACGCCTCAATAGTGCCGTGCCGTAACCGTTGCCGTGAAAAGGCCGAAACTCGCCCGAAACACCCGTACGGCGAGATTCACGAATGTGAAACACACCTGGTCGAGCCACGAAACCCCGGCCGAACACGCTGTGGCCACACGTCACATGTAAGGAGGGTCGCGTCGTGGAGATCGATAGCGGCACGACTGCCTGGATGCTCACGGCCGCCGCACTGGTGCTGTTGATGACTCCGGGCCTCGCGTTCTTTTACGGAGGCATGACCAGGGCCAAGAGCGTCCTGAACATGATGATGATGTCGTTCGGCGCCATCGTCACCGTCACCATCACCTGGATGCTCTTCGGGCACTCGCTGGCCTTCACCGACAACCCCAGTTTGGCCCTCAACACCTTCGTCGGCGGTTTCGACGCCCTGGGCCTGCAGGGCCTGGTCGACACCGCCACCGCGGACGACGGCACCGGCATGCCGAGCCTCGTCTTCTCCATGTTCCAGATGACCTTCGCCATCATCACGGTCGCGCTGATCAGCGGCGCGATCGCGGATCGGGCGAAGTTCGGGGCGTGGATGCTCTTCACCGTCATCTGGGCCACGGTCGTCTACTTCCCGGTCGCGCACTGGGTGTGGGGCACCGGCTGGCTCAACACCATGGGCATCGAGGACTTCGCCGGCGGCACCGTCGTGCACATCAACGCAGGAGCGGCGGCGCTCGCGCTCGCCCTGGTGCTCGGCAGGCGGCAGGGCTGGCGCAAGGAGCCGATGCGGCCGCACAACCTGACGCTGGTGCTGCTCGGCGCGGCCCTGCTGTGGTTCGGCTGGTTCGGCTTCAACGCCGGCTCCGAGCTCGCCGTGGACGGCATCACCGGTCTGGCCTTCATCAACACGCAGGTCGCCACCGCGGTCGCCGTAGGCGCCTGGCTCCTCGTGGAGAAGCTGCGCGACGGGCACGCCACCAGCCTGGGCGCCGCCTCCGGCGCGGTCGCCGGTCTGGTCGCCATCACCCCGGCCTGTGGTTTCGTCGACCCCTGGGCCGCGATGGTGATCGGCCTGCTGGCCGGCGCGGCCTGCGCCTACGCGGTCGGCCTGAAGTACCGGCTCGGCTACGACGACTCGCTCGACGTGGTCGGCGTGCACCTGGTGGGCGGCGTGGTCGGCGCCGTCGCCCTCGGCTTTTTGGCCGCCTACCCCGCCACGGACCAGCAGAGCGAGGGCCTGTTCTACGGAGGCGGCTTCGGGCAGCTCGGCCTGCAGGTGCTCGGCCCGGTCGCGGTCGGCGCCTACTCCTTCGTCATCACGTGGATCATCGGCACGATCATCCACAAGACCCTCGGCTTCCGCATCTCCTCCGAGGACGAGGTCACCGGCGTCGACATCACCACCCACGCCGAGACGGGCTACGACCTCGGCACCGTTCACGCCTCCGGCGTGAGCTCGTCCAACGGCCCCGTCACCGCTCCTGTCACGAAGAAGGTGGACGCATGAGGCTCATCACGGCGATCGTCAAGCCCTTCAAGCTGGATGACGTCAAGGCGGCGCTCGAGCAGTTCGGCATCAAGGGCATGACGGTCAGCGAGGCGAGCGGCTACGGCCGGCAGCGCGGCCACACCGAGGTCTACCGCGGCGCCGAGTACCAGGTCGACCTGGTGCCGAAGGTCAGGATCGAGGTCCTCGCCGAAGAGGACGACACCGAGGACGTGATCGACGTCATCGTCAAGGCCGCGCACACCGGCAAGATCGGTGACGGCAAGGTCTGGTCCGTGCCCGTGGACACCGTCGTCCGCGTCCGCACGGGAGAGAGGGGCCCGGAGGCCCTGTGATGGAACCCAGGCGACGCCCGGACGACGGGGTCCGGGCGGAGCTCGGCAAGGGGGCACAGGAGTGAGGGGCGAGGCCCGTTCGTACGCCGCGGCGCGCAGGGAGCGGGCCGCGGACACCGACCGCTGGCTCAAGGATCTCTTCCGTACGGCCGGCGGCGGCGAGCACGCCTCTCTGGTCGCCGTCGGGAGCCTGGGCAGGGGCGAGCTGGCCCCCGGCAGTGACCTCGACCTCGTCCTGCTGCACAACGGGCGGGCCGACGTCGCCAGGATCGCCGACCGGATCTGGTATCCGATCTGGGACTCGGCGGTCAACCTCGACCATTCCGTGCGCACGGTCGAGGAAGCGGTGGCCGTCGCGCGGCAGGACCTGAAGGCCGTGCTCGGCCTCATCCAGGCCAGGCACGTGGCGGGCGATCCCGAGCTGACCCGCAAGGCCAGGGAGGCGGTGCTCGCCGAGTGGCGGGCGGACTCCCGGCGTCGGCTCGGCGAGTTGCGCGCCGCCGCGGACCAGCGGGCCCGCGCCAGCGGCGAGCTGGCCTTCCTGCTCGAACCCGACCTGAGGGACGGCCGCGGCGGGCTCCGCGACGTCCAGGCCATGCAGGCGGTGGCCGCCGCCTGGGTCGCCTCGGCGCCCGGCCCCAGGGCGCGGGAGGCGTACGAGCTCATCCTCGACGTGCGGCACGCGCTGCACGTCGTCACCGGCCGCGGCACCGACCGGCTGGTGCTGCAGGAGCAGGACGCGGTGGCGGGGCTGCTCGGACTGCTCGACGCCGAGGCGCTGATGCGCAGGCTCGCCGAGGCGGGCCGTACGGTCTCCCACGCGTTCGACACCACCTGGCGCACCGTTGACAGGCTCCTGTCAGGCCCCGCTCCCCGGGGCCGCCGCCCGTTGGCGGACGGCGTGGTCGAGCACGGCGGCGAGGTCGTGCTCGCCAGGGGAGTCGACCCGCGCCGGGATCCCATGCTGGTGCTGCGGGCCGCCGCCGCGGCGGCCGACTCGGGGCTGCCCCTCGCGCCCGCCACGGTCTCCGTTCTGGCTGCTCAGTCGCCGCCGATGCCGGTGCCGTGGCCCGAGGAGGCGCGCGACGCGCTGGTGTCGATCCTCGGCGCGGGCCGCGCCGCCGTGCCCGTGTGGGAGGAGCTCGACCAGGCGGGCATCCTTGTCAAGCTGCTTCCTGACTGGGAGCGCGTACGCCACCGTCCCCAGCGCAATCCGATCCACCGGTTCACGGTCGACCGGCACCTGATCGAAGCCGCCGCGAACGCCGCCGGCCACACCCGCGAGGTCTCCCGCCCCGACCTGCTGCTGATCGGGGCGCTGCTGCACGACATCGGCAAGGGCTGGCCCGGCGACCATTCGGCGACGGGCGAGGTCGTGGTCCGCGACATCGCCACGCGCGTCGGCCTGCCACCGGCTGACGTGGAGATCCTCGCGACCGTCGTCCGCCACCACCTGCTGCTGCCGGAGACCGCCACCCGCAGGGACCTCGACGATCCCGTCACGATCGAGAAGGTCGCGGCGACGGTCGGCACGCGGGAGGTGCTCGACCTGCTGGCCGCGCTGGCGGTGGCCGACGGTCACGCGACCGGCCCGGCCGCGTGGAACGCCTGGAAGGCGGGGCTCGTCGCCGACCTCGTACGCCGTGTCAGGTCGGTGCTGGCCGGTTCGCCTCCGCCGAGGCCGCCCATGCTCTCGTCCGAGCAGGCGGCGCTCGCCCGGCACGGCGGCGGGGCCGTCCGCGTCCACGGGGGAGCGGTCACGGTCGTCGCCCCCGACCGGGTGGGGTTGCTGTGGAGCGCCGCGGGCGTGCTGGCGGCGCACCGGCTCGTCGTACGCTCCGCCTCGGCCGCCTCCGCGGGGTCCACGGCCGTGATCGAGTTCTCCGTCATCCCCGAGTACGGCTCGCCGCCCGACCCCGCGACGCTGGAGGCGGATCTCCGTCTCGTCCTTGCTGGGCGTCTTGACATCGAGCAGCGGCTGGCCCGCCGTACGCGGTCGATGAGGCCGCCTCGCGTGCCCGTCGCTCCACCCCGCGTGACGTTGGTGGACGACGCCTCGGCGACCGCCACCGTGGTGGAAGTCAGGGCTCATGACAGGCCGGGGCTGCTGTGGCGCATCGGACGGGCGTTCGGTGAGTGCGGTCTTGACGTGAGGGCCGCTCGCGTGGAGACTCTCGGCGCGGAGGCGGTGGACGTTTTCTACGTTGTGGATCGCGCCGGTCGCCCCCTCCGCGACGACGCGCAGAGGGCCCAGGTCCGCGATCAGGTGCTTGCCGCACTGAGATAACCAGCAGCACACGACTGGCGGACACCTTTGTAACAATGGTGTCCGAAATGCCTGGTAAGTCGGATGCTGAGGATACCTTGTGGACGACTTGAGGGCTCGTTGACTGAGGGGACGATTGAGGGGTAGCGGAAGCAGTGACTACGGGGAACTCCGGCGGCGGCCCAGCCGCGCAGCACCGCGGACGGCGGTCACTGCCACGCTTCGGCTTGCGTAACTGGCGCGTGCGGTGGCGGCTCACCGCGCTCATCCTGGTGCCCACCATCGCCGGCGTCGTGCTCGGAGGAGCCCGGGTGGTCGAGTCGGTGCAGAGCATCGGCGTCTACGACCGCACGGCCATCGGCGCCGAGCAGGCCGGGCGCCTTCGTGACCTCGTGCAGGCGATCGGGCTGGAGCGTGACACCGCCGGCTGGGCGGCCGCGAGCCGCGCCGTGCGCAAGAAGCTCGCCGCCCCGCTGGAGCAGCGCAAAGCCGCCGTCGACACCCTGGTCAAGACCGTGCGCTCCGACCTCGCCACGATGGACGCGTCTTACGGCCCTCGCATCGTCAAGGCCGCCGACCAGGCGAAATACGACCTGAGCCGGCTGGCCCAGATCCGGGAGGAGGGCCGAACCGACACCGTACGCTACGACTTCCTCACCGACACCCTCCTCAGGCTGCACGACGAGTTGAGCCTGCTCTCGGACGACTCGCAGATCATCGGGCAGTTCCGCGCGCTCAGCGCCCTCGCCTCGGCCAAGGAGGAGGTCTCCCGGCAGCGCGTCCAGCTGCTCCAGGCGTCCTACAACACCCAGCGGGTGGGCGCCGACGAGGTCGAGGCGTTCATCGCCTCCAACGCCCGCCAGCAGAGCGACATCGCCGCCGTCGGCGCGGAGGCCGGCCCCGACGTCGGGCTCACGTTGTCCAGGCGGCTGACCGGCACCGAGGAGTACGTCAACGTCCAGCTCACCAAGGCGCGCGCGATCACACTGGTCAGCGGCCGGTCGCCGGGGGCGCGGATCACCGAGAACCTGATCTCCGCCACGGGCGACCGCGAGCAGTGGTTCAAGCAGAACACGACCACCATCGACGTGCTCCACGGCATCGAGGAGGACCTGGCCGGCAAGGTCGGCCTGCGCAGCCAGGAACTGCGCAGCGCGGAGATCCGCAACGCGGTCGTCGCGGGAGTGCTCATCGTGGCGCTGCTGCTGCTCGTCCTGCTCCTCACCGTGGCCATCGCCCGCTCCATGGTCGGCCCGCTGCGCCGTCTGCGCACCGAGGCGCTGGAGATCGCCGGCTTCCGGCTGCCCGACGTGGTCCGGCGGCTGCGCGTCAGCGGCGAGGGCTCCGCCGGCGAGGTGCGCCCCATCGAGGTCGAGGGCAACGACGAGATCGGCGAGGTGGCCAGGGCCTTCGACCAGGTGCACCGGCAGGCCGTGCGGCTGGCGGGCGAGGAGGCCGAGCTGCGCAGCAACATCAGCTCGATGTTCGTCAACCTCTCGCGCCGCACCCAGACGCTGGTCGAGCGGCAGATCTCGCTGATCGACGGCCTGGAGAAGGGCGAGCAGGACGGCGCCCGGCTGGCCGACCTGTTCAAGCTCGACCACCTGGCCACCCGCATGCGCCGCAACTCCGAGAACCTGCTGGTCCTCGCCGGCCACGAGGCCACCCGCCGGCGCAGCCAGCCGGCCAAGCTGGTCGACGTCGTACGCGCCGCGCTGTCGGAGGTCGAAGGCTACGAGCGTGTCCAGGTCAAGGTGCACCGGGCCACCTCGGTGGTCGGCAGCGCCGCCAACGACCTGGTCCACCTGGTCGCCGAGCTGGTCGAGAACGCCATCCAGTTCAGCCCGAACAACTCCCAGGTCACGGTCACCAGCAGCCTCATCGAGGGCGGCGGCGCGCTGGTGTCGGTGACCGACACCGGCATCAGCATGACCGAGGACGAGCTGGCCGAGGCCAACCGCCGCCTGGCCGAGCCCCCGGTCGTGGACGTGTCGGTGTCCCGGCGCATGGGCTTGTTCGTGGTCGGCCGGCTGGCGCTGCGCCACGGCATCAGGGTGCAGCTCAGGAAGGGCGAGGGGTCGGGGCTGATCGCCATGGTGCTGCTGCCGCCCGCGCTGATCGCCGAGGGCGCGCAGCAGCCGCTGCCGCAGCGCCCGGCGTTCGGCGGCGGGACCGTTCCGGGCCAGGCGGGCGTGCCGGGTCAGGCGGGCGTGCCCGGCCAGGTGGGCGTGCCCGGCCAGGCCGGTCAGCCCACCTCGAACGGGACGTTCCGGTCGTTCGGCAGCTTCGACTCCTTCGACCCGGGCGCCCCCCGCCCCGGCACCGCCGGCCGGCTCGGTGGAGCGCCCAGGCGCGGCGGCCCAGGCACGTACGACAGCGCGCCGGGAACGCCCGGGCCGGCGTTCGGCACGCACCCGTCCGACCCCGGCAGGGCGGGCGTCAACGGCTTCACCGCCGACACCGACGGCGGTTCCTACCGCAGGCACCCGGCCTCGTTCGACTCCGGGACCTTCCCGTCGTACCCGAGCCAGGGCTCCGCGCGATCAGGAAATGGCGCGTTCCAGACGCCGCCGTCCCAGTCGTACCCCACGAACGACGTGCGCAGGCCCGACCCGGCCCCCTCGGCCGGGGTGTCGCCTGCGGAGCAGGAGGACTTCCTGCCGATCTTCGCGTCGGTGGAGTCGGCGTGGTTCCGCAGACCGCCGGAGGATCAGGCGGCGCAGGCGGAGGGCGGCGGCGAAGCCACGCCGGCGCAGGCCGTACGCTCTGGGGAGGAAGCGTGGCGAACCGCCGCCGATGCCGGCTGGCAGGCGGCAGCCGCCGCGAGCGAGCCGAGTCTCGGTGGCATCACCGCCGCCGGGCTTCCGAAACGCACTCCCAAGGCGAATCTGGTCCCCGGCACGGCGGCCGGCCCGGCGGCACCGCAGCAACAGCAGCCGCGACGGCAGGCGCCCGCGCCCCCGGTCTCCGCAGACCGGATGCGCAGCCGGATGGCCGGTTTCCAGCAGGGGATGCGACGGGCCCGCCAGGAAGTTCGTGGACAGGAGGAACAAGAGTGAGTAAGCGTCCCGCTGGGGAGGATGCGTGACAACCCTGAGCCATGAGGCACATCGCTTCGACTGGCTGATCACCGACTTCGTCCGCAACACGCCAGGTGTGGCGCACGCCGTCGTCGTCTCGGCCGACGGTCTGTGCCTGGCGGCGTCGGAGGGCTTTCCACCCGACAGGGCCGACCAGCTCGCCGCGGTCTCCGCCGGCCTGCTGAGCCTGACGGTGGGCGCGTCCAGGGTCTTCGAGGGCGGGTCGGTGACGCAGACCGTCGTCGAGATGCAGCGTGGCCTGCTCCTGGTCATGGCGATCAGCGACGGTTCCGTGCTCACGGTGCTGGCCGCGCCCGACTGCGACATGGGGCTCGTGGCGTACCAGATGACGCTGCTGGTGGACCGGGCGGGACAGGCGCTCACGCCGGCCCTGCGCGCGGAGCTTCAGGCGGCCAGGACGCGGTGACGAACTGATGGGAGAGGGTCGTGTACGGCGTTGACGGGGCCGGGGACGACGAGCCCCTGTTCCGCCCTTACGCGGTGACCGGCGGACGATCCGAGCCCCGCTATCACCTCGCGATGGAGACGTTGATCTCGTCCATGTCGATCGCGGACGACGAGATGGCCCTGCTCACCCCCGAGCAGGAGGCCATCATGCAGCTGTGCAGGACGTTCCGGTCGGTCGCCGAGATCTCGGCCCTGCTCCGCGTCCCCCTGGGTGTCGCCAGGGTGCTCGTGGCGGACATGTCCGATGAAGGGCTTGTCCGCCTGCACCAGCCACACCTCACCGAGGGACAGCCAGACCTCAACATGCTCGAAAGGGTGCTCAGTGGACTACGCAGGCTCTAGCCCCGGCCTCACGTCGACCAAGATCGTCGTCGCGGGAGGCTTCGGCGTCGGCAAGACGACGTTCGTGGGGGCGGTGTCCGAGATCCTCCCGCTCACCACGGAAGCGGTGATGACCGACGCGTCCGCAGGCATCGACGACCTTGGTATGACGCCCAACAAGCAGACCACGACCGTGGCGATGGACTTCGGCCGTCTGTCGCTGGACCGTGACCTGATCCTCTACCTGTTCGGCACGCCGGGGCAGCATCGGTTCTGGTTCATGTGGGACGACCTGGTGCGTGGCGCGATCGGCGCCGTGGTGCTGCTCGACACCCGCCGCCTGGCCGACAGCTTCCCGGCCATCGACTACTTCGAAGAGGCCAAGCTGCCGTTCGTGATCGGCATCAACGGCTGGGAGGGCCAGTTTCCGCACTCCGACCAGGAGGTCAGGGAAGCGCTGGCGCTGTCGCCGCAGGTGCCGATCGTACGCACCGACGCCCGCAACCGCGAGTCGGTCAAGTCGACGCTGATCTCGCTGGTCGAGCACGTCGTACGGCTGCGCTCCGCGCCCGTGCGCTAGCGCTCCCGCGGGCTCCGGGAGGCGGCGCCGGCGCCGGTCAGTCTGATGGCGGGGGAGCTGAGCAGGGAGGGCGTGCTGGAACGGCGCGAGGACGACGCCGACCGGCGCCGCACGATCGTCAGCATCGCCGAACGGCGTCGGCCCGCCATCAACGAGTGGCTCGGCTGCGGCGCCATGGCGTGACGGCAGGCGCTGGAGCCGCTCACGCCGGAGCAGCGCCGGATGTTCGTGGACACGCTGCCGGCCTACGGGCGGGCGTTGCCCGGCGCCTGACCGCCCTCGGCGGCCCGGCTGTTCACCAGCGCCTCGATGCCGTCGAGCACACGCTGGAGGCCGAACTCGAAGGCGTGCTCGGCGCTGTAGGCGGCGTTGAGCTCCTCACCCACCGCCTGCCCCACCCGGGTCGCCGTGGGATAGCGGTCGACGTCGGCGATCCTGCCGAGGAAGGGCGAGTGCGCGGCCCACCACTGTTCGTCGGTCATGCCCGTCCGGGTCTCGGCCTGCGCCGCCTCCACCGCCCCGCGGGCCGTGCCGTGCACGAAACCGGTGATCAGGGTGATCACCGAGTCCATCTCCACGTCCGTCAGCCCGATCCCGTCGATCGCGCGCAGTTCGTAGTCGTACTTCGCGGTGACGTTCGGGCCGAGCACCGGGCGGCTCGTCGCCACCTGCAGCAGCCACGGGTGGCGCAGGTAGAGGGCCCAGTTCTCCCTGGCGATCTGCTCCAGCCGGCCCCGCCAGCCGCCGGGCACGTCCTCCGGCCTGGAGGTCTCGCCGTAGACGGTGTCCAGTATGACGTCAAACAGTTCCGGTTTGCCGGGCACGTACGTGTAGAGCGACATCGTCCCGACGCCCAGCCGCTCGGCCACGCGGCGCATGGACAGCGCCTGCAGGCCCTCCGCGTCGGCCACCTCGATGGCGGCGCGCACGATGCGGTCGACGCTCAGCTCCGGCTTGCCCTTGCGGCTGGCCCGCTCGCCGGTGCGCCAGAGCAGCGCCAGGCTGCGCGCCGGGTCGCCCTTGCCCGAGTACTCGACGGTCACCATCGTACGGTACACCGTACGGCAGTCGTTGTCGGTCAAGGGCTTGCTCCAGCTCAGAGACTCGCTGGGGGAGCAGTTCGTCCACGGGTCCGTGCTGTACGCGGGGAGACGGTCGCTCTCTTTCGGCGATCGGCTGACGGCGCTGCCGATCAGTGCGTTGGGGACAGATAGCCCTAATCCGGCGGCCGCGGATGGCGGTAGAACTCCACGGGATCCGGAGGTAACGGGGTGTTGCCGAGGATGAGGTCGGCCGCCTTCTCGGCGAGCATCATGACCGGGGCGTAGATGTTGCCGTTGGTGACGTACGGCATCGCCGAGGCGTCCACCACGCGCAGCCCGTCGAGGCCGTGCACGCGCATCGTCTCCGGGTCCACCACCGCCGTCTCGTCAGTGCCCATCTTGCAGGTGCAGGAGGGGTGGAGCGCGGTCTCGGCGTCCCTGGCCACCCAGTCGAGGATCTCCTCGTCGCTCCGCACGGCGGGGCCGGGGGACAGTTCGCCGGCGTCGAGGTCGGCCCAGGCGGGCTGGGACAGGATGGTCCTGGTGTGCCTGACGGCCTCCACCCACTCGCGGCGGTCCTGGTCGGTGGAGAGGTAGTTGAAGCGCAGCGCGGGCTTGGCTCGGGGGTCGGCCGACGTGATCCGCACCGAGCCCCTGGCGTCGGAGTACATCGGGCCGATGTGCACCTGGTAGCCGTGGCCGCCGGCCGGGGCGGAGCCGTCGTAGCGCACCGCGATCGGCAGGAAGTGGAACATCAGGTTGGGGTAGGCCACGTCGTCGTTGGAGCGGATGAAGCCGCCGGCCTCGAAGTGGTTGGTGGCCCCCGGGCCGCTCCTGCGGAAGAGCCAGTCGGCGCCGATGAGGGGCCTGCGCCACCTGGCCAGCGACGGCTGCTGCGAGACCGGCTGCCTGCAGCCGTGCTGGACGTACACCTCCAGGTGGTCCTGCAGGTTCTCGCCCACGCCGGGCAGGTCGTGCACCATCGGCACGCCCAGGGGCTCCAGCAGGGCGCGCGGGCCGACGCCTGACAGCTGCAGGAGCTGCGGGGTGTTGACGGCGCCGGAGCTCAGGATGACCTCGCCCGCCTCGATGCGTTCGCCGTCGCAGCGCACGCCGACGGCCCTGGTGCCGTCGAAGAGCACCCGCGCCACGAGGGCGCGGGTCCTGACCGTGAGATTGCGCCGGCGGCGTACGGGGTGCAGGTAGGCGCGGGCGGCGCTGAGCCGGCGGCCGCGGTGCACGTTGCGGTCGAAGGCGGCGAAGCCCTCCTGGCGGTAGCCGTTCACGTCGTCGGTGAGCGGATGGCCGGCCTGCTGCACGGCCTCGAAGAAGGCCTCGAAGAGGGGTCCTCGGGCCGGGCCGCGTTCGAGCTTGAGGGGGCCGTCGCCGCCGCGGAAGTCGGTGCCGGGCTCGGCCAGGCAGGTCTCCATGCGCTTGAAGTAGGGCAGGCAGTGCGCGTAGTCCCAACGCTCCATGCCGGGATCGGCGGCCCACCGCTCGTAGTCGAGCGGGTTGCCGCGCTGGAAGATCATGCCGTTGATGCTGCTGGAGCCGCCCAGCACCTTGCCGCGGGCGTGGTAGACACGGCGGCCGTTCATGTGCGGCTCGGGCTCGGACTCGTACTTCCAGTCGTAGAAGCGGCTGCCGATCGGGAACATCAGCGCGGCGGGCATGTGGATGAACACGTCCCACAGGTAGTCGGGCCTGCCGGCCTCCAACACCAGCACGGACGTCGAGGGGTCGGCGCTGAGCCGGTTGGCCAGGGCGCAGCCCGCGCTGCCGCCTCCCACGATGACGTAGTCGTACCTCAACGGGGTATCCAGTCCTTCCACACGATCTTGTTCTCGGCGACCCACCGCTCGGCCGCCTGCTCGGCGGTCAGCCTCTCGTTGATCATGTCACTGGCCACGGTGTTCTGGTCGTCGTTGGTCCAGTTGAAGTTGCGGACCAGCTCGTACGCCCGCCCGCCGGTCTCCGCGAACCGCCGGCTGACGATCTTGTCGAGCAGATAGGGCGGATAGTCGCAGGCGACCTTGGCCGGGACCTCGTCGCAGCCCACCGCGTACGCGGGCAGCGCGACCTTGACGAGTTTCACCTTGGTGAACAGCCATTGCGGTTCGTAGAAATACATGAGCAGGGGCGTCCGATTCCTCGTCGCGGACTGGGCCGCCTTGATCAGTTCCTCTTCGCTGCCCGAGTAGACGACCTTGTAATTGAGGTTGAGGTTCTTGACGAGTGCCTCGTCGTTGGTGACGAACGAGGGATCACCGTCCAGGATCTGTCCGGCATTTCCTGTCTTCTCCGTTCGGAAGAGGCGCGCGTACTTATTGAGGTTTCGGTAGTCCGTAATGTCGGGGTATTTTTTGGCCATCCATTCGGGGACGTACCAGCCGATCACTCCCTTGTTCCCCGTGAGTCCGGCCGACAGGGCGACCTTCTTCTCCTCGATGAACTCTTTCTTCAGATCGTTGTGCCCCCAGTTCTCGACGATCACGTCCACCTTGCCGGATGCGAAGTCGCGCCAGGACTGCTCCTCCGCCGCCTTGCGCGTCTTCACCGTGTATCCCAGCTCGTGTTCGAGCAGGTACGCCAGCACGGCCGCCTGGGCCTCGTACCCCACCCAGGCGTGGACGTCGATGTCGACCGTGCCCTTGGACACGGTGGCCGAGTCGGGCTCCTCGCTGGAGCAGGCTGCCAGGAGCAGGGCCGCGACCAGCGGCCCGACGAGCGTCTTCATTCGCATGAGAGGTCTCCGTGCCCGGGCCCCGCGTGCGGGGGCCCGGGTCATCGAGGGGCTACTTGGGGATCCACGCCTGCCACTTGGCGGGATTGGCCTCGATCCACTTCTTGGCGGCCTCCTCGCCGGTCATGCCGTTGTTGGTCATGTCGTCGGCGACGGCGTTCTGGTCCTCGTTGGTCCAGGTGAAGTTCTTGATCAGCTCGTACGCCTTGCCGCCGGTGTCGGCGAACCTCTTGCTGACGATCTTGTCGAGGTCCATCTCCGGGTAGTCGCAGGCCACCTTCTTCGGGTCGGCGTCGCAACCCTCGGTGTAGGGAGGCAGGTTGACCCGGACCAGCTCGGTCTGGCTGAACAGCCAGTGCGGGTCCCAGAAGTAGAACAGCAGCGGCTTCTTCTGCGCCTGCGCCTGCTGGGCGCCCTTGATCAGGGCCGCCTCGCTGCCGCCGGTGACGATCTTGTAGTCGAGCTTGAGGTTGTTGATCAACGCGGCCTCGTTGCTGACGTACGACGGGTCGCCGAACAGCAGCTGGCCCTTGTCGCCCGACTCGGAGGTCTCGAACAGCTCGGCGTACTTGTTGAGGTTCTTCCAGTCGGTGATGCCGGGGTGCTCGTCGGCCATCCACTTGGGGATGTACCAGCCGATGACGCCCTTGTTACCGGTGGAGCCCGCCTCGACGGCGACCTTCTTCTCCTCGATGAACTGTTTCTTCAGATCGGGGTGCCCCCAGTTCTCGATGATGACGTCGACGTCGCCGGTCTCGAAGCCCTCCCAGGCCAGTTGCTCCTTGATCTCGGGCAGCTCGACCTCGTAGCCGAGCTCGTTCTTCAACAGGTACGCCACGACGTTGGCGCTGGCCTCGTACCCGACCCACGGGTTGATGGCGATCTTCACCGTGCCGGCGGTGGTGCCGGAGGCACTGGCGCCGGCGTCGGGAGCGGCCGAGCTGGTCGAGGTGTCGACCGTGGCTCCGCCGCAGCCCATCGCGGTGATCCCTAGGGCGAGAAGGCCTGCGAGCAGGCGAATCTTCATGTGAACTTCCTTTTTCGGGGGGAGGAGCGCCTGTCGGCGCCCTGCGTGATGCGGTCGAGCATGACTCCGAGGAGCACCGTGGCGATGCCCGCCACGAAGCCCATGCCGAAGTCGGTCCGCTGGGAGAAGCCGAGGACCACGTCGTAGCCGAGCGCGCCCGCCCCGACCAGGCCGCCGATGACGACCATGGCCAGCGTCATCACGATGCCCTGGTTGGCCGCGAGCAGGATGGCCCTCCTGGCCATCGGCAACTGCACCTTCCACAGCAGCTGGCGCGGGGTCGAGCCGGCCGAGGCGGCGGCCTCGACGACCGTGGCGGGCACGGCCCTGATGCCGTCCTCGACCAGGCGTACGACCGGCGGGACGGCGAAGATGACGGAGGCGAAGATCGCGGTGAACCTGGTGGTGCCGAAGAGCGCCAGCGCCGGCAGCAGGTAGACGAACGCGGGCATGGTCTGCGCGGCGTCGAGCACGGGCCGCTGCACGGCCGAGAACCGCGGCGAGCGGGCCGCGGCCACCCCGAGCAGCAGGCCGATGGCCAGCGTGGCGAGCACCGCGACGGCCACGGTGCTCATCGTCATCATGCTGTGTTCCCACAGGCCGAGCAGCGCGATGGCGAGCAGGCAGGCCAGAGCCGTCAGCGCGGGACGCAGCCCGCTCACCCGCCAGGCGGCCGCCAGCACGGCGAGCGCCACCAGCCACCAGGGGGCCGAGGTGAGCAGTGACTCCAGCGGGTTGAGCAGCACCCGGGTGGTGGCGTCCTTGATGAACGTCGTCACCGGGTACCAGTTCGTCTCGGCCCAGCGGACGGCGTCGTTCACCTGCGCCACGACGTTGACGGCCAGGTTCTCCGGCCAGACGCGCGGCAGCACGGGGATGAGCGCGAGCCCGGCCACCGCCAGCAGCCCCGCCCCGGCGAGGTCGAGCCGGGAGGTGGTGGCGTGCGCGTCCCGGCGGGCGAGCGCCATCGTCATCCGGTCGAGCATCACCGCCATGATCACCACGGCCACGCCCGCCGGGAGCATGATGCCGACCTGCGCCCGCGACAGGCCGCGGATGATGTCGCCGCCCAGCCCAGGGGCCGAGATCAGGTTCGCGATGACGACCATGGACAGCGCCATCATGATCGTCTGGTTGACCGCCAGCGCCATCGTGGACCTGGCCAGCGGCAGGTACACCTTGAACAACGTCTGCCGGCCCGTGGCGCCCAGCGAGGCGGACGCCTCGACCGCCGTGGGGGAGACCCCCGAGACGGCCAGGGCGGTGATGCGGATGGCGGGCGGGATCGCGTAGATCATCGTCGCGATGGCGCCGGCGGGCGCGCCGATGTGGAAGAACAGTGCGAGCGGCGCCAGATACGCGAACGTCGGCATGATCTGCATGACGTCGAGAACCGGCGTCAGCGCCCTGCGCACCCGGCCGGAGAGTCCCGCCCACACGCCCAGCGGGATGCCGACGGCCAGCGACAGCAGCACCGCGACCGCGACCAGGGCCAGCGTGTCGACGCTCGACTCCCAGAGGCCGAGCAGGCCGAACGCGCTCACGCCGCCCACCGCCAGCGCCGCGATCCACCGGCCGCCGGCCAGCCAGCCGAGCGCGCCCATGACGCCCGTGATGCCGGGCCAGCCGAGCGCGTACAGGACGGTGTGGAAGGCGTCGAAGAGCCCGCCGACGAAGAGCCTGATGTAGTTGAGGAAGTACAGGAAGAGCGGGTTGTCGTTCCTGTTGTCGTCGATCCACTCGCGCAGCTCGGTGACGGCCAGGAACGGCGCCGCCGCCTCCCTGCTGTGCGGCAGCGTCGCCGTGTCGCGGAAGACCAGGTACGCCGCCGCGAACACCACCGCCGCCCCCGCCGTCGCCGCCCATCTCGGCAGGCCGAGACTGGAGGGCGTGCCGACGGCCGTGGCGCTGCTCATGCGCCCGCTCGCACGGGGCGCTCCTGACCCGACAGGAACGACAGCAGGTCGACCCGGTCCACGACGCCCGCCAGCTCGCCGCCGTCCACGACCCTGATCGGCCGGGCGGAGGCGGAGGAGGCGGTGATGGCGTCCTTGATGACCGTGGAGACCGGCAGCTCGGGCCCGTCCAGCGACTCGCCGGGCTCGGGCGGCCGGCAGAGCCAGCGCAGCGTCAGCACGTGGCTTCTCGGCACGTCGCGCACGAAGTCGGCCACGTAGTCGTCGGCGGGCGCGCCCACCAGCTCCTCCGCGGTGCCGAGCTGCACGATCGAGCCCGCACGCATGATCGCGATCCGCTCGCCCAGCTTGAGCGCCTCCGACAGGTCGTGCGTGATGAACACCATCGTCTTGCCGACTTCCCGGTGCAGGCGGATGACCTCGGCCTGCATGTCGCGCCTGATCAGCGGGTCGAGCGCACTGAACGGCTCGTCGAACAACATCACCTGCGGGTCCACGGCCAGTGCGCGGGCCAGCCCGACCCGCTGCTGCATGCCGCCGGAGAGCTGTTCGGGGTAGGCGTCGGCGTGGCCGTCGAGGCCGACCAAGGTGAGGATCTCCGCGGCCCGCTCGTGCCTGGCGGCCCTGGGGGTGCCCTGGATCTCCAGCCCGTACGCGACGTTGTCGATCACCTTGCGGTGCGGCAGCAGGCCGAAGTGCTGGAAGACCATGCTGACCTGGTGCCGCCGGATCTCGCGGAGCCGGGTGGGCGAGGCGCGGCCGATGTCCTCGTCGCCGATCCTGATCTCGCCCGCACTGGGTTCGATGAGCCGCGTGAGGCAGCGTACGAGCGTCGACTTGCCGCTGCCGGACAGCCCCATGACCACGAAGACCTCGCCGGGGCGCACTTCGAAGCCGACGTCCCTGACGGCGGCGGTGCAGCCGGTCTTCTCTCGCAGCGCGGCGGGGTCGAGATGTCTGTCCTCGCTGTCCAGCACTTTCTGTGCCTTGGGCCCGAAGATCTTCCAAAGGCCTTCGACGGTGATGGCCGCGCTGTGAGAATCGCCCACACTCGCCTCCTCGTATTGACGTCGCTCAACATATGTGGTGATTAGCGCCATTCTCAACGCTGTGACACTCCAGAGATCACGGTGCGGCTTCCGTGTTATGTGCTGAAACGTACTAACCACTCATTGGCGGACATCTATCTAGATGTGGGTTATTTTCCCGCCCAGGGTGCTTCCCGCGTGGGATCCCAAGTTCTATCCTCATGTGTCACACGACTCGACTTTTGTCGCGTTAAGTTCGATTGGCCGTCCTGTATGGGATGTGTTCCAATTACCCGCACTTGCTGATATCCCCGGGGCGCATGCCCCCTCATATACGCCGATTCGGGCGAGGTGCGTTCGGTGAGTACAGAGCTGGGCGAGAGGCAGGCCGGCAAGAGCGGCTGGCGGCTGCGCAACTGGCGCGTGCGTGCGCGTCTGGTCGCGCTCATCCTCATCCCGACGGCCGCCGCCGTACTGCTGGGCGGTGTCCAGGTACTCGCCTCGACCTCCGCCGCCACCGACTACGCCCGTACGAACCAGTTCGCCCGGATGTCGGCGGAGCTCGGCGAGCTCACCCACCAGGTGTCCGCCGAACGGGCCAGAACGGCGTGGTACATCGCGCGCGACCGGCCCGTGGACGAGCTGAACGCCGTACGCATCCAGATGGGCCAGGTCGACCAGTCCGTCAAAGAGGTGCGCGGCCTCGCGCAGTCCGTGCTGGGCGACGCGACCGGCCGCACCGCGGACCAGATCGAGACCCTGCTCACCCGCCTGAACGACCTGAACGCCCTGCGCGCGCAGGCCCTCGACGCCAACCTGCTGCCCGGCCCCGCCGTCGAGCTCTACACGACGGTGATCGCCGACCTGCTGTCCGTGCACAACGAGCTGGTCAAGGGCAGCGTCGACGACGAGTTGTTCCGCCAGACCCGCATGCTCGACGGTCTCGCCAGGGCCAAGGAGAGCGTCTCCTACCAGCAGGCGCTGGTCACGATCGTGCTGGTGGAGGGCGCGTTCGACCCTGACCAGCTCAAGAAATTCCTCGGTGAGCAGTCCAAGGAGGCCAGCGAGCGCAAGGGCTTCGCCGAGGAGGCCACCGCCGAGGAACGCCGCTTCTTCGACGAGACCGTCAACGGCAGATCCGCCGACCGCATGCTGTTCCTTCGCGAGCTGGTGCTGATCAGGGCCACCAACGAGCTGCCACTGCGCGGGCTCGACCAGGCCAGGCGCGACGACGCCAAGGAGTGGCACGACGGCGCCGCCGTGGTCGTCGACTCCATGCGCACGGTCGAGCGGCGCCAGGCCCAGGGGATCGTGGCACGCAGCGAGGCGCTCAGCGCGGACGAGCGGAGCAAGGCGTTCGTGACCGCGGGCGCGGTGCTCGCGCTGCTGGTCGCCGTGCTGCTGATCACCACCGGCGTGGCCAGGTCGCTCGTACGCCCCCTGCGCCGCCTCCGCGGCGAGGCGCTGGAGATCGCGGGCCGGCGGCTGCCCGACTTCGTGCAGCACCTGCGCGAGTCGCGCGACGGAGCGGTCAACGCCGAGGTACCGCCCATCGGCATCTTCTCCAAGGACGAGGTGGGCGAGGTCGCGCGCGCGTTCGACGAGGTGCACCGCGAGGCCGTACGGCTGGCGGGTGACGAGGCGCGGCTGCGCTCCAACGTCAACGCCATGTTCGTCAACCTGTCCAGGCGCAGCCAGACACTGGTCGAGCGGCAGCTCACGCTGATCGAGCGGCTGGAGCGCGGCGAGCGCGACGACGCCCGGCTCGGCGACCTGTTCAAGCTCGACCACCTGGCCACCCGCATGCGGCGCAACAGCGAGAACCTGCTCGTCCTGGCCGGTCAGGAGGCCGCGCGCAAGTGGAGCGAGCCGGTCGAGCTGATGGACATCGTACGGGCGGCGCTGGGCGAGGTGGAGAGCTACGACCGGGTCGGCATCCAGGTCGAGTCGGACGTCGCGATCGCGGGCCAGGCCGTCACCGACGTGGTGCACCTGCTCGCGGAGCTGGTCGAGAACGCCGTCTCCTTCTCCTCCAGGGACACCAAGGTCATGATCTCCAGCAGCCGCATCGACGAGGGCAGCCTGATGTTGTCGGTCACCGACCGGGGGATCGGCATGAACGCCGACGAGCTGGCCGAGGCCAACTGGCGGCTGGCCAACCCGCCGGTCGTGGACGTGTCGGTGTCGCGCCGGATGGGCCTGTTCGTGGTGGGCCGGCTGGCGTTGCGGCACACCATCAGGGTGCAGCTGCGGGCGCAGGACATCGGCGGCCTGACCGCCATGGTGCTGATCCCGCCGATGTTGCTCACCGAGGTGCCGAACGCCGTGCCCGCGCCGGGCCGGGTCCAGGTGCCCAGGCAGGCGCAGGTGCACACGTCGTCCTTCGGGACCGCCGAGTCGTACGCGGCGCCCGTTCACACCCCGTCGCCCGCATCCCTGACCGGACCTCCGCCGGGGCATCCCTCGTTCGACGACGCTCCCATGGCGGCCGAGCCGTCGTCGTGGTTCGGCCCGCCGGCCGGCCCGGACGCGCCGCGCACCCGTGCGGCCGGGACGCCGCCCGACCTGCCGGGGCCGCCGCAGGAGGAGTTCCTGCCCATCTACACCGCCGTCGAGGGGAGCAGCTGGTTCAGCAAGGCGGCGCCCACCGCCGACCACCGCGAGGACTCCTGGAGCTCACCCGCCGACCAGGGATGGCAGGCCGCGGGCGCGACCTCGGAGCCTGCCCAGGGCGGCACCACGAACTCGGGCTTGCCGAAAAGGATGCCGAAGGCGAATCTGGTACCGGGCGCCGCAAATCCGGCGCCCGCTCCAGCTCCCGCTCCACCGCTGTCCCCTGATCGGCTGCGTTCCAGGCTGGCCAGTTACCAGCAGGGCGTGCGCAAGGGCCGTGCCGAGCTCGAGGAGGAGTCATGAAGGAGCTTAGCCAGGCCGCCAGGGACATCAACTGGCTGGTCACCGGCTTCGTCGAAGAGGTGCCCGGCGTCGCGCACGCCGTGGTCGTCTCCGCAGACGGGCTGCCGATGGCCTATTCGCGGGGCTTCCCCAAGGACCGCGCCGACCAGCTCGCCGCCATCGCGGCGGGCCTGGTCAGCCTGACGCACGGGTCGGCGCGGGTGTTCGAGGGCGGAGGCGTCACCCAGACCCTCGTCGAGATGGAACGCGGGCTGCTGCTCGTGATGTCGATCAGCGACGGCTCCTGCCTGGCTGTGCTGGCCGCCCCCGACTGCGACATGGGGCTGGTCGCCTACCAGATGACGATCCTGGTGGAGCGCGCGGGCCAGGTGCTCACGCCCGCCGTACGGGCGGAGCTGTCCGCCGCACGTCCGTGGTGATGGGAGTCAGTCGTGGCATCGTGGGATAACGGTGAGCCCGAGCGCAGCTCGCTCGTCCGCATGTACGCCGTCACCGGCGGCAGGACCGCTCCGCGCACCCAGCTGGCCATGGAGGCTCTGGTGTCGTCGGCGACCTCGGCCCAGCTCGGCATGACCTACACCCGCGAATACCGGGCGATCAGCGAGCTGTGCCGGCAGGTGAGGTCCGTGGCGGAGATCTCGGCGCTGCTGGGCGTCCCGCTCGGGGTGGCGCGGGTGCTGGTCGCCGACATGGAGGCGGACGGGCTCGTCAGGGTGTACCAGCCGCAGCTGAACGCCGGCCTCCCCGACCAGAAACTGCTTGAAAGGGTGTTGAGTGGACTTCGCAGGCTCTGACCGGCTCACCTCGACGAAGATCGTCGTAGCGGGCGGGTTCGGCGTGGGCAAGACCACCTTCGTGGGCTCCGTGTCCGAAATCCTGCCGCTGACCACCGAGGCGGTCATGACGGACGCGTCGGCGGGCATCGACGACCTCGGCCACACGCCGGGCAAGACCACCACCACCGTCGCCATGGACTTCGGGCGGCTCTCCCTGGCCGGTGACCTGATCCTCTACCTGTTCGGCACGCCCGGCCAGTACCGCTTCTGGTTCATGTGGGACGACCTCGTGCGCGGTGCCATCGGCGCCGTGGTGCTGGTCGACTCGCGCCGTCTGGCCGACAGTTTCCCCGCCGTCGACTACTTCGAGGAGTCGCGGATCCCGTTCGTGGTCGGCCTGAACGGCTGGAACGGCGAGTTCCCGCACCGCGAGAGCGAGGTGCGCGAGGCGCTCACCCTCTCGCCGCACGTGCCGATCGTGCGCACGGACGCGCGGGCGCGCCCGGCGGTGAAGCGCACCCTCATCACGCTTGTCGAGCATGCGATGACCGTGCGCGCCGGCTGACCTACCGGCCGCTCCACCAGTGGGCGGCCACCAGCTCGGCCACCAGGGTCTCGGTCAGCAGGGCCACCTCGGGGTCGCCGTCGTGCCGGTACCGTACGGCGGCCGTGGCGTCCGGCACCTCCGCTCCGACGGTGAGCACCGTCGAACCCCGCCGGCGCACCCAGTCCATGGCCTGGTCGTCATAGCGGGAACCCGGGTAGAGCAGGGCCCGGTAGTCGAGGGTCTTGGTGAGGTAGACGTCCACGTGGGACCAGTCACCCGTCTCGCAGGCGTCGGCCGGGCGGCGCGGGCCCTCGCGGAACATCAGCGCCGACTGCTCCGCCGACGACAGGCGCTCGACGGGGGCGACGGTGTAGACGCCATGCGGGCCGTCGAGCAGCTCCAGCGCCTGCGGGAGCCAGGCGTCCGCGCGTTCCAGCAGGTCGGAGGTGGCCTCGGCGGCCCGCCGTACGAGGGCGGGCACGTCGCGGTCGCGCCCCGTGAGCGTGGCCTCCATGAGCAGCAGCAGCGCCAGGGTGTGCTGGAACGTCCGGCACGCGACGCCGCCGCGCTCCTCGCCCGCGTGCATGGGGATCACCAGGTCGGCCGCCTCGGCGAGCGGCGAGGACGTGGCGTTGGTGAGCGCGGCGACAGGGGAGGGGCCGCCCGCGTACCTGGCCGTGGCGTCGAGGGTCTCCCCGCTGGCGCCGGTGGCGGAGATCGGCACGACCAACGTGTCCCGCCCGGCCGGATAGGTGGCGGCGGCGGAGGCGTAGTCGGCGTACGCGTCGACGCCGGCCGCGCGCAGGCGCAGGGCCGCCACTCCGGCGGCGTACCGGGAACTGCCCATGCCGAGGAAGAGCACCCTCGTGATGCCCTCGGGCAGGGCGAGGAACGGGTCGTCCTCGGTCAGGGCGGCGGCGAGGCGCCGCAGCGCCTCCGGCTTGGCCAGCAGGTCGGACAGATGGAGCTCGGGATTCACGCGTCATTCTCCTCGGGATACCAGGTGCGCAGAACGCCCATGGGGGCGTAGCGCCAGCGGGGCAGGTGCCGGGCGGCGTAGATGAGCTCCCGGCACTCCTGCTCCACCTCGAACGGCCGGATCAGCCGGTCGTCGAGCAGGTCGGGCCTGCCCCGTTCGGCCAGGCGGGCCCGGTAGGCCGACAAGAGGCCGGCGCGGGCGGCGGCCGCCCACGCGGCGGCCTCGGCGGGCGGCGTGGACCGGCGCTTGATCGCCACCTGCGCCACGTGGTCCAGGCTCGTGGTGAGCTGGGCGACGTCCCTCGCCGCCGGCTGGTACGGGTCCGCGCCGGCGACCGTGGGGTTGCCGTCGAAGTCGATCACGGCGTAGCCGCCCTCCCACCGCAGGACCTGGCCGACGTGGAGGTCGCCGTGGATCCTGATGCGCGGACCCGCCGCGAGGGCGCCCAGCGGGGCCAGGTCGCGCCGGATGGCCTCGGACCTGGAGCCCAGCCACGCGCCGTCGTCGCCGCCGGTCAGCTCCAGGGCCCGCGCGAGCGCGCCCGCTGCCCGCGCCGCCAGGTCAGGGCCGCCACCGCCGGTGGGCGGGGGCAGTGTGGCGAGCGCGAGGTGCAGGTCGGCGGCGAGGCGGCCGAGAGAGGTGGCGAAGGCGGTGGCGTCCGCCCTGTCCGGCGCGGCGGCCTGGTCGACGCACCACTCCCAGCCGTCCCGTGCCCCGGGCAGATAGCCCGTGACCAGGGCGAGGAGATGGTCGCGGCCG
>NZ_SMJZ01000150.1 GCF_004348345.1 Nonomuraea longispora
GAGGCTGACGCTGTAGCCGTTCGACATGATCGCGTCGAAGTCGCCGAGCGCGTCCGCGGGCAGCCCTTCGCGTACGTACTGGCGCAGTTCGAAGGTGGGCACCAGGTCGAGCGTGAGCGACGTGACGACGCCGAGCGCGCCGAGCGCCACCACCGCGCCGGGGAAGTCGGCGTCGCCGCGGGAGAGCGTCAGCAGCGAGCCGTCGGCGGTGACGAGGTCGAGCGAGGACACGGCGGCGGCCAGGCTGGGGATGCCCTCCCCCGAGCCGTGGGTGCCGGTCGCGACCGAGCCCGCGACCGAGATGTGCGGCAGCGAGGCCATGTTCGCCAGCGCGAACCCCGCCTCGTGCAGCACGGGCGCGAGCCGCGCGTACGTCATGCGCGCCGGCACCCTGACGGTGGCCGCCGCGCGGTCGATCTCCACGGCGTCGGGCATACGGTCCAGGACCACGAGGTCGCCGGTGGCGTCGGCGACCTTGTTGAACGAATGAGCGCTGCCCAGCGCCCGCACGTGGGCGCCGGAGGCGACGAGCCGCTGGAGTTCCTCGAGGGAGGTGGGATGGTGCACGTTTCGAGCGCGGAAGGCGGTGTTGCCCGCCCAGTTGGTCAGCGTCACGGCCCTCACCTTGCCACAGTCGTTCGTGGTCGATCTCGCCGGGGCGGGCCCGGGGGCGCGAGCGGCGCCCGCGCCCCGGGCCCGGCGGTCAGAACCCCTGGGCCAGGCGGTAGTACGCCTGGTTCCAGCGCAGTTCCTTGGCGAACCGCTCGGTCGTCGTCCCCGCGTCGATGACCACGAGTTCGACGCCGAGCATGTCGGCCAGGTCGGTCATCTCGTCGCGGCCGACGGCCGTGGACAACACCGTGTGGTGGGGCGCGCCCGCGGTGAGCCACGACTCCGTGGACGTGCGCAGGTCGGGGCGGGGACGCCACACGGCGCGGGCCACGGGCAGCCGGGGCAGCGGCTGCGGCGGGGCCACGACGTCGATCTCGTTGGCGACCAGCCGGAACCGCTCGCCCATGTCGGCCAGGCCGACCACGATGCCGGGGCCGGGCTCGGCGTCGAAGACGAGCCTGACCGGGTCCTGCCTGCCGCCGATGCTCAGCGGGTGGATCTCGCACGACGGGGTGCCGGCGGCGATCGACGGGCAGACCTCCAGCATGTGCGCGCCCAGGATCAGCTCCTCGCCGGGCGTCAGATCGTAGGTGTAGTCCTCCATGAACGAGGTGCCGCCGGGCGACATGGCCTTGAGGGTGCGCAGCAGCACCGACGTCTTCCAGTCGCCCTCGCCGCCGAAACCGTAGCCGTCGGCCATGAGCCGCTGCACCGCCAGGCCCGGAAGCTGGCGCAGGCCACCGAGGTCCTCGAAGTTCGTGGTGAACGCCTTGAAGCCGCCGGCCTCCAGGAAACCGCGCAGGCCCAGCTCGATCCTCGCCGCGTACCGCAGCGACTCGTGACGCTCGCCGAGCAGCTCAGGTGCGACGGCGTACTGCTCGGCGTACTCCTTGGCCAGCGCCGTCACGTCCGCGTCGGCGGCGGCGTCCACGGCCTCGACCAGGTCGTTGACGCCGTAGGTGTTGACGGAGACGCCGAACCTCAGCTGCGCCTCCACCTTGTCACCCTCGGTGACGGCCACGTCCCGCATGTTGTCGCCGAAGCGCGCCAGCTTCAGCGTACGCACCTCGGCCAGGCCGCGGGCGGCGCGTACCCAGGTGAGGATGCGCCCGGCCACGGACGGGTCGCTGACGTGCCCGGCCACGGTCTTACGCGCGACGCCCAGGCGGGTCTGCACGTGACCGAACTCCCGGTCGCCGTGCGCGGCCTGGTTGAGGTTCATGAAGTCCATGTCGATGGAGCTCCACGGCAGCTCGACGTCGGCCTGCGTGTGCAGGTGCAGCAGCGGCTTGCGCAGCGCGTCGAGCCCGGCGATCCACATCTTGGCAGGCGAGAACGTGTGCATCCACGCGATCACGCCCCCGCACGAGTCGTCGGCGTTGGCGTCGAGCATGACGCGCCGGATCTCCGCCGCGTCCGTGAGCACCGGCTTCCACTCCACCGGCATGGGCAACTGCTCGGCGATCCGCCGCGACTGCTCGGCCACCTGGCGCAGCGTGTCCTCACCGTAAAGTCCCTGGCTGCCGGTCAGAAACCAGATGTTCAACGCGGGCTCCTCTGTCCGTAGACGTTCTGGTAGCGGTCGTAGAGGCGGTCGATGTCGTCCTGCGGGATGGGCAGCGGCTCGCCGAGCTGCCTGGCCACGTGGACGGTACGGGCCACGTCCTCGCACATCACGGCAGCCTTCACCGCGGCCCTGGGATCCTTGCCGATGCTGAACACCCCGTGGTTCCGCATGAGCACGGCCTTCGACCGGTGGCCCTTGAGCGTCTCCACGATGCCCCGGCCGATCGAGTCGTCGCCGATCAGGGCGAACGGGCCCAGCGGGATCTCCCCGCCGAACTCGTCGGCCATCGCGGTCAGCACGCATGGGATGGCCTCGCCGCGGGCGGCCCACGCCGTGGCGTACGTGGAGTGGGTGTGCACGACGCCGCCCACGTCGGGCATGTTGCGGTAGACGTACGCGTGCGCGGCGGTGTCGCTGGACGGCGCATGCGCACCCTGGACGAGATCGCCGTCGAGGTCGCACACGACCATGTTCGCGGCGCTCAGCTCGTCGTAGGAGACGCCGGACGGCTTGATGACGAACAGGTCCTCGCCCGGGATCCGCCCCGACACGTTCCCCGCGGTCCACGCCACCAGGTTGTACCGCACGAGTTCGGCGTGCAGGCCCGCCACGGTGGCGATGGTCCTGCTCCGCTCGGCGGCCCGGTCGCCGGGCGCCGCCGTCTCCCGCCGCGCTCCCTCGCGGCTCATGGGTGCGCCTCGTTCCTGATGGCGCGCAGGGTGTGCAGCATGTTTCCGTCTCCGAAGAAGTCGTGGAGCCTGCGGTATTCGGCGTAGAGCCGGTCGTAGGCGTCGGCGCGGGCCTGGTCGGGCACGTACGCGGCCTCCGTGCGCTTGCCCATGGCCCCGGCCGCCTCCTCGATGGAGGGGTAGGCGCCGGCGGCGACGGCGGCGTGGACGGCGGAGCCGAGCGCGGGCCCCTGGTCGGAGCCGATGGCCGAGAGGGGGCGGCGCAGCACGTCGGCGTACACCTGCATGAGGAAGGGGTTCTTCAGCAGGCCTCCGGCGACGACGAACTCCTCGACCGGCACGCCGGACTTCTCGAACGTCTCCACGATCATGCGGGCGCCGTACGCGGTGGACTCGATGAGGGCGCGGTAGACGTCCTCCGGCCTGGTGGCGAGCGTCTGGCCGACGATCACCCCAGAGAGGTTGTGGTCCACGAGCACCGAGCGGTTGCCGCCGAACCAGTCGAGCGCGACGAGTCCGTGCTGCCCCACGGCCTGCTTCTCGGCGAGCGACGTGAGCTGTTCGTGCCCGTCCGCGCCGAAGGAGTCGACGAACCAGGCGAAGATGTCGCCGACCGCGGACTGCCCGGCTTCGTAGCCCCACAGGCCGGGCACGATGCCGTCCTGGACGACGCCGCACATGCCGGGCACCTCGGCGAGCTGGTCGCTGGGCATGATATGGCAGGTCGAGGTGCCCATGATGGCCACCATCTGTCCGGGCCGTACGGCGTCCGCGGCAGCCGCGGTGACGTGGGCGTCCACGTTGCCGACGGCCACGGCGGCGCCCTGGGGCAGCCCGGTCCATCCGGCGGCCCGCGCGGTCAGCCGGCCGGCCAGGCCTCCGAGCGGGGCCAGCGTGACGCCGCCGGCCTGGTCACCGACCTGCCCCGTGGCGAGTTTGGCGGCGAACCCGGCGAAGCGGGGGTCGAGCGCGGCGAGGAACTCCTCCGACGGGTAACGCCCGTCCTGGAAGACGCCCTTGTAGCCGGCGGTGCAGATGTTGCGGCTCTCGACGCCGGTGAGCTGCCAGATGATCCAGTCGGCGGCCTCGATCCAGCGCTCTGCCCTGGCGTACACGTCGGGTGCCTCTTCGAGGACCTGCAGGGCCTTGGCGAACTCCCACTCTGAGGAGATCCTGCCGCCGTAGCGCGGCAGCCAGCTCTCGCCCCGGCGCGCGGCGAGGTCGTTGATCCGGTCGGCGTGCGGCTGTGCGGCGTGGTGTTTCCAGAGTTTGGGCCAGGCGTGCGGCTCGGCGGGTGTCTCGGAGCACAGCGGCGTGCCGTCGGCGGTGGTGGGCAGCACGGTACAGGCGGTGAAGTCGGTGCCGATGCCGATCACCTGCTCGGGCGCGACGCCCGCGGCGGCGACCGCCTCGGGGACGGCGGTCCTGAGCACGTCGATCCAGTCCTGCGGCGACTGCAGGGCCCAGTCGGGGCCAAGCCGTACGCCGGAGCCGGGCAGTTCCGTCTCGATGACGCGGTGGGTGTACTCGTGGACGGCGCTGCCCAGTTCGGCGCCGTCGTGCACGCGGACGACGACGGCACGCCCTGAGAGGGTGCCGAAGTCCACTCCGACCACGTAGGTGTTAGCGTTCACATGGAACTCCAGGGGTTATCCGGGGGCATCCCCATCATCTACCGAGTTGGGGCGGTGCTCGACCTCACGACGAAGACGGGGCGTACGACCAAGCGCTCGTACGCGGTGGGACCGTTGTCGATCTGCCGCAGCAGCACCTCGATGCAGTGCCGGCCCACCACGCCGAAGTCCTGCCTGACCGTGGTGAGGGGCGGCGAGAAGAACTCCGACTCGGGGATGTCGTCGAAGCCCACCACGCTGATCTGGTCGGGGACGCGCACTCCCGCCTCGCTGAGGGCGCGCAGCACGCCGAGCGCCATCTGGTCGTTGGCCGCGAAGACGGCCGTGACGCCGTCCATCCGGGCCAGGATCTTGCCCGCCCCGTAGCCGGCGCGCGGGCTCCAGTCGCCGGCCAGCGGCTCGGGCACGTCCCGGCCGGCCTCCTCCAGCGCGGCACGCCAGCCGCGGACCCGGCCCTCGGACTCCAGCCAGTCGGGCGGGCCGCCGACGTGCCACACGGTCTCGTGCCCCAGTCGCAACAGGTGCCGCGTGGCGAGCCTGGCGCCCTCGACCTGGTCGATGCACACCACCGCGACGTCCGCGTCATGCGTGCCCTCGACCGCCACCGCCGGCATGCCGGACGGCAGGTTCTCCAGGGCTCGCGCGGCCGAGCGCTGCGGGGCGACCACCACCACGCCGTCGACACCCTGCTCGGCGAGGTAGTCGATGGCGTCGCGCACGCCGGCCGCGTCGATCGACTTCAGGCTGACGATGCTGACGAAGTAGCCGGCGCTCCTGGCCGCCTGCTCGATGCCGTACATCGTGCTGGCCGGGCCGTACAGCGTGGTGTCGAAGCTCACCACGCCGAGCGTCCTCGACCGTTTGGTGACCAGGGCGCGGGCGACCAGGTTGCGCCGGTAGCCCAGCCGGATGATCGCCTCCTCCACGCGGGCGCGGGTGTCGGCCCGGACGTTCGGGTGGTCGTTGAGCACCCGGGAGACCGTCTGGTGCGACACGCCCGCCTCCTTGGCCACGTCGGCCATGACCGGCAGACGGCGCTTGGGGGTCGTCACGGTCTCTCCTTTCACTCGGCCGGACAGGTCGCTGCTAACGCGCGGCGCCCGCCCTGCGCTTGGTCCACACGTCGAAGGCCACCGCGGCGAGGAGGACGGCGCCCTTCACGAGCATGACCCGCTCGCTCGGCGAGCCGATCAGGGACATGCCGTTGTTGATGACGGCCATGATGAGGCCGCCGGTGATCGCGCCGACGATCTTACCGACGCCTCCCTGCACGGCCGCCCCGCCGATGAACGCCGCCGCGATGGCGTCCAGCTCGAAGGCGTTGCCCGCGGTGGGACCCGCCTGGTTGAGCCGGCCGGCGAAGATGATCCCGGCGACGGCCGACAGCACGCCCATGTTCACAAAAATCCAGAAGACCACCGACTTGACGCGTACGCCGGACATGACCGCCGCCTGGAGGTTGCCGCCGATGGCGTAGACCTGCCGGCCGAACACCGTCCTGTTGGCCATCAGCGAGTACGCCAGCACGAGCACGGCCAGCAGGACCAGCACCCATGGCAGGTTGTTGAACCGGGCCAGCTGCACGACGAGGAAGAGGATCAGCGCGGCGCCGGCCGCCATCTTCAGCACGAACACCGCCATCGGGTCGACCACCTGCCCGTACCCCTGGCGGGCGGTGCGGGAGCGCCACTGGGCGGCGACCATGCCGGCGACGGCGGCGACGGCGACCAGCAGGCTGAACAGGTCGGCGCCGCCGAGCGCGCCGAGGCCGATGTTGCCGAGATAGCCGCTGGTGAAGCCGTTGGCGAGGGTGCGGACCTGGTCGGGGAACGGGCCGATGCCCTGGTTGCCGAGCACGGTCAGGGTCAGCGCCCGGAACAGCAGCATGCCGGCCAGCGTCACGATGAACGCCGGGATGCCGAAGTAGGCGATCCAGTACCCCTGCCAGGCCCCGATGAGGGCTCCGGCCAGCAGTGTGATCAGCAGGGCCAGCGGCCAGGGCACGCTCATGTTGACCATGAGCACCGCGGCCAGCCCGCCCGTGACCGCGACCACCGAGCCGACGGACAGGTCGATGTGCCCGGCGATGATGACAAGGATCATGCCGATGGCGAGGATCAGCACGTACGAGTTCTGGACGATGATGTTCGAGATGTTCTGCGGCGTGAGCAGGGCGCCGTCGGTCAGCACCGAGAACAGCGCCACGATCAGCGCGAAGGCGATGTAGATGCCGCTCGACCGCAGGTTCAGCGACAGTCCGCCGAGCGACACCCGGCCCGGCCGCCGGGGCGGTCCTCCGTCGCCCTTGGCGCCGACCTCCACGTCGGCGGGCGTGATGCTGCTCATGTGAGCTACTCCTGTCCCTTGGTCATGAGGTGCATGAGGCGTTCCTGCGTGGCGTCCCGGCGCGGCACCTCGCCCGTGACGCGCCCCTCGGAGAGGGTGTAGATGCGGTCGCACAGGCCCAGCAGCTCAGGCAGCTCCGAGGAGATCACGAGCACGGCCCTGCCCTGGTCGGCCAGGCGGTTGATGATCGTGTAGATCTCGTACTTGGCGCCGACGTCGATGCCGCGGGTGGGCTCGTCGAGGATGAGCACGTCGGGCTCGGTGAGGATCCACTTGGAGAGCACCACCTTCTGCTGGTTGCCGCCGCTCAGCTGGCCGACGACGCTCGACACGCTGGGCGCCTTGATGTTCATGCTCTTGTGGAACTCCTCGGCGACGCGATATTCCCGCATCTCGTCGACCCAGCCGCGCTTCGACATCCCGGGCAGCCCGGCGGCGCTGATGTTGCGTTTGACGTCCTCGATCAGGTTGAGCCCGTACCTCTTTCGGTCCTCGGTGGCGTAGGCGATGCCGTGCCGGATGGCGTCCTGGACGTTGCGGACCTCGATCGGCTTGCCGTCCTTGAAGATCCTGCCGGTGATGTGCACGCCGTACGTCCGCCCGAAGACGCTCATCGCGAGCTCCGTGCGGCCCGCGCCCATCAGCCCGGCCAGGCCGACGATCTCGCCGCGGCGCAGCGAGAGCGCGGCGCCGTCGACCACCTTTCTGTCGGGCTGGTTGGGGCTGTACACCGTCCAGTCCTCGATGCGCAGCACCTCGTCGCCGATCGCCGGCTCGTGCGGCGGGAACCGGTTGTCGAGCGCGCGGCCGACCATGCCGGAGATGATGCGGTCCTCCGTGACCTGGTCGGCCCGCATGTCCAGGGTCTCGATCGTGCGGCCGTCGCGGACGATCGTGACGGAGTCGGCGATCGCGGTCACCTCGTTGAGCTTGTGGGAGATGATCACGCAGGTGATGCCCTCGTCGCGCAGGCCGCGCAGCAGGTCGAGGAGGTGCGCGGAGTCGTCGTCGTTGAGCGCGGCTGTGGGCTCGTCGAGGATGAGCAGTCTCACCTCCTTCGCCAGCGCCTTGGCGATCTCGACGAGCTGCTGCTTGCCCACGCCGATGTCGGCGATCGCCGTCGTCGGGTTCTCCCTCAGCCCGACCCGCTTCATCAGCGTGGCGGCCTCGTAGTTGGTGCGGTTCCAGTCGATCAGGCCGCGCCTGGCACGCTCGTTGCCGAGGAAGATGTTCTCGGCGATCGACAGCTGCGGGCTGAGCGCCAGCTCCTGGTGGATGATGACGACGCCGGCGCGCTCGCTGTCGCGGATGCCGCCGAACTCGCACCTCCGTCCCTCGAAGGTGATCTCACCCTCGTAGTCGCCGTGCGGGTAGACGCCCGACAGCACCTTCATCAGCGTCGACTTGCCGGCGCCGTTCTCGCCGCAGACGGCGTGGATCTCGCCCCGCCGTACGGACAGGTTGACGTCCTGCAGCGCCTTGACGCCGGGGAACGTCTTCGTGATCCCGCTCATCCGCAAGATTTGCTCGGTCATGATTCCTCGCTCACAGGCCGGAAGGCCCCGGGCACCCGGCCGGTCCCCGGGGCGCCGGGGCCTACTTGAGCTGGTCCTCGGTGTAGTAGTCGCTGCCGACGATGACGTCCTTGTAGTTGCCCTTGTCCACGATCACCGGTTCGAGCAGGTACGAGGGCACGACCTTGTTGCCGTTGTCGTAGTCCTTGGTGTTGTTCACCTCGGGCTTGCCGCCCTTGAGCACGGCGTCGGCCATCTTCACGGTCTGCGCGGCGAGCTCGCGGGTGTCCTTGAAGATGGTGGAGTACTGCTCGTCGGCGATGATCGACTTGACCGATGCGAGCTCGGCGTCCTGGCCGGTCACGACCGGGTAGGCCTGGTCGCCGCGGCCGTAGCCGGAGCTCTTGAGCGCCGACAGGATGCCGATCGACAGGCCGTCGTACGGCGAGAGCACGCCGTCGACCTTGGTGCCGCCGGTGTAGGTCTTGGTGAGGATGTCCTCCATGCGCTTCTGCGCGGTGGCCGGGTCCCAGCGCAGGATCGCGGCGGTCTTGAAGTCGGTCTGGCCGCTCTTGACGACGAGCGTGCCGTCGTCGATCTTCGGCTGGAGCACGGACATGGCGCCGTTCCAGAAGAACGTGGCGTTGTTGTCGTCGGGCGAGCCGCCGAACAGCTCGACGTTGAACGGGCCCTTCTCGCCGTCCTCCACGCCGAGTCCCTTGAGCAGCGAGGTCGCCTGCTGCACGCCGACCTTGTAGTTGTCGAACGTGGCGTAGTAGTCGACGTTGGGGCTGTTGCGGATCAGCCGGTCATAGGCGATGACCGGGATCTTGTTGTCGGCGGCCTGCTGGAGCTGGCTCGTGAGCGCGGTGCCGTCGATCGAGGCGACGACCAGCAGTTTGGCGCCCTTGGTGATCTGGTTCTCGATCTGGTTGGCCTGCGTGGGGATGTCGTTCTCCGCGTACTGCAGGTCGACCTTGTATCCGAGCTTCTCGAGCTGCGCCTTGACGTTGTCGCCGTCGTGGATCCAGCGTTCCGACGATTTGGTGGGCATCGTGACGCCGACGAGGGCGCCGGCGTTGCCCGCCGCGGCGGAGGCGGAAGCCTCGGCGTCGATGGTCTTCACGCTCGACCCGCAGCCCGTCATGGTCACGGCGAGCGCGATGGCGGACACCACGCCCCCGATCCGTCCCAACCTCATGTCATCTCCTCGCGAAGGGGGTCACGGCAGCGCTGGACGCCCCGGCTGCCGATGGAGCGGTGATTCTGTTCACGGAACGTGATGAAGAAGGCCTGATCTCGCGGTCACCACCGCCCGATTGTTATCGTTAACAAACGGCTTGTCAACGGTCCCTCATACCGGCCGGTAACGTTCCTACATGGCCTCCTCGCAGGTCAGCGGCGCGAACGGGCCGAAAAGAGGCGCTGCAGCAGAATGAAGACGAACAACAGCAGGCCGATGAAGATCTTGGTCCACCAGGACGACAGCGTGCCCTGGAAGCTGATGATCGTCTGGATCAGCCCGAGCACGAGCACGCCGAGCACGGTGCCGAACAGGAAACCGCTGCCACCCGTCAGCAGCGTGCCGCCGATGACCACCGCCGCGATCGCGTCCAGCTCCATGCCGACCGCGTGCAGGCCGTAGCCGGAGAGCATGTAGAACGACAGCAGCACCCCGCCGAGCGCCGAGCAGAAGCCGCTGATCGTGTAGACCGCGATCTTCGTCCGGCCCACGGGCAGGCCCATCAGCATCGCCGACTGCTCGTTGCCGCCGGTCGCGTAGACCGAGCGGCCCAGCCGCGTGTAGTGCAGCACGTACGCCGCCACGAGCACCACCACGACCGCGATCACCACGCTGGGCGAGATCCACAGGTCGGCGAACAGGTCGATCCTGGTCTGGGCGAACGCCGTGAACGTGGCGTCCTGGATCGGGATGGAGTCGGTCCCGATCGTGTAGCACAGGCCTCGGGCCAGGAACATGCCCGCCAGCGTCACGATGAACGGCTGGATGTCGAAGGCGTGCACGATGTACCCCATCACCAGCCCCAGCCCCGACCCGATCGCCAGCACGAGCGGGATCACCACGTACGGAGGCCACCCCGGCCCCGCCATCAGACCGGCCGCCACCATGGTCGACAACGCCACCACCGATCCCACCGACAGGTCGATGCCCCCGGTGAGGATCACGAACGTCATCCCCACCGCCACGACCAGCAGGAACGCGTTGTCGATGAAGACGTTGAGCACCACCTGCCCGTGGGCGAACCCCTCATAGCGGATCCCGCCGGCCACGAACATGGCCACGAGCAGGCAGCCGGTCACCAGCACCGGCAGGTATCTCACGGGCACGGCCGCCCGGCCCAGCGTCATCGTGCTCATCGCCTCACTCCGTACGGCGGGCTCGATCTCCGTCTGCCGCCGCCCGCTCAAGACCGCACTCCGTCCGGCGGCACTTCCTCGCGCACCCGCGCCTTCTCCTCGGCCACGGCGGCCGGCGGGGCGGTTCCGCCCCGCCGGCGGAACACCTTGGCGCGGAAGGACGGCGACTGGATGAGGCAGACCGCCGTCACGACCAGCGCCTTGAACAACAACGTCGTCTCCGGCGGCACGCCGATCGAGTAGACGGTGGTGGTCAGCGTCTGGATGATGAGCGCGCCCAGCACGGTGCCGGCCAGCGAGAAGCGGCCGCCCGCCAGCGACGTGCCGCCGATCACGACGGCCAGGATGGCGTCCAGCTCGATCCACAACCCGGCGTTGTTGCCGTCGGCGCTGGAGACGTTCGAGCTGATCATCAGTCCGGCCACGCCCGCGCAGAGCGCCGCGAACGCGTACACCATGACGATGATCCCGCGCGACCTGATGCCGGCCAGCCGGCTCGCCTCGGCGTTGCCGCCGACCGACTCGATGAGCATGCCCAGCGCCAGTCGCCGGGTCAGGAACGCGGTGATCGCCAGCACGGCCAGGACGATCAGCACACCGAACGGCACGGTCAGCCAGTAGCCGCCGCCGATCATCTTGTACGCCTCGTCGTTGACGGTGATGATCTGCCCGCCGGTGATGAGCTGGGCCAGGCCGCGCCCGGCCACCATGAGGATGAGGGTGGCGATGATCGGCTGGATGCCGACGCCCGCGACGAGGAACCCGTTCCACGCCCCCAGCAGCAGGCAGAGCCCGAGCGCCGGCGCCACCGCCGCCAACACGCCGGCGTCCTCGCTGATCCGCAGGCACGCGAGGGCGCCGGAGATCGCCACCACCGAGCCCACCGACAGGTCGATGCCCCCGGTGGCGATGACGAGCGTCATGCCGAGCGCGACCAGGATCAGCGGGGCGCCGAACCGCAGGATGTCGATCAGGCTGCCGTACAGGTGGCCGTCCCTGACCTGGATCGCGAGGAAGCTCGGGGTGAAGAACACGTTGAGCGCCAGCAGCAGCACCAGGACCGCCGCCGGCCAGAGCAGCCGTCTCATGAGGCCCGGCCTCCGCTCGCGATCGTCTCCGTGAGCACGTCCGTGGTCAGCTCGTCGTCGTTGGGCAGCTCGGCCACCAGCCTCCGGTCGCGCAGCACCTCGACCTTGTGGCTGAGCCGCAGCACCTCCTCCAGCTCCGCCGAGATGAACAGCACCGCCATGCCCCCGTCGGACAACTCCGCCACCAGGCGCTGGATCTCGGTCTTCGCGCCGACGTCGATGCCCCGGGTCGGCTCGTCGAGGATGAGCAGGCGCGGCTCCAGGATGAGCCACCTGGCCAGCACCACCTTCTGCTGGTTGCCGCCGCTGAGGTCGCGTACGAGGTGCTCGGGGTCGGGCGGGCTGATCCGCAGCGCCTTGACGTACCTGCCGACCAGCTCGTCCTGCGCGTCCCTCGGCACCGGTCGCGTCCAGCCCCGGGTGGCCTGGAGGGCCAGGATGATGTTCTCCCGCACGGTGAGGTCGGGGACGAGCCCGTCCTCCTTGCGGTTCTCCGAGCAGAACGCGATCTTGTGGTTCATGGCCGCGCGCGGCGTGCGCAACGACGCCGGCGCCCCGCCGACCGTGACCTCGCCCGTGCTCGCGTGGTCCGCGCCGAACAACAACCGCGCGATCTCCGTACGGCCGGAGCCGAGCAGACCGGCCAGGCCCACGACCTCGCCCTCGTGGACGGTGAGCGAGAACGGCTCGATGGCGCCGGCCCTGCCGAGCTCGCGCGCCTCGACCAGCGGGCGGTCGAAGACCCGGGCCGCGCCGTGCAGGCGTTCGAGCGCGTCCAGTTCCTGGCCGATCATCTTGGCGACGAGCTGGACCTGGCTGAGCTCGCTGGTCGGCCATTCGCCGACGAGCCGGCCGTTGCGAAGGATCGTCATCCGGTCCGAGATCTCGTAGATCTGGTCGAGGAAGTGGGAGACGAAGAGGATGGCGATGCCCTCCTCCTTGAGCCGCCTCATCACCATGAAGAGCTGCTCGACCTCGCCCGCGTCCAGGCTGGACGTGGGCTCGTCGAGGATCAGCACCCTCGCGTCGACGTCGAGCGCCCGCGCGATCGCCACCATCTGCTGGATCGCCGGCGAGTACGACGACAGCGGCGCCGCCACGTCCAGGCTCAGCTCCAGCCGCGACAGCAGTTCGGCGGCCCTGGCCCGCATGCGTCTCCAGTCGATGCGGCCCAGGCGGCGCGGCTCCCTGCCGATGAGGATGTTCTCGGCGACCGAGAGGTTCGTGCAGAGGTTGACCTCCTGGTAGACCGTGCTGATGCCGGCCTGACGCGCCTCCAGGGGGCTGCCGAACGCCACGCCGGCGCCGTCGAGTTCGATGGTGCCCGTGTCGGCGGGGTACACGCCGGTGAGCACCTTGATCAGCGTGGACTTGCCCGCGCCGTTCTCTCCCATGAGCGCGTGCACCTCTCCGGGTGACAACCGCAGGTCCACGCCGTCCAGGGCTTTGACGCCCGGAAACTGTTTGCCGATCCCGCTCATCGTCAGGACCGGCGCGGGTACGGCCATACGCCCTCCCCCTTCGCAGGTGGGCCGGGGCCGGGGCGGCCCCGGCCGGCCGGTCAGTACTGGCGGGTGGACAGGACCTGCTCGGCCTGCTCCTGGGTGAACGTCGTCTCCTCGGTCACCACGCGGGCGGGCACCTGCTCGCCCTTGACGACCTTCTTGGCCAGGTCCATCAGCTGCGGGCCGAGCAGCGGGGAACACTCGACGATGAAGTTGATCTTCCCGTCGGCGAGCGCCTGCATGCCGTCCTTGACGGCGTCCACGGTGATGATCTTTATGTCCTGGCCGGGAACCTTGCCCGCGCCTTCGATCGCCTCGATCGCCCCGAGGCCCATGTCGTCGTTGTGGGCGTAGAGCACGTCGATGTCCGGGTTCGACTTCAGGAAGGCCTCCATGACCTCCTTGCCCTTGGCCCTGGTGAAGTCACCGGTCTGCGAGGCTATGACCTTGAACTTCGGGTCGGCCCCGATGACCTCCGCGAAGCCCTCCTTGCGGTCGTTCGCGGGCGCCGAGCCGGTCGTGCCCTGCAACTCGACGATGTTCACCGTGCCGGTGGCGTCCTTGTACTCCTCCACCAGCCACTGGCCGGCCTTCTTGCCCTCCTCGATGAAGTCCGAGCCGAGGAAGGTCTTGTAGAGGGTCGTGTCCTTCGAGTCCACCGCGCGGTCGGTCAGGATGACCGGGATCTTCGCGTTCTGGGCCTCCTTGAGCACCGTGTCCCAGCCCGACTCCACCACCGGGGAGAAGGCGATGACGTCCACCCTCTGCTGGACGAAGGAGCGGATGGCCTTGATCTGGTTCTCCTGCTTCTGCTGGGCGTCGGAGAACTTGAGCGTGATGCCCGCCTTCGCGGCGGACTCCTGCACGGACTTCGTGTTGGCGGTGCGCCACCCGCTCTCCGCGCCGACCTGGGAGAAGCCCATGGTGATCGAGTCGTCTCCGCCGCCGGAGCCGCCGCCGTCACTGCCACTCTCGCTGCCGCTGCTGCCGCACGCCGCCACCGCCATCGCGGTGAGCCCGGCGAGCACCAGCGCCGAGATCCTCTTCAACACGTGGGAGTCCCTTCCTATGTGAGCGCTAACACCCCGGTACGGCCGCCAGCGCCTCCTGCTTTCCCGCCGGTCACCTTCTCCTGCCTGACACGCCGCGAGCCGGCGGACGCGAGTTCCGCCGCCACGCTCCTTTGCCGATCTGGCCCCGACTGTGAACGTTAACAACGGGTGTCGTCAAGGGCCCTCCGGATTACGGTCGGGTCACGTGCGCCCGCCCTTGACGGGGTTCGCGGACCTGGCGTGCGACTTCCACCTCGGCAAGACGTTGGGGTCGCGCAGACACCACCGGCACTTCCAGACGTTAACCCGAACGGGCCTGCGCGCCGTCACGCGCGAGGTGCCCCGAATTCCGGGACACGTGCCGTCGCCGCTCACCCCCAGGCGACGATCGCGAGCAGCGTGGTCACCGCCGAGGCGAGCGCAGCGTCGCCTGACATGCCGGCGCGCTCGCGGGCCTGCTCGGGGGTGATGCCCCTGGTGGCCAGGCGCCGGAAGGTGTCCTGGTCCATCGAGACGCGGGCGGCGGGCTCCGCTCCGGCGGGGCACATCCTCCACCGGCCGTCCCCCCGGGCGGCGTGCCACCGGTCGCCGTCCACAGCGGTCTCGGCGTCTGGGCCGCGAGGCCGGTCGCCACCTCGGCGGCGAGCTGGATGGTGCGGGCGGCGAGCGGGGAGTGGCTGCGTCCGGCCGGCCAGTGCAGGTGGATCCGGCGTGGCGGGGGCGCTGGGCGTAGTTCGTGGACGCGGAGCCGGTCGTCGTTGTGGGCTCCGGCGCCGTGGACCACGAGCCAGGGCAGCACGACCGATCCCATGCCGGCCCGCACCATGGACAGCAGGGCCTCATTGCTCGCCGTGCGGAACACGATACGCGGGCCGGCGCCGGCACGGGTCATCGCTTGTTCCATGGCCGGCTGGTCGCAGGTCAGCGGCCAGGCGACCATCGGCGCGGCGTCCAGCCTCCGCACGGCTACGGGTCCGTCGGGGAAGACGCCGGCACGGGCGACGAGCAGGTAGGGCTCGGCGAGCAGTTGGACGGATTCGACGTCGCCGTCGAGGCGCCCGTCGTAGAACAGCAGGTCCAGGTCCCCGATCCGCGGGTTCTCCGGCTCTTCCTCCGACAGGCGGATGTCGCAGCCGGGGAACTCCTCGCGCAGCCGCCGCACGACGACCGGCAGGATCACGTTCGTCACGCTCTGGAAGGTTCCGATGTCGATACGGCTCTCGCCGGCCTGGAACCGCTCGATCGCCGCGTTCATCTCCTCGGCCTTGGCCAGCATCTCGCGCCCGCGGTCGAGCACCAGCGCGCCCAGCGGGGTGAGGCGAACGGGCCTGGGGCCTCCCGGCCGGTCGAAGACGGCCCCGCCGGCCGCCTTCTCGAGCGCCGCGATCCGCTGGCTGACGGTCGACTGGGTGTAGCCGAGCCGAGCGGCGGCCCGGCCGAACGATCCCTCGTCGGCGACGGCGGCCAGCGCGGTCAGGTGTCGCAGCTCGATGTCGGACACGAGTCCAGGCTAGCTCTGTTCATGCGTGATAGCGATTGACATGATGAGAAATCATCGCTTTTCACGATTTACTTGCGAGCCTAGTGTGATTGCCATGACGACGAGCCGGCTGCGCTGAGCCGACGCGGAGGTGATCGGTATGCCCATGGACTTGGACCACGAACTCCTCGACTACGAGGACCCGCTGCGGACCGCCGCCGCGCCCGCACCCGGTGAGCGCATTCTCGACGTGGGGTGCGGCACCGGCGCCACCAGCCGGGACCTCGCTCCCGCGGCCGCTCCGGGTCGCGTCCTCGGGGTCGACATCAGCGCCGGCTCGCTGTCGCGTGCCGAGCAGCTGACCCGGGACGGGGGGATCGAGAACGTCGGCTACCTGTGTGCCGACGCCCAGACCTACCCGTGGCAGAAACCGGCCTTCGACGTGGTGGTCAGCCGGTTCGGGGTGATGTTCTTCGACGACCCACCGGCGGCGTTCGGCAATCTGCGCCGGGCACTGCGCCCTGGCGGGCGACTCGTGTTCCTGGCCTGGCAGGGGCGGCTGCGCAATGAGTGGGCGGTGCTCGCCGACCGCGTGTTCGACGGGGTCTTCGGGCCGCCGGACCGGCCGGCTCCCGAGATCGGGCCGTTCTCCCTCGCCGACGAGCGCGCCACGCGGCGGTTGCTACGCGCCGGCGGCTTCGCGCGGGTCCGCCTGCACCCCGTGGACAAGCCGGTCCGCTACGGGAAAGACCTGGACGAGGCGGTGGAGTTCGTGAGCTGGTTCTCCAGTGCCCGCCTGGCCGAGCTGTCCTCCGCCCGGCGAGAGGCCGCTCTCGCGACGCTCCGTACCGAACTGGACGACCGCCGCGACCCCACCGGCGAGATCCGGCTCGGCGCGCGGGCCTGGCTGGTCACCGCGGAGAACCCCGCGAGCACACGGGAGAGCGCGGTCGGCGGGAGAGGCGACGAGCAATGAGCACGTTCACCGCGGCTCGGAATCACCCTGCCCCGATCTCAGGAGCACCCATGGAGTGCCTGATCAAGCAGGCGACGGTCCACTACGTCGAGCATGGGGCCGGCGTGCCGCTGGTCGCCTTGCACGGCGCGGGAGTCGATCACCGCGAGATCGAGGCGGCGATGGAGGCCATCGTCCCGAGAGACGGGTACCGCCGGATCTACCCGGACCTGCCCGGAATGGGCCACTCGACGAGCGACGGCCTGACCAGCAACAACGATGTCGTGGACCTGCTCGGCGACTTCATCGAACGCGTAGCGGGAGGGCCGGCCCTCGTGCTCGGACATTCCTACGGCGCCTACCTCGCCCGGGGCGTCGCCGCACGACGGCCCGACGTGGTGCTCGGCCTGGCGCTGATATGCCCCCTCGCGGAGCAGTCAACGGACGTGCCCGCGCCCACGGTGGTTCGCCAGGACCACAACGCCTACGACGACCTCGCGCCGGAGGACCGGCCGGGATTCGAGGAGTATTTCGTCGTGCGAACGCGTGCCACCGCCCGCCGGTACCGCGACCGCGTTGTTCCCTGCACGGCGCTCGCCGACGAGCTTGCGCCAGGGCGCATCTTCGCCGGATGGGCCATCGACGTCGGCCAGGACCCCTTCTCACCAGCGTCCTTGATCGTGGCCGGGCGACAGGACTCGACCGTCGGGTACACCGACGCCGTGCAGTTGTTGGACCGCTACCCGCAGGCCGGCCTCGCCGTGATCGAAGGCGCCGGGCACGCGCTCCTGCATGAGCAGCCCGACCTCGTCGCCGTGCTCGTCGCCGACTGGCTCGATCGCGCGTCTCCGAGCGGGCGCTGACCACCGTATCCTGCGCCCTTCGGAGCTCCGCGCATCGGGATCCGCGCGGCGAAAGTGGCCAGGAGAAGGTTCCGGCGGCCGCCCATGGCGATCGCAGGGTACGGCTGGTGCGGCGACGATCCAGCGTACCGCGGCTGAGATCGGCTCGGCCCGTCCCGACGTGGCGAAGAGGGCCACAACGGGGAAAGGCCACTCCGGAGAGTGGCCTTACGGTGGTGGAGCTATGGGGATTCGAACCCCAGACCTCCTCCATGCCATGGAGGCGCGCTACCAACTGCGCTATAGCCCCTTGCGATCACCAAGTGTATCGGAGTTCCGGAGCCCTTGTGTCACACCGGAGCGCCCGTGATACGTCTTAGACGTCATGTCGACGTTTGAGGAGCACAGGAGCCTGCTGGTCGCAGTCGCGTACCGGATCCTCGGCAGCGTGGCCGACGCCGAGGACGTCGTCCAGGAGGCGTGGCTGCGCTGGTCGGGGGTGGACGAGGCGGGCGTCGGCGACGCCAAGGCCTACCTGATCCGGGTGACGTCGCGGCTGGCCATCGACCGGCTGCGGTGGGCGAAGTCGCGGCGCGAGTCGTACGTCGGGCCGTGGTTGCCCGAGCCGATCAGCACCGCCCCCGACGCGGCCGAGCACGCCGAGCTGGCCGAGTCCGTGGAGCTGGCGCTGCTCGTGGTGCTGGAGACGCTGTCGCCGCTCGAACGGGCCGTGTTCGTGTTGCGGGAGGCGTTCGACCTGCCGTTCGCCGAGATCGCGGAGATCATCGCACGCAGCGAACCGGCCACCAGGCAGCTGGCCAGGCGGGCGCGCGAGCACGTACGCGAGAAGCGGCCGCGGTTCGACGTGGACCGCGAGCAGCGCAGGCGGATGACGGAGCGGTTCGTCAACGCCGCGGCCGAGGGAGACCTGGACACGCTGATCGCGATGTTCGCCGACGAGATCACGATGGTCACCGACGGCGGCGGCAAGGCCAGGGCCGCGCTGCGGATCATCAGGGGGACGGAGAACGTCGGCCGCTTCCTGCTGTCGATCGGCCGCCCGGCGAACCTGGCCCGCTTCATGAGGTCGGTCGGGCTGGCGCGGGAGGAGAGCATCTCGCTCGGCATGGCGGTGCTGAACAACGCTCCGTCGATCATGATCTCGGGAGCCGGCCGGGTGGTGTCGGTCATGTCACTGGAGGTCAGGGACGGGAAGATCAGTACGGTCTACCTCATTGCCAACCCGGACAAGATCGCACATCTGGAGCCGGCTGCGAGCGAGGCCGGCTGACCGGTCAGGCGGCGCGGCGGATGGGAATGCCCGCCTCCCGTACGAGTGCCGGCAGGTCCACGCCCGCGTCCGCGAGGATCGTGGCGGCGCCGTTGGCGGGGTCGGCGAGCAGGCCCCACAGCAGCCGCTCCCCCGTGACCGGCCCCGGCCGCCACGCCGCCACCTCGATGACTTTACTGGCGTGTATGGCCAGCGGAAGCCGCCCGAGCGGCCCGTACAGGGTGACGCGGAGCGGGCGAACCCGCGAGCGGCGCAGGCTCCACAAGAGGGGATCGTCCGTCCCCGCCATGGTGCGGCAGCGCACCGCGTCGAGGTCGATGCCGAGCGTGGCCAGCAGCGAGCGCGGGTCGCCCACGCCGACGCGCTCGCGCACGTCGTCCGCGCGGGCGGTGAACGACGCGAGCGCGAACGGGCGCACCTCGGCCAGCGCCGACACCATCAGATCGGCGCCGAGCGCGGGCCGCCCGGCGTCGAGCGCGAGGATCCCCGCCCGCACCACGGCGATGCGGGCGCCTTCCGTGAACCTGGCGAACACGTGTTACCTCCTCGTCCTGCGGGCGTGCTTGCGGTGTGCGGTCTGCCGGCGCACCCCCAGCGCGTCGGCGATCCGCTCCCAGGACCACCCCTGCGCGCGGGCGTTGGAGACGTGTGCCGCCTCCAGTTCCTCCAGCAGGGCTCTGAGCGCGGCCACCGCCGCCAGCCCCACTTCGGGGTCGCGGTCGGCGGCCCTCCCGGCCACTTCGGTGACGTCCATAGCGTCAGCATATGCTGACATGCGCCCGCGTGTCAGCATATGCTGACGAATCACCTGCCCGGCTGTCGCACGTCGCGCTGGCCGCAGGTGGTGCGCATGGTCAGGGCCCGGGCAGCGGCTCGGAGGTGACGTGCAGGACCAGCCACTCCCACCCCTCGGCGCCGCGCCGCACCGGGATGTCCCCGCCCACGAAGACCTCGCCGGAGCTCGACCGGGCCCCTGTGACGCAGTCGAGAACCGGCAGGCCCGCGATCGTGCCGCGATCGGCGGGCTGGTCGGGCCAGGTGTGGTCGAGGGGATGGAAGGGCGTCTCGGCGACGGCCAGGCCGTGCCGGTCCCCCACCGGCACGACCGCCGCGATCCGCGAGCGGCCGCTGGTCCGGCCGGACGGGAAGGTGACGACGGTGGATCTCATGCGCCGATCTTCCCAGCCGTGGCGAGCGGGCGCTCGTCCTCCAGGTAGCGGTCGCGGCCGGCGTACAGGCCGGTGCAGAGCTGCGCCACGAGGACCAGGAAGATCATCGTGTACGGCAGCGCCCACCCGCCCGTGGCCTCGCGCAGCACGCCGACCAGCAGCGGTCCCGCGCCCGAGATGAGGTAGCCGGCGCTCTGCCCGAAGGCCGACAGCGCGCCGGTGGCCTCCGGCGTACGGGTGCGCAGCGCCAGCATCATCAGGGCCAGCGGGAACGACCCCATGCCCACGGCCACCAGCACGATCCAGACCAGCGCCATGGACGCGGGCCCGAACCACAGCCCGACGAAACCCGCCGCGTAGAACACCACGAGCCCCACCACGACGGGTCGCTGGTCGCGGAAGCGGGAGGCCACCATGGGCGTGGCGATGGAGACCGGGATGTTCAGCGCGGTGAACACCCCGAGGATGACCCCGGCCTGCGAGGTGGTGTAGCCGCTGTCGGTGAGGATGGTGGGGAGCCAGCCGAACATGATGTACGCGATCATCGACTGGGTGCCGAAATAGATCGCCACCATCCACGCCAGCCTGCTCCTGACCAGCACGCGCAGGCCCGTGTCCCGGACGCCCGTGTCCCGCGCCGGCTCACTGCGCAGCAGCGCGAACCACGGAACGGCGGCCACGGCGGCCAGTGCGGCCCACACGCCGAGCGCGATGTGCCAGTCGCCCGACGCGCGCTCGATCGGCACGGTCGCGGCGGCGGCCAGCATGGTGCCTGCCGCCAGGGCCGTGGTGTAGACGGTGGTCATGATCCCGGTGCGGGCCGGGAAGTGCCGCTTGATCAGCGTCGGGATGAGCACGTTGCCGACGGCCCCGCCGGACAGCGCGACCGCGCTGCTCAGCAGGAATATCTCGGCCGAGCCCGCCATTGACCTGATGAGCATGCCCACGCCCAGCGTGACGAGGGCGAGCAGCAGCAGCCGGTGCTCACCCACGCGTCTGGCCATCGCGGGGGTGATCGCGCCCACGCTGGCGAAGGCCAGCACCGGCAGCGTCGTGAGCACGCCGGTGCCGACGCTCGACATGCCGAGGGCTCCGGCGAGCTGGTCGAGCAGCGGTCCCACGCTGGTGACGGCGGTGCGCAGGTTGAGCGCGGCGAGGACGATCCCCAAAACGAGCAACCAGGCGAGAGGGCTGGTACGGCCTCTGGTCTCTTGGGCGAGCACGCTCATGCGCCGGAGATCCTCCGTTCATCAAGTCATGGGACGAATCACCAGCCTAACAGGACCCAAACGGCGATTTATTCCTGACCGATGACGGGACCGGCGGGAACCGGCAGGACCGACGACGAACCCCCGGGCCCGGCTCAGGCCCGGGGGGCGGACGCTGGGTCCGAACGGGGGACGCCGGTCAGAGCATGGGACGCGGTCCCGCGGGCGGCGGGTCGTGCGGCGGCACCGGTCCGGGCGGCGGGAGCGTGCCTCCGGGAGGCGCGCCGCCGCCGCCCACGGTGCCGGGCGGCACCGACTGCTCCCCGCCATAGGTGGAACCGCGCTGGTGCGGCCCCGGAACGTCGCCGCGCCAGCCGCCCGTCTCACGGCCGCGCGACTCGATGAACTCCTTGAAGCGGTTGAGGTCGTTCGTGACGCGCATGCGGACGATCTGCAGCCAGTCGCCCGCGGTCTCGACGAAGCCCTCGGGGTCGTACTCCATCTGGAGCGTGACCTTCGTCCTCGTGTCGTCGATGCGGTGGAAGGTCACCACGCCCGCCTGGTGCGGCTTGTCGATCGACCGCCAGGCCACGCGCTCGTCGGGGTGCTGCTCGGTGATCTCGGCCTCGAACTCGCGACTGACACCGGCGATCTCCACCACCCACGCCGTGCGCGTGTCGCCGATCTGCTTGACCGACTCCACGCCCTCCATGAACTCGGGGAAGCTCTCGAACTGCGTCCACTGGTTGTAGGCCACCGAGATGGGGGCCTCTACGTCTACGGAGTGTTCGATACTGCTCATGGGATCAGCCACTGCCCCCGCGGGCACGGCGATAACGCCGCACCGGCCGCCGTCATCGTCGGCGCAGCAGCCAGTAGAGGCCCACCAGCGGCAGCACGAGGGGGATGAACAGGTACCCCCTGCCGTACGCCGACCAGACCGTCTCGTCGGGGAAGGCCGCCGGATCCACCAGGCTGGCGGTGCCGATGATCAGCACCCCGGCCAGCTCGATGCCGAGCGCGACCAGCGCGAGGCGCCGCGCGCCGCGCGCGAGCGCCACGGTGAGCACGATGTAGACCAGCGCCGCGAACGCCGACAGCGTGTAGGCCAGCGGCGCCTCGGAGAAACGGCCGGCGATCTGCACGGCCGCCCGCGCGCCCGCAGCCAGCGAGAACAGCCCGTAGACGGCGATCAGGGCACGCCCCGGCCCGGCGCCGATGGGTGCACTCACGCCACGCCCTGCCAGATCTGCATCAGGCGCCCGTTCATCACCGCGATCGCGAAGCCGGCCACGACCAGGATCGCCGGCCCCCACCTGCTCCGCTCGGCCAGCGCCAGGAACACCCCGGCGGGCGGGATCAGCACCCCGCCGCCGATGTAGCCGAACAGCGTCACCTTGTCGCCGGGCCCCGCTCCGCCGGCCACCGCCGCGATCACGAGCCCGGCCTGGACGAGCAGGGTCACCTCCAGCAGGGCGAACCCGGACAGCAGCACCATGCCCATCGGCCGGTTGCGGATCGCGACGACCAGGCTCATCAACATGAGCAGCAGCGAGCCGGCGATGACGATCGTGGAGACGACGGTGTTCATCGCAGGTAAGGGTATCGCCCGCGCAGGTCGGCCCCGATTCCGTCCGGCAGCCAGGTGAGGTCGCGCTCGAAGTTGTCGTCGGCACCCCTCACACCCTCTGGGCGGGGGCCTGC
>NZ_SMJZ01000151.1 GCF_004348345.1 Nonomuraea longispora
AGGTGTATAAGAGACAGGGGTACGGGCCGCCGCCCTGCGGCTGCGGCTGGCGGTAGCCCGGCGGCGGCCAGGGCAACGAGGGTGGCCGTTGGGGCTGCCCTGGCCCTTGTGGCGGGGGTGGATACTGCCCGTTCCCTGTCACCGTGTCTCCCCGTTCACGCGGTTGTCTGGTTTCAGTGGCTTTGCGCCGCGACTTGGCGGACCCTTGCCAAATTTGGGGCAAAAGCATACTGATTTATCACCCGTCACGGATGTAGCGGTACTCGGTTACGGTCCGAAATCATTCGAGGTGATCTCCGCTATCTTTCGGTCCCGAGGGCGGGCGGTGTCCTAGCTTCTTTGGCATGAATCTCCAGCAGCTCCGCTATGTGGTCGCGACTGCGGAGCACCGCACCATGACCGACGCGGCAAGATCGCTCTACATCGCGCAACCCGCACTGTCGCGGGCCATCCGCGATCTTGAGCGGGAGCTCGGCATGACGCTCTTCGCTCGTTCCGGCCGCGGCGTGGTCGTCACCGCGCAAGGTCGCCGGGTGGTGAAACTGGCAAGGGAGGCGCTCGACGCGGTTCACGAGATCGAGGGTCTGTCCAATCACGCCGGCACCACCGAGGCCGAGCTCCGCATCGCCGCCACGCCCAGCCTCGAACCCGGTCTCGCGGGGCGGTTGTTGCCCGCCTACGCGGCCGACCATCCGGGAGTGCGCGTGCACATCGTCCGCTGCGACGGCCGCGACGGCGTCGTCAGCGCCATCAGGGATCAGCGGGCCGATCTCGGGCTCACCGATCTCCCCGTGCCCACCGACCTCATCACCCACCCGCTCGAACGCCAGGAGATCGTGCTGATCTCCCCGCCCGGGCTCGAACTCCCCAACCCCGTGCCGATGGGCAAGCTGAACGGCATGCGCCTGGCGCTGCCCGCCCGCGGCAGCATGCGGCGCAGAGAGCTCGACGCGATGTTCGGCAAGTTCGCGGTGACGCCCGTGGTCGTGCTCGAAACCGACGAGCGCAACGGCTGGCTCAACGCGGTACGCGCCGGTCAGGCGTCCCTGCTGTGGTATCGCGGCATGGCCGAACAGGCCGGTCGCGCAGGCCTGGTGGTGCGCTCACTCGAACCCGCGGTACGCCGGATCATCGCCGTGGTCCACGCCCGGCGCCGCTTGCCGCTCATCGCCCAGGACTTCCTGGCCACCGCAGAAAAGGGGACAGCCGCCTGACCACTTTCGGAACGCTCCATGTCCATCCACGACCAGCTGTGAAGGGCCCGGACCATTCCGAGCCCGGGGCCCTGCCGAGCATCACGTGCCTGTGAAGGGCCCATGAAGGCCGCGGACGACGTCGTCGCCGGCCTCTGATTCCCCAGCACCTCCCGGAACCCCCGCCGGCGTGTGCCTTCCTGGCACGTGACAAGACGCCGTCCAGGCAGTCCCCGGCGAAAGAGCGTTTTCGCGTACGACGCGGCGCAGGGCTCCGGCAGGATCGCCCGCGATGCTTGACACCGCGCACGAGCCCGCGGCAGGGTCGTGGCCCGCACAGGTACGGCGGGCCGGGCCTAGCGGGACACCGGCAGCCGTACCACGGCCCGCAACCCCGGGCCGGCGTCCTCCAGTGAGACCGTGCCGCCATGCGCCCGCACGGTCTCGCGGACGATCGCCAGCCCGAGGCCGGCGCCGCCCTCGTCGCGGCTGCGCCCGGAGTCGAGCCGGGTGAAGCGGTTGAACACCCGATCGCGGTCCTGCTCGGGGACGCCGGGGCCGTCGTCGGTCACCGTCAGCACACCGTCGCCGGTCAGCGCCACGTCGACCTTGGAGGAGGTGTGGCGTACCGCGTTGTCCATCAGATTCGTCAGCACCCGGCTCAGGTCGAGGGCGTCGCCGCGCACGACGACCGGGTCGCACACCGTCAGCCGTGCCTCGCCGTACCGGTCGACGACCTGGCGCACCACGTCGTCGAGGTCGACGGGCTCGCGCCTGGCGGGCACGCCGCCGCGCTCGTCCAGCCTGGCCAGTGCCAGCAGGTCCTCGGCCAGCCTGGCCAGCCGCATCGTGTCCTCGAGCACGCCCTCGGCGGTCTCCTGCCAGTCCTGGCCGCCAGGGTGCCCGAGCGCCACCTCCAGCTGCAGCCGGATGCTGGCCAGTGGGCTGCGCAACTCGTGCGCGGCGTCGGCGACCAGCGCGCGCTGGCGCTGCTCGGCCTCCTCCAGCCGGGCCAGCATGTCGTTGAGCGTCGTGGCCAGCGAGTGCACCTCGTCCCGCGACTGCGGCACCGGCAGGCGGCGCGACCTGGCCGTGTTCGTGACCTCCGCGGCGCCCCTGCGCAGGGCGGAGATCGGCTGCAGCGTACGGCCGATCATGAGCCAGCTCGCCACCGCGAGCAGCACCACGAGCGCGGGCGTGCCGACGAACAACACCCTTGCGGCCGTGGCGAGGCTCGTCTGGATCTCGCTGATGGGCCTGGCCGCCACCACGGTCTGGCCGCGGTCGGCGCGCAGCACGATCACGCGCAGGAACCCCGGCATGGCGTACGGCCGCCCGTCGAGCAGCGTGGCCTGCCCGTCGGCCAGCACCTGAGCCCTGGCCTCCGCGTCGAGCAGCGGCACCAGCCGGTCGGCTCCGTACGTGACGTGCGTGATCCGCCCGCGGTCGTCGATGACCTGCACGATCGTGCCGTCGTGGGTGGTGATCGGGCTGGTCAGCGTCCCGGCGTCGGCCGCCACGCGCACGGCCTGCGCCTGCGCCCTCGTCGACTCGTCCACGGTGTCGATCAGCGCCCGGTCGAGCACGCTGAGCAGCACCGAGGCCGACACCGCCAGCGCCAGCGCCAGCACTGCGGCGGCCGCCACCGTGAGCCGGAACCGCAGCCCCTGCCGCCGCCACCAGGCCAGCGGCGAGTCAGCCACCGTCCCCCGCCAGCCGGTAGCCGGCGCCGCGCACGGTCTGCAGCGCGTTCCTGCCGAAGGGGGCGTCGATCTTGCGCCGGAGGTAGCCGACGTACACCTCGACCACGTTGGGGTCGGTGTCGAAGGTGTCCCACACGTGCTCCAGGATCTCCGTCTTCGACACCACCTCGTCGCGCCTGCGCAGCAGGTATTCCAGCAGCGCGAACTCCCTGGGCGTCAGCTCGACCGGCCGTTCGCCCCGCTGCACCCTGCGCCGCGCCGGGTCGAGCGACAGGTCGCCCGCCACCAGCACCGACGGCCGCCGCCCCGTGTCGCGCCGCAGCAGTGCCCGCAGCCTGGCCACCAGCACCACGTACGAGAACGGCTTGGTCAGGTAGTCGTCGGCGCCCAGGTCGAGCCCGTCGGCCATGTCGTACTCGCCGTCCTTGGCCGACAACATGAGGATGGGCACCCAGTTCTCCTCGGCGCGCAGCCGCTTGCACACGTTGTAGCCCGACAACTTCGGCAACATGATGTCGAGCACCACGACGTCGTAGGCCCCGTGCCGGGCCGCGTGCAGCCCCTCCTCGCCGTCGTGGGCGAGGTCCACGGCGAACCCCTCCGCCTGGAGCCCCCGCTGGAGCGCGGCGGCCATCCGCCGCTCGTCCTCGACGACAAGCACTCTCATGTGGCGATTCTCCTGTCCTGGGGCTGAGACGGCGCTGAGAAGGCTGAGAGCCGTCTCAGAAAGTCTCAGGTCCGCCTAAGGATGCATGACGCAGGCTCTGAGCATCGACATACGGTAAAGGAGTGAGATGCGAAGAGGAACGTACGTGAGGTGGGGGGTCCCGGTCGCGGCTGCGGCCGTCATCGGAGCCGCCATCGGCGCCGGCCCGGTGATCGCCGCCGTGAGCGGCGATCCCGTCCTGCCGGAGCGCTCGGCCCAGCAGCTGCTGGCCGACGCGGCGTCGGTCACCAGCAAGGCGGGCGGCGTGCCACCGATGTCCGGCACTGTCCAGCAGACGGCGTCGCTCGGCCTGCCCGCGCTGCCCCAGACCGGCGACACCTCGCCGCTCAGCCTGCTGTCCGGCTCGCACGAGGTGAAGGTCTGGTACGGCGCCCACGACAAGGTGCGGATGGCCATCCCGACGCAGCTGAACGAGACCAACCTGATCCTCGACGGCGACCAGGGCTGGTACTGGGACAGCTCCACCAACACCGCGACCAGACTGACGGTCAAGAAGGGCGCCGGCCAGGAACACCGCACGCCGATGCCGCAGGCGTCCGACCTGACGCCGCAGCAGCTGTCGGAACGGCTGCTGGCCGACGCCGAGCAGTACACCGACGTCCGGGTGGTCAACACGGCGGAGGTGGCGGGCCGCCCGGCCTACCAGCTCGTGCTGTCGCCCAAGGCGGAGGGCTCGCTGGTCCAGGAGGTACGCATCGCGCTCGACGGCGAGACGTACGTCCCGCTCCAGGTCCAGGTCTACGCCAAGGGCTCGGCCGAGCCGGCGTTCCAGGTCGGGTTCACGCAGGTGACGTTCACGCCGCCGGCGCCCGAGAACTTCGCCTTCGCCCCGCCCGCGGGCGCCAAGGTGGAGGAGAGGACGCTCGGCGACATGCCCCACGGCGAGCACGTCGCCGAGGAGCGCGCCGAACAGGCCGAGCACGTCAAGGACCGCGTGAAGGTGGTCGGCGACGGCTGGGCGAGCGTGGCGGTCCTGCCCTTCGACCAGAAGGAGCTGGTGGCCAAGGCGGCGCAGGCCCCGAAGGGCGGCGAGCGGTTCGGCCCCGACGCCGACCCGAAGGCGCTGCTCGACAGCGTCCTCAAGTCCGCCACCCCGGTGAGCGGCCCGTGGGGCTCCGGCAAGCTCATCAAGACCAAGCTCGTCACCGCCCTGCTGACCGACGACGGCCGCATGCTGGTCGGCCCGGTCACACCGGAGGAGATCACCAAGGCGGCGGGCATCAAGTGACCGCCGTCACTCAGGAAGCGGGGGCGCCCTTCGGGGCGGCCCCGCCCCCGGGGGCCGATCCGGGGGAGAGCGCCATCGTCACGCACGGCCTGACGAAGCGTTTCCGCGGCGGCCAGGTCGCCGTGGACGCGCTCGACCTGGCAGTGCCCCGCGGCTCGGTGTTCGGCTTCCTCGGGCCGAACGGCTCGGGCAAGACCACGACGATCCGCATGCTGCTGGGCCTGGTCGCGCCGACGGCCGGCGACTACTCCGTGCTGGACCTGCCCCTGGCCCAGGCGCTGCCCAGGGTCGGCGCGGTGGTCGAGGGACCGGCCTTCTACCCGTACCTGTCCGGCGAGGCCAACCTGCGGCGCTTCGACGCCGCCGACCCGACCGCCCGCGGCGGCACCGCCGCGCGGCGCATCGCCGAGGCGCTGGAACGGGTGGGCCTGTCGGCGGCCGCTGGCAAGCGTTACCGCAACTACTCGCTCGGCATGCGCCAGCGTCTGGCCATCGCCGCCGCCCTGCTCGGCCCGCGTGAGCTGCTCATCCTCGACGAGCCGACCAACGGCCTCGACCCGCAGGGCACGCGCGAGGTCCGCTCGCTGGTCAAGGAGATCGCCGCGGACGGCACCACGGTCTTCGTCTCCTCCCATCTGCTGGCCGAGGTCGAGCAGATGTGCACGCACGCCGCGATCATGCGGACCGGCAGGCTCGTGGCGCAGGGCACGATCGCCTCGCTCCGCAGCGGCCTGGTCGTCCGCGTCCGGGTGGAGACGCCCGACGCCGCCGACGCGGCGCGGGTGCTCGGCACGCTTGGCCTGCCCGACGTGCGCCGATCCGGCGCGGAGGTCACCGCCGAGTTGGACGGGCGCGTGCCTGAGCAGATCAACGCCGCGCTGGTGGGGGAGGGCGTGGCCGTGCGCGGGCTGGCCGTCGTCCGGCCCAGCCTGGAGGACGTGTTCGTCGGACTGACAGGGGAGGGCTTCGATGTCGGCGGCTGAGACGGCGGCTGAGACGGCGGCTGAGACGGCGACCAGGCGCACACCGGGGCTCGTGCCGGTCGGGGAGACCCTGCGCAGCGCCGAACGCGGGCCGCGGCAACCCGCCGCGGACCCCGGCACGCCGCCCGCCCGGATGCCGTGGTCGTTCTGGCGGCTGCTCGGCTCCGAGCTGGGACTGACGTTCCGCCGGCCGCGCAATCTGCTGATGCTGGCCGCCCTGGGGGTCGTGCCGATCGTCATCGGCGTCGCCCTGCGGGTCGTCGCCGCCGAGGACGGCATGGGCGGGATCATCGAGGACGTCGCGGGCAACAGCCTCATGCTGACGTTCGTCTCGTTCTCGTTCCTCGTGCTGCTGTTCATGCCGGTCGTCGTCAGCGTGGTGGCGGGCGACTCGATCGCGGGCGAGGCGGGCGCGGGGACACTGCGCTACCTGCTGGCCGCGCCGTCCGGGCGCACCCGGCTGCTGGCCGTCAAATATGTCAACGCGGTCGTCTTCGCGTACGCCGTCACCGCGGCGGTGGCGCTGCCGGCGCTGGCGACCGGGCTCGTCCTCTTCCCCGCCGGTGACGTGACGCTGCTGTCGGGCACCACGATCTCGATGGGCGACGGGCTGCTGCGCATCGTCATCGCCGTCGGCTACGTGGGCGCGGGCATGGCCGCCCTGGCCGCCGTCGCGCTGGCCATGTCGACGTTCACCGAGGTGTCCATCGGGGCCATCGCCGCCACCATCGTGCTGATCATCGTCTGCCAGGTGCTGCGCGCGATCCCGGAGCTCGGCTCGATCACGCCGTACCTGCTGCCGACGCGGTTCACGAACTTCGACGCGGTTCTGCGCAGCCCCATCGACACCGCGGCGATGGGGGAAGGACTGCTGGCGTTCGGGGCGTACATCCTGTTGTTCGGCTCGATCGCCTGGGCCCGGTTCTCCGGCAAGGACATCACCTCCTGAGACCCGCACACGGACGGGCGGGGGGCGCCCCGGGAGGGCGCCCCCGCCCATCCGCTAGGAGGAGGCGCGGCGCCGCAGGCCGAGGAAGCCGATGACGACGCCGGCCACACCCACCACCAGGCCCGCGCCGCCCAGCAGGCGGGCCGTCCCGTCGGACGCCGACGCCGCCGCCACCGGGGCGACCGAGGGCGTGGCACCTGCGGCGGCGGCGGACGGCGAGGCGGAGGTCGCCGTGTCGCCGCCGGCGGCGGGCACCAGCTTGAGCAGCGGGGCGGGGTGCTCGGCCTCGGTGCCGTCGGCCTTGGGGGCCTCCGACCAGTCGACGACCTCGCCTCCGGAGTAGGTCTGCTTCGTCGGGAACATCAGGGAACCGGTGTCGGTGGGCAACTGGCCCATGGACACCTCGAACTCCTGGAACTGGCCCGGCTCGATCTCGCCGCCCGACCAGACGACCTTGGTGACGGCCTCCTCCAGTTCGCCGTACTCGGTCTTGACCGGCGCGGGGAGCTTGCCCTCGGTGACCTTGACGTCCCACCCGGGCACGGGCTTGACCGACACGAAGGCCAGCGGGTGGTCGGTGGGGAAGGAGACCTCGATCTTGGTGGTCGAGGCGTTGTCGCGCTCGTTCGGCACCCGGAAGGCGACCTTGGTGAACGAGCCCTGCTCGGCGGTGCCGGGCTGGACCGTGACGTGGGCCAGCGCGGGCAGCGCGAGGCCGGCGGTGAGAGCGGTGGTGGCGGCGAGCACGGTCGCCGCGCGGCGTGCGAAGGACATGCGGAAACTCCACTTGGTCGAAAGGTGATGGGGCGTCAGAGGTCAGGCGGGAAGTGGAGGACCACGCCTGGACACGCAGTGCCGGAAGCCCGGCTGGAGCGGCACCACCCTGGTGCGGACGATCGCCGCGGCGGGCCGGGGGGAGAACACGGCGAGCGGTGCGAGCAGCACGAGACGGTGGCCGATGCGGCGCAGCAGCGACCAGAGGGCGGCCTCGCCGCGCGAGAGCCACAGGCCCGTGATCACCGTGGCCGTCAGGTGCGTGAGCAACATGCCGGTGCCGACGGCCAGGCCTCCCTGGGCGTGGCCGTGCACCGAGACGTAGGACGCGCCGTCGCCGGCGAACAGTTCGTGCAGCCCGAGTTGCGCGCCGACGAGCACGAGGTTGATCGTCGGGGCCGAGCGCTCCCTGCCGCACAGCGCGAACCCCAGCGCGGACACGCACGCGAGCCCGAGCGCGGCGGTCCACGGCGCCGGTGCGTCGCCGCCGCCCAGCACGTGGGCGAGGGCGGCGAGGGTCACGCAGACAGCGGCGAAGGCGGCCGTCCGCGCGAGCCTGAGAGGAAGTCGCGCGCCCATGAGTGTGCCCCATGTTCTCACGGGGCAGGGGCATATGAGGTCCTGAGATCGAAGCTGCACAATGCCTGGGCCGAAAATGGCTTTTGTCGCTAGGGTCGTGCCCACCACGTCGACATTGAGGTGAGAACGTTGCGGCACTTAGCTGGTTTGCTCATCGGGCTTGTGGTGACGGCCGCTGTGCTGGCAGGCGGAGGATGGGCCGTCCAGCAGGCGGCGGGGGGCTCCGTGGCGGCCGCACCCGACAGCCAGACGTTGTGGATCGCGCTCGGCTCGATGGCCGCCGTGGGACTGGTGGTCGGCCTCGTGGTGGCGGGGCGGGTCTCGCCGCTGGCGACGTTCCTGCCGTCGATGGTGCTGCTGGCCTGGACGGTCGTCTACGCGCTCGACGTGAACAGGGCGCTGTCGTTCGTCCCCGTCGAGCCGTCGATGCACCAGCTCGTCAGGGAGGCCGGCGCCGGCGCCAGGACACTGCTGACGACGGGCGTGTTCGCCCTGCTCGGCGTGGCCCTGTTCATCCCCGTGCTGATGCCGTCGCGCTGGTCGAGACGTGACGACGACGTCGACGAGGAGTACGAGACCACGCCGGAGCGCAGCTACTACTAGGCGGTGCCGCTGCCGGTGTAGAGGCGGGAGACCACCTCCTCGATGTCGGACTGGTCGGGGGCCGTGGCCATGAGGTCGCCGAGTGTCCCGTCGAAGGCCAGCTGGCCGTGGTCGATCAGCATGACCCGCCGGCACAGGCGCTCGATGTCGCCCAGGTCGTGCGTGGTGAGCAGCACGGTGGTGCCGCGCTCGGCGTTGAGCCGCTTGAGGAAGTCGCGGATGCCGGCCTTGCTGACCACGTCGAGCCCGATCGTCGGCTCGTCGAGCACCAGCACGTCGGGGGCGTGCAGCAGCGCCGCCGCGAGGTCGCCGCGCATGCGCTGCCCCAGGCTGAGCTGGCGCACCGGCGTGCGGATGAAGGAGCCGAGGTCGAGCGTGGTGGTCAGCTCGTCGAGCCGCGTGCGGAACGTGTTGCGATCTACTTTGTAAAGGTGCCGGATCAGTTCAAAACTGTCGGCCAGCGGCAGATCCCACCACAACGTCGTACGCTGCCCGAACACCACGCCGATCCGCCGGGCCAGGGTGGTGCGCCTGCGCGACGGTTCCAGGCCGGCCACCCGCACCGTTCCCGAGGTGGGCGTGAGGATGCCGCACAACATCTTGATCGTGGTGGACTTGCCCGCGCCGTTGGGCCCGAGGTAGCCGACGAACTCTCCCGGCGCGATGGTGAACGACAGGTCGCGTACGGCGTGGACGAGGCTTCGTCTCACCTTGAACGAGCGCCCGGCCCGATCAAGCTCGATCATGGTCAACTCCCCGTGGATCGGTAGTGCCTGATGCCCTGCCGCCAGGCGAGCCCGGCCGCCAGGACGAGGGCCAGCGCGGCGGCCGGCCCGAGGAAACGCATGAACTCCGGCGTGCCGAAGGGATCGTCCCTGCCCAGCACGTACAGGCCCGGCTGCCAGTTGACGAAGGCCATCGGGAGCACGTAGGTCACGCCCTTGACCAGGTCGCGGGCGTAGACGGCGAGGGGGTACTGGGTGAGCTGCTGGCCGCCGTAGGTGAAGGCGTTGCCCAGCTCCGGCGCGTCCGTGAGCAGGAACTGAGCCGCGCCGACCAGCGTCCAGAGCGCGGCGAAGATGACGAACCCGGTGACCACCATGACGGGGATCATCCAGAGTCGCCGTCCCTCCAGATCGAGCACCGCGACGGCGTAGCCGAGCACGAGCACGGCCTGCAGCACGCGGCCGAGCCTGTTGGGGTTGAAGCGGTCGGTGGTGAGCTGCAGCCACGAGCTGACGGGTCTGATGAGGAACGTGTCGAAGGTGCCGGCCTTGATGTGCTGGCTGACCCGGTCGATGTTGCTGACGAGGAGGTCGCAGAGGGCGAACGACACGCCCGCGGCGCCGTACAGGAAGAGCACCTCGTCGCGGGAGAACCCGGCGAGGGTGGTGGTGTTGGCGAAGACGATCAAAATCACGGCGACGTCGAGCGTGGTCGTGATGATGCCGAGCACGGTCATCAGCGCGAAGGAGGCGGGATAGGCGGCGGCGGCTCGGGTCCAGGTCCAGGCCAGCCGGGCATAGAGGCTAACCACCCTGGATCACCACCTTGTGGCGGATCGCCCTGGTGGCCAGCGCGCCGAGCACGAGCAGGACCGTCGCCCAGAACGCCTGGAAGGCGAGTGTCTCCATGACGGCGGCCTTGCCGAGGTAGAGGTCGGTGGGCAGCTGGACCATGGCGGCCCACGGCAGCGACCTGGCGACGTCGGCCAGCCACCCGGGGAAGATGTGCAGGGGCAGCATCATGCCGCTGAAGAACGTGGTGAGCACCATCGACAGGACGGCCACGCCGCGGTCGTCGATGAGCCAGCAGACCGACAGCGCGATGAGGTAGCGCCAGCCGAAGCTGACGACGACGGCGAGCGCGAAGCCGGCCATGAACGCCGCCCACCTGCCGGGGTCGCCGGGGACGACGACGCCGAAGACGGCCGCGCCGACCAGCATGGGCGGGATGCCGCGGACCAGGAACAGGTAGGAGGCCCTGCCGACGTCCTCGGCGAAGGACCAGGCCTGGAGCGGGGCCGGGCGGACGAGGTCGAGCGCGATGTCGCCGCTGCGGATGCGTTCGGGTATGGCGAGGCCGCCGCCGAACAGCTGCATCGGCGCGATGAACGCCTGGGTGACGAAGCAGTAGGTGATGGCGTCGGCGATGTCGTAGCCGGCCAGGCCGGGGCGGGCCTGCCACAACGCGATGAGGATGTAGGCGCGCAGGACGCCGAACACGCTGTTGGTGAAGGCGCCGGCGAGCGCGGCTGCGACGTAGGTGGAGTGTTTCCTGAAGCCGTACCGGACGAGCCGGGCGTAGAGCGGTATGGTTTTGCACCTCCGGGGGGTGATGACACGGTGACATACCGTGTCCGGACCCGTGCGCGGGTCTGCCGACGAGAAAGCAGGAAATTATCCGCTGGAGGATCGGGGGCTCGCAACGCAATTTGGAGCTGCGAGGATCGGATCCGTACTGACCGGTAGGAGCGGATGAGAAGGGGAAGGGGTCTTACCGGAGGACCGATATGCGCATAGATGGGGACGTAGTTCCTCAATACCCCCTGAGCTGGCAGGCCCGCGCGCTCACCGGTTTCATGCGCGGCACCGTGAAGCCCGCGTCCAGCCTGCTGATGCGCCATCCGCTGGCGCTGGTCTGCGCGGCCAGGCTGGGTGACCTCGCGCGGCTGGTGCAACTGCCGTACCCCGAGCAGGTCGCGGTCGCGCCCGCGCACCTGTCGTCGTGCGGCGGCGAGTGGGTGCGCGGCGGGGAAGGGCTCGACGAGCGCAAGGTCGTGCTCTACTTCCACGGAGGCGGGTACTTCTCGTGTTCGCCGGGGACGCACCGGCCGATCACGTGGCGGTTGTCGGCCGCGGCCGGGCGGCCGGTGCTGGCGCTGGACTACCGGCAGGGGCCGGTGCACACGCTGGCCGACTCGCTGTCCGACGCGATGGACGCCTACGACTGCCTGCTCGGGCGTGGCCACGCGGCCGGGGACATCGTGCTCGCGGGCGACTCGGCCGGCGGCCACCTGACGCTGGCGACCCTGCTCGCGCTGCGCGACCGGGGACTGCCCCTGCCCGCCGCCGCGATCTGCCTGTCGCCGTGGACGGACCTGACCGACGCTCCGCGGCGCGCGAACCGCTGGCAGGACCCCATGCTCCCGGAGAGCCGGGTGCGCTGGCTGGCCCGCCGGTGGACCTCCGGCCTGGATCCGCGGGATCCGCTGGTGTCGCCGGTGCACGGCGACTTCACGGCGCTGCCGCCTCTCATGATCGTGACGGGGTCGACGGAGGTGCTGCGCGACGAGGGCAGGCGCGTCGCCGAGCGGGCCCGCCGGGCGGGGGTGGCGGTCAGATATGAGGAGTGGGACCGTATGCCGCACGTCTTCCCGATCCTGGCGGACGTGCTGCCGGAGGCGCGGCTGGCGTTCCGTCACATCGCGAGATTTCTGGGGGCGGTGGCCGGCCGGCCGGGCTCACTGGAGGATCCGGCCGCGGCATGAATTACGTCGTGTCCCTTTTTTATGGCGATCGGCCTGCGGCTGGCGATCGGAAGCATGTAAGGTTAGGTATACCTAACCTGAGTCAGGGGGCTGTTTGAATGGCTGAGAAGCCCGCAGATCATCACAAGGGCGTCGTCCTGCGGACCGAGTGGATCTCGCGGCACATGGTACGCGTCGTGCTGGGGGGTGACGGGCTGTCCGGCTTCGCCACCACGGGGTTCACCGACCACTACGTCAAGCTGGTCTTCCTGTACGACGACGTCGACTACCCCAAGCCGTTCAGCGTGAAGGAGTGCCGCGCGACGATGCCGCGCGAGCACTGGCCACGGCTGCGCACCTACACCGTGCGCGCCTGGGACCCCGACGCCCGCGAGCTGACCCTCGACTTCGTCGTGCACGGCGACGAGGGGCTGGCCGGGCCATGGGCCGCCGCGGCGAAGCCGGGGGACGTGCTGCTCATGCTCGGCCCCGGCGGCGGCTACGCACCCGACTCCGAGGCGGGCTGGCACCTCCTCGTGGGTGACGAGAGCGCGCTGCCCGCGATCGCGGCCTCGCTCGAAGCGCTGCGGGAAGGGGCACTCGCGCACGTCCTGGTCGAGGTGGACGGGCCGGGCGACGAGCAGAAGCTCGACACCGCCGCCGACGCGCGGATCCTGTGGCTCTACCGGGGCGAGCGTCCCGTGGGCCAGGCGCTCGTGGAGGCGGTGCGGGAGCTGGAGTTCCCCGAGGGCGACGTGCACGCGTTCGTGCACGGGGAGGCGGGGTTCGTGAAGGTGCTGCGCCGGCACTTGCGGCTGGAGCGGGGGATCCCGATGGACCGGCTGTCCATCTCCGGCTACTGGCGCGCGGGCGTGGACGACGAGGGCTGGCGGGCGGTCAAGAAGGATTGGAACCGCCAGGTCGAGGCGGAGGAGGCCGCCGCCATCGCGTCCTGAACCCGGTCCTCCCCAGGAACGGAACACCACATACGCCCCACGGCTTCCTCACTCCGGAGGAACGATCGCCTTACCTCTGATACCGCTTGCGCAAGACGTACGGAAAGCCCGCCTGGATGCGGTCACAGTGTGCTGTGCCATGGTCCAGACAGGAAGGGCGAAACCCGGATGGCGCGTGGTGCGAGTGACCTGTCTGCCGGCGTGCGACCGCTTACGGCGTGCGACCCGGTCATCATCGGGCGATATCTGCTGCTGGGCCGCCTCGGTGCGGGCGGAATGGGAGTCGTCTACCTGGCCGAACACGCTCAGAGTGGCCTGGTAGCGCTCAAGACACCCCATACGGTGCATCTCAACGATGCCACGTTGCGCGCCCGCTTCGCCGAGGAAGTGGCTTTCTCGCGCAGACTGGTGCCGTTCTGCACGGCGGCGGTCGTCGAGGACGGCACCGACCATGACCGGCCCTATCTGGTCACCGAGTACATCCCGGGCCCCGCCCTCTCCCAGGTCGCGTTCGCGGAGGGGCCGCTGACCCCCGACCGGGCCTACGGTGTGGCGCTCGGCGTCGCCGCCGCGCTGGTCGCCGTCCACGAGGCCGGGCTGGTGCACCGGGACCTCAAGCCGGCCAACGTGCTGCTGTCGCCGCGAGGTCCGCGCGTCATCGACTTCGGCATCGCCCGCGACGTCGACACGCTCTCCGCCCACACGCAGGCCGGCCAGGTCATGGGCAGTCCCGGGTGGGTGGCGCCCGAGCGGCTGACGGGCGCGGCGGCACTGCCGGCGTCCGACGTGTTCGCGTGGGGGTGCCTGGTGGCGTTCGCGGCCACGGGGCACCACCCGTTCGGGAGCGGGGAGGCGGACGTGCTGACCCGGCGCATCCTGTTCGAGCCGCCGCGGGCCGAGGGCGTGCCCGCCCTGCTGCGGCCCGCCGTCGAGGCGGCGCTGGCCAAGGAGCCCGCCGACCGGCCCCGGGCCGCCGACCTGCTGCGGGTGCTGCTCGCCGCCGGCGGCGTCGGCGATCCGCAGGATCTGCGCCGTGCGGTCGACGAGGTGCTGCGAAAGATCTGGACTCCCGTGCCGTACCCGCCGGGAGGGGGACGGGTACGGCACGGTGACGCCGCCCCCGGAGAGCCGGGCGGCGCGTGCTCCGGCGAGGCGTGCGGCGAGCCCTCCGGTGAGGCGGTCGTGGAGCGTTCCCGCAAGGGCCGGAGGGCAAGGGCCGGGGCGAGCCTCGCGCACGCCGGCTTTGCCGCGCTGGCCACGGTGTCGATCGCGGCCATCACGGTGATCGCGGCCTCAGGAGCGGACGGCACGCCCATCGGAGGCGGCTCGCTGCTGCCCGGCGACCCGCCGTCCGCCGCCCGGCCGGAGGGCAGCGCCGTGTCCACCACACGCCCCACCCCGGCCGGGCGCGTGCCGCCCACCCGGGCCATGCCTGCAACGGGGCCTGCAACGGGGCCTGCAACGGGGCCTGCAACGGGGCCTGCAACGGGGCCTGCAACGGGGCCTGCAACGGGGCCTGCTACGGGGCCCGCGACGAGGCAGGCGACGGATCCGGCCACGCCCACGGTGTTCGTCACGCGCACCCGTACGCCGGACGGCGCCCGCAGTCCTTCGCCCCGGCGGTGGGACATCCGGCACCCGCGAGCACCCTGGTCCGGCTCCGCCGCGCCGCAGGAGCCCGGCGGGGACGACCCCGGCGCGTGCGCGGCCCCGGCGGGCAGGAGGCGCGGCGCCATGCCCAGGCGGGACTGCCCGCGGCCGTCGTCGTCGATCACCACGATCCCCCAGGACGGGCCGGGCGAGTCGCCAGGTCCGTCCACGCACGCCCCTGACACTCCGACGCCCGCCGGCTCCTCATGACAAAGGCCGCGCCAGCGCTGGGGAGGACTGGCGCGGCCGCCGCCGGGGACCCTCCCATGCCCTGGAGGTGGCCGGCGCGTTCAGGTGCTCAGTGGGCGAACTGCTCCTCCTCGGTCGAGCCCTTGAGCGCGGTCGTCGAGGAGTCGGGGGCCACGGCCGTGCTGACCAGGTCGAAGTAGCCGGTGCCGACCTCGCGCTGGTGCCGGGTCGCGGTGTAGCCGCGCGCCTCGGCGGCGAACTCCGCCTCCTGCAGCTCCACGTACGCCGGCATGCCGTCGCCCGCGTACCCCCGGGCCAGGTCGAACATGGAGTAGTTGAGGGAGTGGAAGCCGGCCAGCGTGATGAACTGGAACTTGTACCCCATGTGGCCCAGTTCCCGCTGGAACTTGGCGATCGTGGAGTCGTCCAAATGCTTCTTCCAGTTGAACGACGGCGAGCAGTTGTAGGCGAGCAGCTGGTCCGGGTGCTCGGCCTTGATCGCCTCGGCGAACTCGCGGGCGATCTGCAGGTCGGGCGTGCCGGTCTCCATCCAGAGCAGGTCGGAGTGCGGCGCGTACGCCAGGCCGCGCGCGATGCACGCCTCCAGCCCGTTCCTGACCCGGTAGAAGCCTTCGGCGGTGCGCTCGCCGGTGGTGAACGCCTGGTCGCGCGGGTCCACGTCACTGGTCAGCAGTGTCGCGGCCTGGGCGTCGGTCCGCGCGATGATCAGTGAGGGGACGCCGCAGACGTCGGCGGCGAGGCGGGCGGCGTTGAGTGTCTTGACGTGCTGGCCGGTGGGGATCAGCACCTTGCCGCCGAGGTGGCCGCACTTCTTCTCGGAGGCGAGCTGGTCCTCCCAGTGCACGCCCGCGGCGCCGGCCGCGATCATGCCTTTCATCAGCTCGAAGGCGTTGAGCACGCCGCCGAACCCGGCCTCCGCGTCGGCCACGATCGGAGCCAGCCAGTGCGGGCTCTCGACGCCTTCCGACCACGTGATCTGGTCGGCCCGCAGCAGCGCGTTGTTGATGCGGCGGACGACGGCCGGCACGGAGTTGGCCGGGTACAGGCTCTGGTCGGGGTAGGTGTGCCCGCCCAGGTTGGCGTCGGCGGCGACCTGCCAGCCGGACAGGTAGATCGCCTTCAGCCCGGCCTTCACCTGCTGGACGGCCTGGTTGCCGGTGAGTGCGCCGAGCGAGGCGACGTAGTCCTCGGTGTGCAGCAGGGCCCACAGCCGCTCGGCGCCGAGCCGGGCGAGCGTGTGCTCCTCCTGGACGCTGCCGCGCAGCCGGATCACGTCCTCGGCGCTGTACGTACGCTCGATGCCCGCCCAGCGCGGATCGTTGTCCCATTCGTCCTGCAGCTGCTCGGCAGCTCCCTTGAGGCGATCCTTCATGATCACTCCTTCGTCGTCCCCTGGGGCTTACGCCGAGTCTCTGCCCCGGGCCACACGGTCGAAAGTCGGCGACGATGGGAAGATTCACGAAAATTATCGAAATATGCTCTACCTGCCGGTATTCTTCGGAGAAGAAATCGCGAGTTTTCCACGAACCGGCATGCTCGTGTTCGTTCGCGTCCGGCCGACGGCACGGCGGTCACCTCCTGCCGCTGATGGCGATGCGTACCAGATTGCGCTTCCGCCCCGTACGGAGCGCGGCGGGACGGGTCGAGGGCCAGCTTGGGCTCGCCGCCGAACCACTCGCCCGCCGGCCCGGTCGCGATGGCGCGCATCCGGCTGGACCCGCGCTGACCGGCCGTGACGGTTCCCGTATCCGGGACACGGGTTCCGGCCTGAGCCGGAACGGGCGGCGCGCGCGTCCGGCGGTGCGGGTGTGCTCCGACCGGCCGAGCGCTTGGTGTCCGAAATCTAGAAAATGGCTGGTTTTTCTGCCTAAGATGCCGACATGGGGCCGTTGCTCGGTGAAGAACCGCTGTCTTTGACGCAGGAGCTGGATCTGATCGCCTTTGGCCAGCGCCTCCGTCACCTGCGTAAACAGCGCGGCCTCACCCTGTCCGACCTCGGGTCGCGCGTCGGCAGGGCGCCCAGCCAGCTGTCATTGCTGGAGAACGGCAAGCGCGAGCCCAAGTTGTCGCTGCTCAAGTCGCTCGCCTCGGCCCTCGGCGTGCCCGTCGAGGAACTGCTGCGCCGCCAGCCGCCCAACCGCCGCGCACAGCTCGAGATCGCGCTGGAGGAGGCCCAGCGCGACCCCATCTACGCGGGGCTCGGCCTGCCGCGGCTGAAGGTCTCCGCGCGCGTGCCGAACGACGTGCTCGAACATCTCCTCGGTCTGTACGGCGAACTACGCGCCCGGCAGGCCCGCGGCACGGCCACCCCCGAGGAGGCCCGGGTCGCCAACGCCGAGCTGCGCCGCCGGCAGCGGGAGGTGGGCAACTATTTCCCCGACATCGAGAAGGCCGCCGCCCAGGCGCTCGACGCCGTCGGCTACCGTACGGGCGCCCTGTCGCAGAGCATGATCCAGGGGCTGGTCACGCACTTCGGCTACACGGTGCACACCGCCCAGGACCTGCCGCGCTCCGTGCGCTCCATCACCGATCTGCGCCACCGGCGCATCTACGTCAAACACGAGCAGCTCGGCATGCACACCCCGCGTACGATCCTGCTCCAGACGCTCGGCCACCTCGCGCTCGGCCACGACAAACCCCGGGACTTCGCCGACTTCCTGCGCCAGCGCACCGAGGCCAACTATTTCGCCGCAGCCGTGCTCGTCCCCGAGCGGGCCGCCGCGCCCTACCTCCAGGAGGCCAAGGCGCAGCGGGCGGTGTCGGTGGAGGACCTGCGCGACGTGTTCGCGGTGTCGTACGAGATGGCCGCCCACCGCTTCACCAACCTGGCCACGCACCATCTCGGACTCGTCTGCCACTTCGTGCGCAACGACGCCGGAGGCATCATCTACAAGGCGTACGAGAACGACGGCATCGTCTTCCCCGCGGACGAGCAGGGGGCCATCGAGGGGCAGCGCATGTGCCTGCAGTGGTCGGGGCGGCAGGTCTTCGCCTCACCCGACCGGTTCTCGGTGTTCTACCAGTACTCCGACTCGCCCACCGGGACCTATTTCTGCGTGGCCCACGTCGATCCGTCGCGCGAGCGGGACTTCGCCATCACGCTGGGAGTGCCGTACAAGGAGTCGCGCTGGTTCCGGGGGCGTGAGACCACCAACCGCACCCGTTCCGGCTGTCCCAACGGCGACTGCTGCCGCCGCCCGCCCGCCGGGCTGGCCGAACGGTGGGAGGGGTACGCCTGGCCGTCCGCCCGCGCCAACTCCCACGTCCTGGCCGCGTTGCCGCCCGGGTCGTTCCCCGGGGTGGACGAGGCGGACGTTTACACCTTTCTGGAGCGCCACGCCACCACCCCCTAAGCTGAAATGTGGGGATACGGGGGGAGGGGTCGCATGCTGCGTGAGGTGCGTACATGGTTGCGACGCCGTACTTCGTGCGTCACGGACTGGCCGCTGCGGGACCTGGTGGCCGCCAAGGGCCGTACGACGGTGAGCGTGGTGCTCCCGGCCCGCGATGAGCGGGAGACCGTGGGGGAGATCGTCACGGTGATCCGGCGGGAGCTGGGCGGGCTCGTCGACGAGATCGTGGTCATCGACTCGCGCTCCACCGACGACACCGCCTTGGTGGCCGCGCGGGCCGGGGCCACGGTGCACGCCCAGGACGAGATCCTGCCGCGGCTCAAGCCGCTCGACGGCAAGGGGGAGGCGCTCTGGAAGTCGCTGGCGGTCACCTCGGGGGATGTGCTGGTGTTCGCCGACGCCGATATCCGGAAATTTCGCCCTTCACTGGTATTTGGGTTGCTCGGGCCCATCCTCGCCGACCCGACCGTGGTGTACGCCAAAGCGTGCTATGACCGTCCCCTCAACGGCTGCTCCAACGGCGGCGGCCGCGTCACCGAACTGGTCGCCCGCCCCCTGATCAACCTCCACTGGCCGCGGCTGGCCGGGTTCGTGCAGCCGCTGGCGGGTGAGTACGCCGGCCGGCGCTCCGCCCTGGAACGGGTGCCGTTCCTGACCGGCTACGGCGTGGAGCTCGGGCTGCTCATCGACCTGCTCGAACTGGCGGGGCTGGACGCGTTCGCGCAGGTGGACCTGGGCTCGCGGGAGCACGCGCCGCAGTCCACGGAAGCCTTGGGAGGGATGGCGTCCCAGATCATGCTGGCCGCGTGGTCCCGGCTGGAACGCCAGGGCAAGATCGAGACCTGCCACGCGCCCTCGCTCCGGCTGGCGCAGTTCCGCAGGGCCGGCGACGGGCACGACGTCCTGCTGACCGACATCGGCATCGCCGAACGCCCACCGATGATCACCATGGCGGCCTGAACCCCGTACCACCGGCACCTTCGCGGGCGGCTCTACCCACGGGTAAGGTGTTACCGGCGGTAACGAGCAAGGGGTGCTGCATGAGCGCTTTCTGTCCCGAGCCCAGCGACGACGTGGCCGAGGTGCGCGACTGGGTGCACGCGTTCGCCCGCGACGTGATCCGCCCGGCGGGCGCCGAGTGGGACGAGCGCGAGGAAGCCCCGTGGCCGGTCATCCAGGAGGCGGCGAAGATCGGGCTCTACTCGCTCGACTTCTTCGCCACCCAGTGGTTGGAGGAGAGCGGGCTGGCACTGCCGGTGGCGTTCGAGGAGATCTTCTGGGGCGACGCGGGCATCGGCCTGTCCATCGTCGGCACCGGGCTGGCGGCCGCGGCCCTGGCCGGCAACGGCACGCCCGAGCAGGTGGGGGAGTGGCTGCCGCAGATGTTCGGCTCCGAGAGCGACGTCAAGCTGGGCGCCTTCTGCGCGTCGGAGCCGGACGCCGGGTCCGACGTCGGCGCCATCCGCACCCGCGCCGTGCCCGACGGGGACGACTGGGTGCTGGACGGCGTCAAGGCGTGGGTCACGAACGGCGGCATCGCGAACGTGCACGTGGTCGTCGCCTCGGTCGACCCGTCACTCGGCACCCGCGGCCAGGCCTCCTTCGTCGTGCCCCTGGGCACGCCCGGCCTGTCCATGGGCCAGAAGTTCCGCAAACACGGCATCCGTGCCTCCCACACGGCCGAGGTCGTACTCGACGACGTCCGCGTACCAGGCTCCTGCCTGCTGGGCGGCAAGGAGAAGCTGGAGGCCAGGCTGAGCCGGGTACGCAACGGGGAACGGGCAGGGGAGCAGGCGGCGATGCGCACGTTCGAGACCACCCGCCCGGCCGTGGCCGCGATGGCCGTGGGCATCGCGCGGGCCGCCTTCGAGTACGCCAGGGACTACGCCCGCGAGAGGGAGCAGTTCGGCCGCCGGATCGGGTCGAACCAGGCCATCGCCTTCCTGCTGGCCGACATGGCGGCCCGGGTCGACATCGCCCGCCTGCTGACCTGGCGAGCCGCCTGGATGGCCAGGAACGGCAGGCCCTTCGAACAGGCGGAAGGCTCGATGTCGAAGCTGGTCGCGGGAGAGACGGCGGTGTGGGTGACGGAGCAGGCCATCCAGATCCTGGGCGGGGCCGGCTACACCCGCGACCATCCGGTCGAGCGTTTCCACCGCGACGCCAAGATCTTCACCATCTTCGAGGGCACGTCGGAGATCCAGCGCCTCATCATCGGCAGAGCGGTCACCGGCCTGCCGGTCCACTGAGGACGCCGCACGTCAAAGGGAGGACATGTCCGCAGCACCGTCATTGCGGCCACCTGACCGATCCCTCGCCGCTGTGTGACCCTCAGTTCTGCCTCAACGGCTCCGGGCCGCCGGAACTGTCGGTCAATGGCCTCGCGGACGCGGTCGTGCGACGAAGGCAGCATGCGTCGGAGCGATCCGGTTTCATCGTAGTGGCGATGCCGCACGTGCAAGTCATCGATGCCCCAGCGGAACAGCAGCTTGTGCGTGACCGCTGTACGGCAGGGGCGGGCAGAGGCGCCGGTGTCGCGATGAGTTTTCCTCCTCGCGACGGTCTCAATATGCATGAGCGAACAAGCACCCAACGAGACCGCGAACCTCGACCGCTACGGAGACGCGGAGCTGCCGTGGAGCCGCGCCCGTGACGCGCTCGCCGCCGTGCCGAGCCCTGACGTCACGTATTTCCTCGGGACGTGCCGCCTGGACGGAACGCCGCACGCGGCGGGTGTGGGTGCGCAGTGGCTGGACGGCGAGCTCTACTTCACCAGCAGCCCGGCCGCCCGCAAGGCGCGTGACCTGGCGGCCAACCCGCGCTGCACGATCTCCGTCCGGCTGCCCGGCATCGATCTCGTCCTCGACGGCAGCGCGGCCAGGGTCACCGATGCGGCGACGCTGGAGCAGGTCGCCGCCGGCTATCGCGCGGGCGGCTGGCCTGCGGAGGTCGACGGTGACGCGCTCACGGCGCCGTTCAGCGCGCCCAGCGCGGGGCCGCCGCCCTGGCAGGTCTACCGGTTCGCCTTCCGCACGGTGGTCGGCGTCGCGACAGAGGAGCCGTACGGCGCGACCCGCTGGCGTTTCGGAACGCGCCGGCCGTAGCGCACGCGGGAGCGGGTGGCGGATCACAACCATCCGCTCCTGGGAGCAGCCGGTGGACGACGAGCACGGCGACGACCATGAGGCGCAGGCTCAGGGATAGCCGAGCGACCAGTGGAGTTCGGCATGTGGTCGAAGTTCATGCCGTAGATCCAAGCCATCATGGTGGGGACGGCGATGACGGCCGCCCATGCGGAGATCTTCCGCATGTCGGCGTTCTGCTGCATGGCGACCTTGTTCTGGTCACGTCCCACCAGGGTCAGGTGGGCGCTCAGAGCGCTGGTGAGCAGGTCGTTGTGCTCGTCGACCTGGGAGTCCACGCGCAGCAGGTGGTCCAGTGCGTCACGGAAGTGGTCGCGGGTGCCGTCGCCCAACGCCACCGGCCCTTCACGATCTCCTCCAGCACCGGTATGGGCGGGTCCTGGGCCGTCCCGAACTCCAGGACCTCGCGCTTGAGCGGGTAGGTGTCGGCCGTGACGTCGTCGTGCTCGCCGCTGAAGACCCGGCGCTCCAGTGCAGTAGATGGCCTTGTCGACAATCATGGTGAAGATTGCCGCGTGGTCATCCGCCCGCGGGCGCGCGGCCCAGGGCGTCGAGGAGTGCGTGCTCGCGCTTGGCGCTGAGGCCGGCGCGTCGTTCGCGGTCGAGGCCCTGCTCGCGTTCCCAGGCCAGCGTGTCGGACACCAGTTCGGCCCGGGGCCGATGGCGCAGCCCCGCGGCCTGCGCGGCGGCGCCGCTGCGGGCCGACCAGCCCTCCCAGCCCGGCTCGACCAGCCACATCGGCAGTGACTCGGCCCCCATGTACTGGGTCACGCCGTTCTCCAGCAGCCAGGCCGATCCGGCGGTGACGACCGGGCCGGTGTGGCCGCCGGCGGCGCGGCACAGCGCGATCCAGGCGTCGAACGGGACGACGGGGCCGACGGCGTTGTAGGTGCCGGTGGTGCCGCGCTCGGCGGCGTCGAGCAGCCAGGCGGCCAGGTCGCGTACGTCGATGACCTGCGTCGGACTGTCCGGCGTGTCAGGGACCAGCATCGGCCCGTGCGGGTCGCGCGCGGCACGGGCCACCCAGTAGCCGGAGCGCCCGCTGTGGTCGCCGGGGCCGCCGATGAGCCCGGCGCGGGCGATGAGCAGGCGGTCGCCCACAACGGCCTCCGACGCCTGCTCGCAGGCGACCTTGGCCTCGCCGTAGAGCTCGCGGCCGACCTCGTCGCGGTCGGTCGGGGCCAGGAGCGGGGCAGACTCGTTCATGCCCGGCTCGGCGTGGGAGGCGTAGGCGTTGCCGGAGGAGACATAGGCCCAGTGCCGGGCCCGGCCGCCCAGGGCGGCGAGCGCTTCGCGGACGAAGCGGGGCTGCCACGACACCTCGACGACCGCGTCCCAGTCGCGGCCGAGCAGCGGCGCGTACGCCGAGGGATCGCGCCGGTCGGCCGCCACCAGCGCCGCGCCGTCGGCCACCGCCCCGCTCTCGCCGCGCGCCAGGCACGTCACCCGGTGCCCGCGCTCGATCGCCTGCCGGGAGACCTCCCGGCCCACCCATGCTGTCC